>JAGQJA010000672.1 GCA_020430845.1 Myxococcales bacterium
CGCGGCCATCGTGGCGTGCATCGCGGCGCACCGCACCGCGACCGAGCGCCGCCGAGAGATCGGCTGCTTGCTCGCGCTCGGGTTCCGTCCGCGTGAGGTCGCCGTCGTGTTCTTCGCGGTCGGCTTCGTCCCCGCGACGCTTGCCACGGTGGTGGGGCTGCCCACGTCGCTCCTCTTCGGGCGCATCTTGGCCCACACGAGCGCCCAGGTCGCCGGCTTCCCCGAGCCGCTGCTCTCGTGGACGTTCTCCGACCTCGCGATCGGCGGCGCGTTGTCGCTGGCGGTCGGCGTGGTCGCGTCGCTCATCCCCGCGCTCGCCGTGGCGCGCGTCACCCCCGCCGTCGCGATGGCGCGCACCGGTGAGGCGCAATTCGCCGGAGTGCCCCGCGTCTTCCGCGCGTTCATCCGCGGCTCGGCGCCCATGCGCTACGCGCTGCGCAACGTGTTCAGGCGTCCGCGGCTCGCCGCCGTGACGCTCGCGCTCGTGGCGCTCGCCATGTGCATGCCGGCCGGGCTGCTGACGTCGCTCAGCTCGTGGCGCGCCTGGGCCGAGCACGACGCGACGAGGCAGGACTGGGACGCCGTCGTGACCTTCACCGCCCGCCTCACCGACGAAGAGGCGCGCGAGGTGACGGCGCGTACGGCGGAGAGCGAGCCCTACGTGCAGGGTTACGCGACGCTCGAGCGCGCGGGCATCGCCGCCGAGCAGGTCCGCGTGCGAGGGGTCGACGCGCACAGCCGCCTCGCGCCGATCAAGCTCGTCGCGGGGCGCAGCTTCGCCTCGAACCGGGGCGACGAGATCGTCCTCAACGCGGGGTTCTTGCAGGGCCGGCGGCCCCCCCACGTCGGCGAGCAGGTGATGCTCGAACGACGCGGCGAGCGACGCACGTTCGTCGTCGTGGGGCTCGTGGCCGACGCCGGTCTCGCGACCGCGTACGTGCCCGACGGGACGGCGCGCGACATGTTCGGGGCGCGCAACTCCGGCGCGTACGTGCGCGTCTCGGCCAGCGGCGACGAGGTCGTGTCGGCGCTGCGCATCACCGAGCTCGTCGCGAGCGTGCAGACGAAGAAGGAGCAGGCCGTGGCGACCGACCGCTACCTGTCGTCGTTCCACACGGTCTTGTGGCCCTTCGTGGGGCTGAGCGCGATCGTCGCCCTCGCGTTCCTCGGCGGCGTGGTGAGCTTCCTCGTGAGCGAGCGCGAGCCGGAGTACGCGGTGCTTCGCGCGCTGGGGCACGAGCCGGGCGACGTGGCCAGGCTCATCGCGATCGAGGTGCTCGTCGTGTCGAGCGCCGGCGTGGCGGCCTCGGGGCTCGCGTGGGCGGCGGCGTCGTGGGCGCTCCGCGCCGCGATGGCGCGCGCTTGGTTCCACGTCCCGATCCACTTCCTCGCGTTCGACTGGCTCATCGTCCTCGTCCCCACGGTCGTCGCGATCCTCGCGTCGCTCGTCCCCGCACTGCGCTCGGTGCAGAGACTCTCACTGGCGGGGGCGCTCGGTCCCCGAGCCATCGGGTGACGCGGGGCGCCCCGGGACCTCTCCGCGCCCTCGCCGTCTGGTCGGCGCGGATCGCGATCGTGCTCGTGGGGCTCTCGTGCCGCACGGCAGCGGCGGCCGAGACGCCGGCCGACGACGACGACGTCATCGAGATCGTCGAAGAGGACGGAGACGGCGGGGGCGCCGAGAAGAAGTCACCCAAGTCGCCCGACGACGGCGACGAAGAGATCGTCGAGGTCGTCGAGGCGGACGGCGACGGCCACAAGAAGAAGACCGCGACGCCGAAGGCCGACGCGGCCCCCGCGCCCACGAGCACCCTGATGCTCCGCGGGTTCGCGCGTGCGACCGGGCTCGGTGGCATCGAGACGCGACCCCACGCCCCCGAGAACGCGCCCCTCGAGGAGCGCGTGCCGTACGAGCGCGCCGCGATGATGCAGCAGGTCTACGCCGAGGTTCGCTACGCGCGCGGAGACTCGCTCCGCGCCGTCTTGTCGGGCTCGCTCGCGTACTCACTGCGGTTGACCGAAGGCAGCGCGCTCGAGTCGGGCCCGGCGCGCGCGATCAAGAGCGGGCAGCTCGAGCCGGTGCTGCGCGAGGCCTACGTGGGGTTCTTCTCGTCGCGCGCGGATCTGCGCATCGGGCAGCAGCGCATCGTGTGGGGCAACTCGGACGCGATCACGCCCAACGACATCCTCAACGCGCGCGACATGCGCACGCGGACGCTCATGGATCCCGAGCTCGTGCACCTGCCCACGCTCGCCGCGCGCGCCAACGTCGAGCTCGGTCGCCTCACGCTGGGCGTCGTGGCGCAGCCGTTCTTCGTCCCCGACCGCACGTCGCTCTACGGCGGCAGCTGGGCGATCATCCAGCCCGACACCCCGCGCACGCAACGGCGGCTCTTCGGCCTGTACGCCCGCGACACCAAAGACGTGAACGCCGACGACGCGCCGCCGGGCCTGGTGGACAGCCGCGCCCCGACGAAGCTCCTCGAAGGCGCGTCGGTGGGCGTCTCTGCCAAGGTCAACCTCGGGGGCGCCGACATCTCGTTCTACTACCACTGGGGCCACGACCGGACGCCGTTCGTCTACCTCGACCCGGTGCTCGCCAAGCGCATCGACGCGGCCCCTCCCGGCGCTGTGAACGGCACCGTCATCGACGCGCTCCTCGATCAGCGCAAGACCGCCGAGGCGGCCTACGGCGGCCCGCTCCTGCTCCAGTACGTGCGCCGCCACCACGTGGGCTTCGACGCGTCGACCACGATCGGCCCGCTCGTCGTCCGCACCGACATGGCCTTCGACTCGGCGTCGACGTTCTTCTCGCGCGCCACGATGAACTCGATCGCGCGCCCGACGGCGCAGGGCGTCTTGGGGCTCGAATACTCGGCGAGCAGCGAGAAGGCGGTGCTGCTCGAGGGCTGGTACATGCGCCTCTTCGACCAAGAGGTGCCCGTCGTCCCCACGCTCGCGCAGGCCAACACGGGCCCGGTGCTCTTTGCAGAGCGGGACAACGTGGGCGTCGCGGCGGCGGTGCGCTGGCCCCTGGGCGGCGGCTTCTTGGTGGAGACGCGCGCGTTCATCGGCGTCACGCCGCGTTGGTACATGGTGCGCCCCGAGGTCGGCTGGGCGTCGTCGACCTTCACCATCCGCGCCGGCGCGATCATCGTCGACGGCGAGGCGGGCTCCACCGGCGGGCACTACCGGCGCAACGACGGCGCCTATCTCACGGCTCGGTACACGTTCTGAGGTCTGTCATGTCCAAGGTCATCTTCGCCTCGCTCCTCGCGCTCTCTACCGTCGCCGCGGCCCAGACGGCCGAGGCCCGCGCCCCTCGCGCGCGACCGACCAAGAGCGCGCAAGCGAGCAAGAGCGCCCAGGCCAGCTACGACACCGCCATCAAGCTCTACCGGGCCAAGCGCTACGAAGAGGCCCACGCGCAGCTGCTGGTGTCGGCGTCGATCGAGCCGCGCCCGGTGGTCACCTGGATGCTCGGCCAGAGCGCGCTCCGGGCGGGCAGACCCGTCGAGGCGCTGCGCTACTTCGACGCGTGGACGCGCGAGGTGCCCGACGCCCCGGCGGCCCTCCAAGAGCGCGTCGCCGAGGCGCGCAAGGAGGCGCGGGCGCTCGTGGGCCAAGTGCATGTACATACACGCGCCGGGACCAAGGTCACGATCGACGACGAAGAGGCCGTGACCGCCCCTCGCGCGGCGCCGCTGCACGTCATGCCGGGCAAGCACCGCGTCAAGATCGCCAAGGGCGACGAGGAAGAGTCGCGGACGATCGAGGTCGAGGCCGGTGGCAGCGTCGAGCTGACGGGCGGTCCCGAGGGGTCGGACGAGGAGGCCCCGCGTGCGCACGCCCCGCCCGCGCCCGAGCCGACGCCCGTGGAGCCCCCGAGCCCGACCACGTGGCCGATGTGGCTCGGAGGAGCGGTGGCGCTCGGCGGCCTGTCGACCGCGGTCGTGTTCGGCAGCCTGCGCATCAACTCCGAGCACGCCGTGGACGTCAGTCGCGCCGCGATCGTCCGCAGCGGCAGCGGCCTCGATCGCTGCGGCGCGCCGCCGCCCGAGCTCGCCAACGCGTGCGCCACGCTGGCGAGGGAGTCGCGCGCGGCCGACGCACACATGAAGGCGTTCGCGATCTCGCTCGGCGCGGGGCTGACGGGCGCGGCGCTCGCCGTGGGCTGGTACCTGCTCGCCCCGTCGAGCAGCGCCGAGGGACGCTCGGTGGGAGCGCGCGTGGTGCCCGTGGTGGGCGCGGGCACGGGCGGCGCCGCGCTGGTGGGTCGGTTCTGACGATCGCGACGTGCGTCAGGAGACCTCGGTGTCGATCTTGGTCTCCTCGGTCGCGACCAGTCGACGAAGCTGCCACGCCTGGAGACGGAGCGCGTCCTCGCTGCGCTGCCACGCGCCGCGCAAGGCGCCGACCACGACGGCAGGACCGATGAGCATGCACAAGACGCCGACGTACATGTACGCGGTGAGGCGACCGAGCGGCATGTCGAGCGCGGACGAGCGGATCTGGATGAGCCCGTCGGCCATGTGCACGGTCTCGCTGAAGATGCCGAACCGCGAGCCGTACACGCTGAGCGTCCAGCCGATGACGGTCGCGGTCACGATGCCGTAGCGCAGCTTGCGGCTGCCGGTGAACGCAAAGAGGGCGGAGTGCATCGCCAAGATGATGGGGATGATGAGGAAGGGGCTGTAGAGCTCCGTCGTGTACGTGGTGGTGACGATGCCGACCAGCCCGGCGAGCAAGAGGGCGAGGTACGTCGGTCGCCACAGCGCGACGAGGCCGAGCGCGCTCGCGACGGGCCACATCATCTGCGGCACGCGAAAGACGTGGAACTCCCTCATGCCGACGGCCCACGACACCCACGCGTTGAGGGCGATGATGCCGTACACCACGGCCACCGCCACGCCGCCCTGTCGGATGCGGCGGAGGAGCGCGGCGCGTTCTTCTGCGACGACCTCGCGCGGACGCTCCCGCGGCGGCGCGGTGAGGAGGCGCACGAGCGTCCCGAGCGCCTCCTTGTTGGACGGGTCGTACCCGAGCGCGCGGCCCACCTCGCGGAGCGCGCTCGCGCGGGCAGGCTCGGCGGCCACGGAGCTGTCGCCCGAGAGCAGCGCGTCGGCCGCGGCGCGCGCGCGTGCGGCGTGGCGCTCGGCGTTCTCTCGGCGCAGGGCCAGATCGCGATCGCCGTCGAGGTACGCCTCGACCGCCTCGTGCATGGCGAGCGCCGACGCGAGCCGGTCGGCGGGGTCGGGCCGCGTCGCCGCGACGCACAACGCGTCGAGCTCGGGCGGCACGTCGGCGTCGGGCGCCCGGACGCTCGGACGCGCGTCGAGTCCCTTCATGATCTCGGGCGCCACGTCGTCGAAGCTCCCGCGCGGGTGGAGCGCCTCGAGCGAGAGGATCTCGAACAGCACCGCGCCGAGCGCGTACACGTCGGCGCGCGCGTCGATCTCCCCGCCCGCCACCTGCTCGGGGCTCATGGTGCCGAGCGAGCCGACGACGGTGCCGACCCCCGTGTGCAGCGGCGACGCGGCGTCGATCGCCGAATCGGAGTCCGACGCGGTGTCGGGCGCCTCGTGCGCGAGCTTGGCCACGCCCCAGTCGAGCAGGTACACCTCGCCGTAGCGCCCGAGCATGATGTTCGTGGGCTTGATGTCGCGATGCACGACACCGCGCTCGTGCGCGTAGTGGACCGCGAGACAGAGCTGGCTGAACGCGGTGAGGAGCTTGCGGCGCGAGAAGCGGGGCGCCTCTCCGCTGGCCATCTGCGCGATCACCGCCGCGAGCGACTCGCCGCGC
>JAGQJA010000673.1:0-876 GCA_020430845.1 Myxococcales bacterium
ACGCGAGCGCGTCGTCCGGAAGGCGCCCCTCGCTCATCGTCGGATCGCCCGCGACGATGCGTGACAGGTCCACGACGCGGTCGAGCGTGCCGACGCATTCCCCCTTCGACGCAGGCGCGCCCAGCTTGTACTTGTCGGCCACGGCCGCGCGCGTCTCGTCGTTCCACGCCGAAGCCGGCAGGTCGACGCCCGCGGTCGCGATCGGATCGCGCTGCAAGAGAACGGGACGCTTGCCTGCGGGCGCCTTGGGCGCCTCGGCGCTGAGGAGCACCGCGGCCAGGTCGTGGTCGAGCGCGGCCACGAGCAAGGGGCGGCGAGATTGCGGACCGCCGGCGTCTGCCGCCGCGCTCGCGCCTGGCGCCGTCACCACCTGCGTGGACGCGTCTGGCGGCGGGATGTCGACGCTCACGCCTACGCCCACGTTCGACGGTCTCGCGTCCTTCGGCTGACGGCACGCGACCACGAGCACGACGAGCGCGGCGATCATCCGGCGGTTCACGCCCGGATCCTACCGCGATCGCCCGCCGCTCACGCGCCCGACAGCGGCCAGTGGAACCAGCCCACGAATCCCTCGTCGACCAGCTTTGCCCCGACGTACCCACCGCGGGTCAGCGCGTCGGTCGTCTCGACGCCGTACGCGCGCCCCACGAGCTCGCTCACGATGCGCAGGCCGTACCCAGAGCCGCTCGTGGTGAAGCTCCCGAAGAGCGCGTCGGGGTCCCGCGCGAGCAGCTCCTCGAGCACGTCGCGTTGCTCCTGGGAGATCGAGTTCGCCACCGCGACGCGCAGGTCGCTCTCGAGCACGACGAGGCTCGCGGCGACGCGCGGACTGTCCGCGTGGCGCGCGGCGTTGTTGAGCACGTTGTAGGCGACGCG
>JAGQJA010000673.1:978-4286 GCA_020430845.1 Myxococcales bacterium
CGCGCCAGGTCGTCGAGCGAGTGCGCGAGGGGCGCCACGTCGCGGGCCCGGGCCGGCGGGTCGATGTCCTTCACCACGTTGCGCATCATCTTCATGTGATCGCGCGTGTAGATGTGGAGCGCGCGCGCCATCTCGGCGCGGTACGGCGTGCGCTCGAGCCGCGCGAGCTGCACGAAGAGCGCCGTCATGGCGCCACCGCGGATGTCGTGGAGCGCCTCGGCGATGTGCGGGTCCGCGCCATCGGCGCGGAGACGACGCAGGCGCAGCAACAGGTCGCCCATGTCGTGGCGCGCCAAGAACGCGAGGAGCGGCGCCGGGTCTTCGACGTCGCGCTCGCCCCCCACCAGCGCGGCGAGCTCCGACAAGAACGCGTACAGGGACACGACGATGGGAGCGTTCTCTGCCCCGAGCGCGCCGAGGTCGACGGCCTGCTCCTCGGCCCGATAACGCGTGGCGCGGAGGTTCTCCAGCTTTGCGGGCGCGAGCGCGGTGACGGTCTCGAGCGAGATGTGCACGCCTCTTTCTACTCCGCTTCGGGTCGCTCGCAACCACACGCGCCCGAGGCGGCTGCCCCGCGCGGTGGCCCCCCCCACCCCGTCGCCCCCGCTCAGTCGCGGTGTTCTTCGGGGATGGGCTGCGGCCCGGGGATGATCCCCGCGATGTCGGGGTCGACGCCCGGCTCGCACGCCACCTGCGGGCTGGGCTGATCGCGCCGCGCCCGCTTTTTCTCTTCTTTGTCTCGCTGCTTGTCGAGGCGAGCTCGCTCTTTCTGTCGCTTCTGGAATGTCGTGTTCGATGCCATGAGCAGCGCACCTCGTATCGGGGCAGATGTGGACCGAGGATACTGGTCGCTCGGAGCCCGCGCCGCAAGCTCGGGGTCCAGGAATGAATTCCCGACCGATCGGTTGACTCTTCGATGATGCTCCTGCCCATGCCGTTGCCCCTGCGCGCCCTCGTCCTGCTCCCCGCGTCCGCGTCGCTCTTCGGCTGCGCCACGGGCGCACCCCCCAAGCCCGCCCCGATCGTGCGCGCCGACGCCCCGATCGCCGCGCTGCCCGACGGCGAGCCCCTCCTCCGCATGCCCTTCGCGGCCGGCGAGGTCGTGCTCTGTCAGCAAGGCAACCGCTCGCCGAAGCCGCTGTCGCACTCGTTCCCCAACACGTTCCATGCGCTCGACCTCAGCGCGCCGGGCGCCGGCACCGTGACGGTCGTGGCGGCCGCGCAGGGCACCGTCGCGCGCATCGTGACAGGATCGAGCCCCGACGCCGAGCAACCGGGCGACGGGTTCGGCAACCTGGTGGTCGTCGATCACGGCCGCGAGTACTTCACCGCGTACGCGCACCTCGATCACGTCGACGTGCGCCCCGGGGATCGCGTGCGCGCGGGCGCACGGCTCGGCACCATGGGCAGAACCGGCAAGGCCGGCAACCCGCACCTGCACTTCAGCCTGCACCGCGGCGCGGGCGGCAGGGGGCTTCCCGAGACCGTGCCGATGCGTGGGCTGGTGGTCGCGGAGCGCGGCGCGGCGGGCTTCGAGATCGCGTTGAGGTCGAGCCTCGAGCTGACGTGCTCCAACGCCACGGTGACGGCGCGCGGCGGGCTCTACGGCGCAGAGACCGATCCGAGCACGGCTCCGCGCTTCGGCCCGGCACCGACCGCCCTGTCGCGACAGCTCGCCGATCGACACGCCGAACGTATGGCCGCAACCCCCGTCGACCTCCGCGGCGACTGGGTCAACGCGGAGATCAAGAGGCGCGGCGCGGCGGCCGTGCGAGCGACCCTCGAACAGATGCAGCGCGAGCACCCGCGGGATCCGATCGTCCTCTATTGGCTCGGCGTCGTGCTCTCGCGCGATCTGGGCGCGGACGCCGAGGCGCGCGCGGTCTTCACGCGGCTCGACGGGCTGCACGTCACCGAGCCTCCGTGGATCGCACCATGGGTCTCGCTGCGCCTCGCGACGCTCGCCGACGCAGCGGGCGACCGCGACGAAGCGCGCGCACGTGTCCGCGCCGTCCTCGCCGTCACGGGGCAAGGCGCGGATTTCAACGCGCGCCGCGCGCGGCTGGCCGAGAGCCTCGGGCTCGTCGAGGGGGAGCCCGCGCCCGAAGGCGACGCGCCGATCCCCGCGTGCGACGCGACGACCGCGACGCCGCCCCGCGCCTGCCTCGCCCCAGGCCGCGGCAAACGCGGGCTCGTCGTCTTCTTGCACGGCAAGTTCCGCGAACGCGGCGACGCGGCGACGCTCGCGCTCGTGACGCGCCGGGCCGAGGCGGCGGGCATGCGCGTGCTCGCGCTCTACGGAGAGCGCGGTCACTGCACGTGGGAGGAGCGTCCCGACGACTTCTTCTGCTGGCCTCAAGAGGAGTCGCAGGGCGAGGCCGCGCGTCGCGTCACGCGCGCGTGGCCGGCCCTCGTCGCACGCGCGCGACGACAGAGCGTGGCGGCGGGGCCCACGTGGCTCGTCGGCTACTCGAACGGCGCGTTCATGGCGTCACGTGCGCTCGTCGACGGGCTCACGCCCACGTTCGACGGCGTCGCGATCTTGCTCGGCGGCGTGCGCGGCCCCGTCGGCCGGAGCGCGGGGACACCGCCGCGCGTCGTCATGCTCGCGGGCACGACCGACGAGCACCACAGGGTCACGGCGGCCGAGGCGAGCAAGGCCTTCGGCGAGGCCGGGTGGGCGCACCTGCTGCGCGTGCGCGACGGCGGTCACGCGCTGACCCCCGGCGACGTCGATTGGGCGCTCACGGCCCTCGCGCGCGATCGACGCTAGATTCGCGCGCGCGAGCCGCGAAGGCGCGGGGTGTACGATCGGAGGCGATGGACGACGACCGCCCGCCCACGCCCGAGCGGATCATGCACATCGACGAGGCGCCGAACCGCATCCGGAGAGAGCACTACCGACGCGAGCGACGCAACTCGGCGATCGCCGTGCTCGTCATCGCGACCGCCGTCGCGCTGGTGGCCTGGGGCGTGTGGTGGTGCGTGCACGCCTTCTTGCGCTCATGACCCCGACGGGACCGGGCCGCCCTTGATGGGCACGCACGTGCCCATGGCGTCGAAGCCGTGGCCCTCGGGCACGTGGCACTCGGTGAGCTCGGGGCAGCCCCACTGCCCGAGCCCGCCGCACTTCTTCATGTGGCTCGCGGTGTGGCCGTTGGGCGCGCAGCGCACGAGCTTGGAGGGCCCGCTGTGGATGTTGCACCCGTGCGCGCACGAGAGCTTGTCGCACGCGTCCTGGGCCCGATCGAAGCACGCGTGGGGCGTGATCAGCGCGCCCGCCCGCGCAGAGCAATCCTCGCCCGACG
>JAGQJA010000674.1 GCA_020430845.1 Myxococcales bacterium
GGGCGCGTGCACTTGCTTGTGCACGGGTAGGTGCTCGGGGCGGGTCTAGTAGCGGGGGGACGAGGGGCGAGGGGTCAGGGGGCGGTGTAGCCCTTCTTGTCGAGCTCCTCTTGGTGCTTTCGCTCGGCTTCCTCGGCCTCCGCCAGAACCGAAGGGCTCGCCTCCTTGGCCTCCTTCGGGACGCCGAGCGAGCCCTTGGTGACGCCCATCTCGTCGTCGAGCTCCTTCTCGTGCTCGGCGTTGCGGTGCGCTTCTCGCTCCATCGTCACGCCCGCCACGGCACCGACGGCGGTGCCGATCGCTCCGCCGACGACGACGCCCAGCGGACCCGCGACTGCGCCGACCGCCGCGCCTGTGACGGCGCCGCTGACGACCGCGGCGCCTGCGAGCGCGTGCGCGTCGTGGGGCAGACCCGCGTGATCCGTGTCCTTGTTCTCGTCGTCCGTCTTCTTCTTGGTGCTCATGGTGAGCATCGCTACAGCAAGCCTCGGGCCGCGCGAAAAGTGCGTGATTTCAACGCGTTGCTTGCCTTTGGTGGCGCGAGTCTTGCGTCGCGGCGCGCAACCCGTGCGTGACCTCTCACGTGCGGTCGCTGCCGCGCCCACCACCCGTCTCGGCGCGCGGGCGGTGACCAAGAGCGGGTGACGATGCTTGACATCCCTTGGGCCCCGCGTATTGTGCGCGCCCTCAGCACGGGGCAGTAGCTCAGCTGGGAGAGCGCCGCGTT
Organism: Myxococcales bacterium; assembly: GCA_020430845.1. Classification (GTDB taxonomy): domain Bacteria; phylum Myxococcota_A; class Polyangia; order Polyangiales; family Polyangiaceae; genus Labilithrix. Next base: position 728 of record JAGQJA010000674.1, read on the forward strand.
CGCAATGCGGAGGTCAGGGGTTCGATCCCCCTCTGCTCCACCCCGTGAAGTGAAGAAGGGCACACGGTCGAAAGTCCGCGTGCCCTTTGGTCTATCTGGCGTCCGACGCAGCAGGGCTCAGAGACGCGAGGAAAGGCGCCGCGATGGCGCCCACCTCGTCACGCGTCAGCTTGGCCGCGCCCGCGTCCAGGCGGTCGAGCGTGGCCACGGCGAGCGCGACGGGCAAGCCCGTGAACGCGAGCACGCCGGGGGACGCGCCGCCGCGCCGGAGCGTGTCGACGTACCGTGCCGCGGTCTCGAGATCGCGACGCGCGCGAAGGGTGACGTCGGCGCGCGCCACCGAGCGAGGCAGGTAACGCCGGCCCTCCCGGGCGTCGTCGCCCGCGTCCTTGAGGATGTTCACGAGCTGGAGGCCCTCGCCGAACGCGCGGGCGTCGGCGGCGAGGTCGCGCTCGACCGACGCGAGCGCGGGCTCGGCGATCACGAAGAGCTCCGTGAGCAGCTCCCCGACGATGCCCGCGACGACGTAGCAGTACGCCGCGAGCGCGTCGATGTCGGGCAGCTCGAGCTCGCCCGAGTCGCCCTGGGTGGAGACGAAGCGGGCCATGCCGTCGGTGGTGCGTACGACGTGGCGGACCATCGCCTCGCGCACGGCAGAGGGGAACGCAGAGACCGTCGCGTGGAGGCGATCGGCGTCGGCGAGGAGCGCGAGGCAGCCCGCGTCTTCTGTGGGCTGCGTCGTCTCGCACGCGCGGAGCCACGCCGCAGACCCGGGGCCGGATGGGGCGCGCACCCACGCAGAGAACGACGTGAGCGCTTGCTCGCGCGGCTCGCGGCCCCAGCGCGGCGCGTCCTCGAGCGTGTCGGCCACGCGAAAGAGCAGGTACGCCGCGCCGATCTGGGCCTCGAGAGGAGGGCCCAGCAGCGGGATCGTGAGCGCGAACGTGCGGCTCGTCTCGGCGAGGTGCTCGGCGATCTCGGCGGAGCTGAGCGGAGGTCGCGTCACTCTTCGACCTCCTCGGCGCGGGCCAGCTCGGAGAGCGGGATGTCCGAGAGCGCCCACACGCGCGCGCCGTGCGGGATGGTGACGTTCACGCACGCGCCCGGGCGCTGGAGGTAGAGCGCGTCGGCCTGCGCGCCGACCGCATAGACGCGCCGCTCGACGCCGTCGAACCCCGAGACCGCGCCCTCGGGCTCCGCCGCGTCCGCGCACGCGCCCGCCGGTCGAACGAGCGCGCGCGTCGTGCACGCCGCGTCGGTGAACCAGCTCGCGGTGTCCTCGACCGCGCCCGGCACGCACCGGAGGCTCCCGTCGGACACGCGGGCGACGGCGCAGCGCGCGGCGTGGCGCGCGTCGTAGAGGCCTGCGCGTGAGATCGGTCGCGCGTCGCCGTCGGCCGTGAGCGTTTCGGACACGACCGGACCGGGGCCGACGCGCAGCACGCGCGCGGGCGCGAAGGCTTCGTCGGAGATGGGGGCGCCGATGGCGAACGTCTGCGACGCCTCGGGGCGCACGACGGGGGTACACGCGCCCGCCGCGTGACCGGTGGTGAAGGGCGCAGAGACGCGGGGGCCGAGGACGCTGAACCTGCCGACACCGCACACCCCGACGAGCTCGTTGACGGCGTCGAGCGGACACACGGCGCTGTGGCCGGCCTTCTGCGCGGCGCGCGCGGTGCAACCGCCGTCGGAGAAGACCTGCGTGCCCGGCTCGACGAACGCGACGCGCGACGGAGCCCACCGCTGCGAGCCGGCGCTGTCTCGGGCCGCGCGGGTGGGGATGCCGCGCGCGTGGTCCCACCCGCCGACGATCTCGCGTGAGCCGTCGCTGGCGATACGCGCGCGTGGCGAGACGCGAGCGCCGTCACGCGCAACGGGCTCTTCGCGCGCGGACACGAACGTCGAGAGCGGGACGAGATCCCCCGGGGTGGAGACCTGGCTCTGCACGCGCGTGATCTCGCAGCGACCGTTGCGCAAGAAGTAGACGAGCCGCTGCGTCGACGGCCGCGCCACGTGCACCGAGGGCGCCGAGGCGCACGCGTCCACCGAGCGCAGGGTGACGAAGCGCGCCGGCGCGGTGCTGAGCGCGATCGGCGAGGTGCACGCGGCGTCCGAGAAGGGGCCCTGGTCGGCGCGGTGCACCGCCGTGCCCACGGGCAGGCAATACGTCACGCCGTCGGGCGCGGCGTGGGGCTCGACGCCTCCGCTCGCGAACTCGCACGGCGCGCCGAGCTCGGTGTCGAACCACCCGGTGAGCTCACGCTCGCCGCCCTCGAGTCGGTAGTAGCGGGCGCGCAGGCGCGTGCCGCTCGCGAACCAGAACGACGCGTCGCTCGGCGCGGTCTCCGGCGCCGGCGCGGGCCCGGGCTCGTCGGCGCAGCCCACGCACGCGAGCGCGGCAGCGGCGAGGCCGAAGGCGGGGCGCGGCTCGGGTCCGATCACGCGCGCATGTTATCGCCGAGACCGGTCGAGTCGAGCCTCCTGTTCA
>JAGQJA010000675.1 GCA_020430845.1 Myxococcales bacterium
GGTGACGAGCTCATGGCGCGCTTCCAAGGCCCCGACATGGAGGCGCGCGCCGCGCGCTGCGCCGTGGAGATGGTGGCCGCCGTCGACGCGCTCAACCGCAGCCTGGCGAGCGGCACGGCCGTGCACGTCGGCGTCGGCGTCCACGTGGGCGAGATGGTCCTCGGCGCCATGGGCGCGTCCGATCGGATGGACTTCACCGTCATCGGCGACGCGGTCAACCTCGCGGCGCGCCTTTGCGGCGCGGCGCAGAAGGCCGAGGTCATCGTCACCGCCGAGATCGCGGCAGCCGTCGAGGGCTCGGCGTCGATCGCGCTGGCGCCGATGGACCCGATCGTGGTCAAGGGGAAGAAGGAGCCGATCCCGATCTTCCGCGTGACGTCGGCCTGACGCGTAGATGTGCGAGAGCGGAGCTGAGCCTCAGTCCATCCGCGGCAGGACGACGTTCGACTTGGCCTCGATGCGGTAACGCAGCACCACCTCGCGCGTCTCGTTGGGGCCGAGCTCCATCTCGAACGTCGCGAAGCCGTCGCGCGCGTCGTGACGCATGCCAGGCTGCGGCTCGACGCCCACGGTGACGTCCTCGATCTCACTGACGGGCACGCGCTCGACGAGGCTCAGCGTGCGTGGGTTGCCCGACAGGTTCGACGCGTAGAGGCTCACCTCTCGCTCGACGTGCTGCGTTCCGGTGACGGGCGTCGAGCGTCGCTTCTCGACGGGCCGACGGCGGACACGCACGCCGTCGTCGAGGCCGAAGCCGAGCTCGAACGGCTCACCGACGCCGACGAACAGCGTGGTGCTCCGCCCCACCAGCTCCGACTCGCGCGCCACCGTGACCGGCCCGGGCAAGAGCGGCCCAGCGCCCGAGAGGGTCGCGCGCGCGCGCAGGTGCGCCGCGACCGTGACCTCGGGCCAGCAGACGCGCTCGACGGAGCACGGCATGGTGCGCGTCCCCAGCTCGACGCGAGAGACGCGCCCCGTGCTCTCGAGCGTCGCGGTCTCTTTGGCGTCGAGCCAGCGCGCCTCGCCCCCGTCGTCGACGCCGGGCATGCTCTCGGCGTCGCGTGTCCCGGCGGCGCCCGCCGCTTCGATCGTCTGCTCGCGTGCCTCGACCACGATGCGCTTGCGCTCGTCGTCGGTCTTCTTGCGAGTGCTGAGCACGTCGTCGGTGAGGAGCGGCGGCGAAGCCGAGCGCGCGGGCCTCGCGGTCGAGAACCGGCAGCGCACATCGGTCCAGTCCTCGCCCGTGATCTGCCACACCGACGCGTACGACGTCACCGACATCTCCCACCCGCTGCCGCGTCGCTCGAGCCTCGCGAAGTGCTCGGGACGCCACAGGGCGCAGGGCGTGCGGTACGACAGCTCGATCTCGACGTCGTGCGCCTCGTCGACCTCGACCTCGAGCTCGACCGTGGCCTCGAAGCGCCACTTCTTGGCCCTCGCGAGGCCGAGCTTGGCTTCGGCCAGGGCCAGCGCCGTGGTGGTCTCCTGACTCGCGCGCCGCGCGGCGGCGTACTCCTCGACCGTCGCTCGACTCTCCGCGCGCACGCCCTCGAAGCCTCGCGCGAGCTCGGCCTTGGCCTCGACCCCGCGCGACGGCACGGAGCCCACGGCCGCCGACCACGCGGCGACGCGCGCGCGCAGGTGAGAGCTCCTCGCACCGAGCCGCTGCAGCGACGACTGCACGGACTGCGCCGCGTCTCGCGTCGCGGCGAGCTCGGCCTCGAGCGCCGCGATCTCCTCGCTCGAAGCGGTCGTCGTGTCCTCGACCAGGCGCCGCACGCGCGCGCTCACGACGCGCGCACGATCCCCGCGCGCCCAGGCGACGAGGCTGCGATCGTCGACGAGGACGGTCAGCCCCCGAACCCGCAGGCGCGAGCGTCCCTTGGGGAGGGCGCGGCGCACCT
>JAGQJA010000676.1 GCA_020430845.1 Myxococcales bacterium
CGCGGCGAGAAGCCGACGCTCGCGGCGACGCGCCGGACCGAGCGTCGCGCCGCGAACACGTCTTCTTCGGCGGCGACGGTCACAGAGGCGCTGCGGTCTGCCATGGTGGTCTGCGCCAAAAGCAAGTCTTGCGCGCGTGACGCGTCGACAGCTTTCGTCGGCATAGGAGCCCTGTCGCACGGGTCGGACCCACGCGCAACGGTCGTGGCGCGTGACGTCGGATCCGTGGCGTATCAAATAGCATCCACACAACCAAGTGCATGTTCGATAACGAGATTCTCGACTCCGGTAGTATCGATAGGGATGGTCGAGCTGGTGTCCAGGGTGTCGATCGGGCGCAACGTACGAAAAGCGATACTCGGGGATTCCCTGACGAGGCCCTGATCGCCGGCGCATCCGCGCCCTTTTGCGTGTTCTCTGGTGCGGCCCGCGATGTGCTTAGCCCACCGTCATGCATCGAACTCGAACGACGCTCGGTTGGTGCGCGGGGGCACTTGGACTGCTTTCCGCGCTCGCAGGCTGCCAGGGCTCCTCAGAGAGCCCCAGCGCCGACGGTCCGCTTGGGACGAGTGAGGACGCGCTCACGAATCCCAACGCGGCGAGCAGGGCCCCCGCCATTCGCCGATGGACGCTCGCGGACGAGCTCATCATCGCGCCCATCTGGGTGGGCGACGAGGACAAGGGCACGCTGTACACGCCTCTCTTCCGCGGCGCGCTGCCGGGCATCGAGGAGCTGGTCTACGCCCCGCGTAGCGGCGACTGCCGGCGTCCGAAGGCGACGGTGCGCGTCGACTGGGACAAGGCCGCCGACACCGTGCGGTTCATCATCAAGGGTCACGACATGGACGCCGGTCCCAGCGTGCAGCGGACCGACGGCGTCGACTACTGGGACAACCCCTTCCACCCGAACCCGAAGGACTTCACGAACGGCGCGTATCGCCTGTGGATCCTGCAGGCGAGCACCACGCGCCTCGAGAAGCTCTGGTACAGCGGCGCCGACCTCTCGCTCGCCGCGACCGAGTTCACCGCGCCGTCGCAGCCCCCCGGCACGATCGAGCTGCAGCTCCCGAGCTTCTTGATCACGGGCACCAAGCAGATGGGGCACGAGTCGGGCGACTTCGTGCACGAGTTCACCAACAGCTACGCGCACTTCACGAACGAGGGCGGTCTGTTCTCCGGCGACTGGGTCACCTTCGGCCCGCTCGACCTCTGTCAGGCCGCGCCGTTCCAGCCCGCCATCAGCCAGTTCAGGCCGATCGCCTCGCCGTGGCAGCCCCCCGAGACGGCGCAGAGCTGGCGCAACTACCTGCGCGCCGGTCTCGCGTTCGACCTCCACGCCGAAGAGAAGGCGGACCCGAACGTGCTCGATGGCAACCTGCCGTACGTCTACAGCGGTGTCAGCGTGCTGAGCAATCATCCCGGCATGCAGGGCGGTGTCCCCAACGGGTGGCACATGGTCCTCATGGGGGCGATCCTCAACGTGCAGCCGCCGCTCGAGCCCGTGCAGGGAGGCAACGGCCTCGGCTGCACGGCATACGTGAACGAGCCGCGCGTCTCGGCGCCTCGTTATTGTGAGCTCTTGCCGCCTCCGGGGCCTTGAGGAGATACGAAGATGAACAAGGTCAAAGCCTCTCTCCTCGCCATCTCTGTCGTCTTGGGAGCGGGCGCCACGGCGCACGCTCACCACGGCGATCTGCGCGATCTCATCTTGCGTGAGATCTACGACGCCTCGAACTACCGCACCGACAAGATCGAGTTCCCGCAGCTGCTGACGGGCGACGTCAACGCGGGCCGCGGCTTCTTCGGGCTCGCGCCCGACAACACCATCAGCTCGGGCTTCGGCGGCCTCTTCGAAGGCAACTCGGCGATCTACGGCCCCGTCGTCTCGAACGGCACGCTTTGCTCCTCGTGCCACAGGCCCGAATCGAACTTCATGCTGCCCGTGCCGCCCATCTCGGCGCACATCGCGGCAGGTGACCCGCTCCTCACGGGGCGCAACGCGGAGGCGCAGGGCGACCCGCGGCAGGCGGCGCTCTTCGAGAACCACGGCCTCGTCAAGCAGCGGCCGAATCGCTTCAACCCGCTCTTGCCGCAGACGCACCCGTACAAGCGGGTGTTCTCGTGGCGCAAGACGCAGACCATCTGGAACATGGCGTTCGAGCACAGCCTCCTCACGGACGGCCGCGCGCGCGCCGGGTTCGAGCAGGCGCGCGGCGCCGCGTTCACGCACACCCAAGACACCGACGTCCGCTTCGACGACATCGCCGATCCCAAGCTGCGCGACATCGTCGCGTGGCAGCAGACGATCGTGACGCAGCCCGAGCTCAAGGATCTGCTCGACAAGAACGCCCCGCTCTACGGCGCGCTCACGAGCGATCCGTTCTACACCGTGCACCCTTCGACGCCCGAGGAGCGCTTCGGTCAGCGCGTCTTCGAGCGGCAGTGCATGTCGTGTCACAACATGCCCAACGTGTTCAACAACCGCGATCACATCGACGGGCCGCCGACGGCGTTCCCGCCGAACTACGGTCGCACGTTCGACGTGGGTGTCGGTCAGGCCAACCGGCTGGGGCTCGACTACCGCTTCTACGACTCGTCGAACGGCACCTACAGCACCGTGATCCTCCCGCTCGCGCGAGAGGACGGCGCGCAGGTCAACTGGCCGGTCACCGACGACATCGGCGCGGCGGCGGCCACCGGTCGGTACGAGGACCTTCACCGGTTCCGCGTCCCGCAGCTCCGCCGCGTGAAGGACTTCGCGCCCTACTTCCACGACAACTCGGCAGCGACGCTCGAAGAGGTCGTGGACTACTTCAACAGCCCTGCGTACAACAACTCGCGCGACGGTCGTAAGTACCCGGTTCGCCTGAACAACCACGAGCGCACCGCGCTGCTCGCGTTCTTGCGCATCCTCTGACCGAGCGTCGACACCGCGGCGAGGGCCGGGCGCCATGTGCGCTCTGCCCTCGTCCGCGTTTTGTCCGTCGCGTGCGCCCATCGACGCGAGCGAGCGCGCGACCGGCGCGGGTCGGGTCGGTCGGGTCGGTCAGTCGTCGGCGATGGCGAGGCGGTCCGACGAGTCCGCGGGCGGCGCCGTCGTCTTCGCGCTGGCGTCGGTGACGACGCTCGACAGCAGATCGCCGATGAGCTCGACGGGCATCGTCCGCGCGTCGGGCCAGGCGAGGCTTGCGGCTTTGGGCATGTCGGCGGGGATGGCCGTCTCGGGGCGCTCGACCACCGCGAGGCCTCCGGCGTCGATCACGCGCCCAAGGCCCCGAGACCCGTCGCTGCCCACGCCCGAGAGGACGACGGCGATGACCGATCCGCCGAAGTGGTCGGCGCTGCTCCCGAACAAGAGGTCGGCCGACGGCTTGCTGGGATAGTCCTTGTGCGCCGCCACGGTCACGAGGTCGCTGGCGCTCTTGACGACGAGGTGGCTCGTGCTGTCGCACACGAAGACCCCGGGCGCGATCGGTGTGGGCTGCTCGCCGACGACGCGCACGGGCAGGGGAGTGATGCTCTCGAGGTAGCGCGCGAACGCCACGGCGAAGCGCGGCGGCATGTGCTGGGCGATGGCGACCGGACAAGGAAAGTCGGGCGGCAGCCGTCGGAGCACACGTGAGAGCGCGCGCGGCCCGCCCACACCCGACGCGATGGCGACGATCCCCGTGGCTCGCGCGACGCGCGTCGCCGGGGCGGGCTCACCGTCGTCGGCCGACACGTGCACGAACGCCGGCAGCTCGCTCAGCGTCCGCACTTGTCGCCGCAGATGCGCGACGGCTTGCTCGTCCGAGATGGACGGCTTGGGCATGAAGTCCATCGCGCCGCGCTGGATCGCCTGGAACCCGAGCGACGAGTGGCCGCCGAGCTGCTCGCTCGTGATGACGAGGATCGGCGTTGGCGCCTTCTCCATGATCCAGCCGATGGTGTCGATGCCGCTCGGTCCGGGCATGTCGATGTCCATCGTCACGAGATCGGGCTTGAGCGCGTCGACGAGCCCTACGGCCTCGTACCCGTTCTGGGCTTCGCCGACGACCTCGATGTCGCCATCGGCCTGGATGATCTCGCGGAGGATCGTGCGCGCGAGGGACGAGTCATCGACGATGACGACGCGCTTCTTGGGCTTCACGTGCCGCTCCGCGCGAGGTCTTGGGCGAAGATCGCCACTTCGAGCTGATCGAGGACGGCGCGCAGGTCGGCCGGTCGCCGCTCGCGCGCGGCTTCTTCGCCGTGCCGCGCCAGGTCGGCGATGTCGAGGGCGCCGAGCAGGCTCGCCTCGCCGCCGAGCGTGTGCAGCTCGGACGCGACGCCGTCGAGCATCGCATTGGAGTGAGCGCCGTCGAGCGCACGGGTGATGGTGTGGAATCGCTGGGTCGCGGTCGCGACGAACTGTTCCCGGAACTTTTCGTGGAGAGACACGAGGTCAGCCTGCCGCACTGGTGAGGTCACGTACCTTGGACACGAGCGCTCCGAGCCCCGCCTTCTTGGAGACGTGGCCCGCCACGCCGGCGAGCATCGCGCGATCGCGCAGCTCGTCCTCGGGGAGGCCCGAGAACAAGACGATGGGCGCGGCCTCGCCGTAGACGCCGCGGAGCGCGCCCGCCACGTCGTCGCCGAAGGCCTCGGGCATCTGTACGTCGACCACGAAGAGGTCGTGACGCTCGCGTGCGCGGAGCTCGGTGAAGCTCGCGAGGTCGCTCGCCGTGTCGACGATGAAGCCCGCGGCCTCGAGCGCGATCTTGATCGCCGCGAGCGTGAGCACGCTGTCGTCGATGGCGAGGACCCTAGGCGGCGGGCGCATTCCTACCCCCAGATGCGATCAGGATCTCGAGCGTGCGGAAGATCTCGCGCAGGGCGAGCGGCTTGTCGACGTACAGGTCGGCGCCCGCGTGCAGCGCCGCACCCCTCGCGCGTGTACCCGGAACGCCGGTCGCCACCACGAACATGTTGCGGTGGCCCGGGGAGCGGCGGATGCGCGCGACGAGCTGCTCGCCTTCGGTGGCGTCACCCCCGAGGTCGATGACGGCGGCGTCGGCGCCCTGCTCGCAGAGCACGCGCCACGCGTCGTCGCCCGTCGATGCGGCGAGCACCCTCGCGCGCGCGCGCCGACCTTCGAAGTACTTGGTCACGGTGTAGCCGAACATGTCGCGCAGCAGCTGGAGCGGCTCGAGGTGCAAGATGGTGAGCTCGCGCCCGGCGCAGTCGCGCTGCGCCCCGAGCGTGCGCGCCATCTCGTCGATCGCCCTGCGTGTCGGCTCGTCGTCCGCGATGAACTTGCACGCGAATCCAGACTCGGTGCCCGGAACGGACGCCATGCTCACCTGCAGCACCTCGGCGTCGACGTGGGCGCCGCCGGCTCCTCCGGGAAGCGCGATGTCGAGCGACACACGCGCGCCGACGCTGGGCAGCTGCTCGGTCACCACGAAGACGCCGCTCGCGTCGAGCGAGCGGCCGACGCACACGTCTGTGCGCTGATCGCGAGAGCGCACGTCGACGCGCACGAGCCCGCGAACCTCGCCCGATCCAGCTTTCATCGGTGACTATTTCCACGGGGATAGCGCATGAAAACCGTCTATGGACCATAGCGCGCTTGCAGGTCGTTGCTGGGCGCGAACGACGCACACGTCGCGATTGATCGAGGTCGCAGATCCCCGCATAGGGGATTCCCCTATAGCGCTCCCGATTCGTCCCGACCGAGTGGGCGCGATGGCCCGCAGCGACCGTCCGAGCGGCGTGCGGTCACTCACTCTCGCTGTCGGCGTGGTCTCCGCCCGCGCGGTACTCGAGCGCGTCGACGCCGATGCGCTTGAGCGCGTCGTAGACCTCTTTGCGGGTCTTGTCGGCGAGGCGCGCCGCCTGCGTCACGTTCCCGCCCGAGACGGAGAGGACGCGCGAGTAGTACTCCCGCTCGAACGCTTGCTTGGCGTCACGGTACCGAGAGACGGCCGCGCGCTGGCCCGACGCGGATACCGGCACGTGCTGGCCGTCGATGATGCCGCCTCCCGTGGTGAGCACGGCTCGGTTGAGCACGTGCACCAGCTCGCGCACGTTTCCAGGCCAGCTGTAGGCCAGCATGCGCTCGAGCGCGGCGCCCGTGATGCGCGGCGTGGGCAAGCCCTCGCGTCGCGCGATGAGCGAGATGTGATGATGCGCGATCGGCGGGATGTCCTCGGGCCGGTCGCGGAGCGGCTCGACCGTGAGCGGGTACACGTGGAGTCGGTAGAACAGGTCTTCGCGGAAGCGGCCCTCGCGCACCTCGACCTCGAGATCGCGGTTGGTGGCGACGACGACGCGCGCGTGGACCTTGCGCGCGTCGTTCGAGCCGAGACGGACGATCTCGCACGTCTCGAGGACGCGAAGGAGCTTGGCCTGGAGCGCGCGCGGCATCTCGCCGATCTCGTCGAGGAAGAGCGTGCCGCGGGCCGCCGCCTCGAACGCGCCCGCGCGGTTGGTCGCCGCGCCCGTGAAGGCGCCCCGCTGGTAGCCGAACAGCTCGGCCTCGAAGAGCGTCTCTGGGATGGCCGCGCAGTTGACGGCGATGAAGGGCTCTCTTGCGCGCGGGCCGCAGTAGTGGAGCGCGTGGGCGACGAGCTCCTTGCCCGTGCCGCTCTCCCCGGTGACGAGGACGGTCGCGCCCGACCCCGACACGCGATCGATGTCGTGCAGCAGCCGCCTGGTCGCGCGCGAATCACCGATGATGAAGTCGGTCTTGCGGCGCCACGGCTTGTTGCTGCGCGGGGGCTCGGCGTCCTCGATGGGCGTCCATTGGGGGAGGGGCCCGGCAGACACGAGGGCAGAGACGAACGCGGCGAGCGCCCTCGGCCCGGGGAGCGCGGGCAACCACGCGGCGTACGCGCGCGTGTTGGGGGCGTCCGGCCCGACGAAGACGACGGGGATCGCGTCGGCGAGCTTGTGCAGGAGCACGCTCGTGGCGGCGTCGGGGACGGGCCCTGACGAGACGACCACGCAAGCGACGAGGCGATCTTGATGTCGCGAGAGCTCGTCGGCCGACGGCGTGAGCACGACGTCCCACGCCTCGGCCTGGGCCAAAGCGTCGCGCGCCGTCCGCGACAGCGCGTCGTTGCTACCCCAGACCGCGAGCGTCGAGCGTCCCAAGGCGATGCATCTTGCGACTCGGAGCCCGGCTCGTCAATCACGCGCCCGGCGTCACGCGTCTGCTACGCTCCCACATCGTCATCTCATGCTGGCACACGTAAGGTGGATCGGCCCGTCGCTGCTGACCGCGCTCCTGCTGCTGGCGGTGGTCTATTTCAGCGATCGCCGCCGCGAGCCGCTGCGCGTGGTCCTCTTCACGTTCGCGCTCGGCATCGCCGCCAAGCTCGCGACGGGTTGGATCGAGCACAAGGCGACCGTCTGGACGGGGCTCGACCTCCGGGTGCACGACGCGGGGCACGCGGGCGCCCTCGTCTTCGTCTTCGGCTTCGTCGCGCCCGTCCGAGAGGCCGCGAAGGTCGCCGCGATGTGGCCGGCGTTCCGATCGCGACACTTCGACGAGCCCGTCGACGGCGTCGTGTACGCGTCGTGTGCCGCGCTCGGCTTCGCGGCCGCCGAGAACGCGCTCACGCTGCGCGCCTCGCCCGTCGGTTGGATCTGGATCGCGCGCACGATGGTCGAGCTGCCGGCGCACGTGTTCTTTGCGTGCACGTGGGGGTACGCGCTCGGCCGGGTGAAGGCCGTCAAGCGCCCCGGTCCCATCTTTCCGGCGGCGTGGCTCGTCGCGACGGCGGCGCACGCCCTCTACATCCACCTCGTGTTCGGCCGCGGCCCCGGCGCCCTCGTCGGAACGCTGCCGCTGCTGCTCGCGATGGGGGCGATCAGCTTCTTCGCGATCCGCGATCTCAAGGCGCGCGGAGACGAGGCCGTCGGTCGCCAGTCGTCCGTGCTGCTCGCGCGCCCGAGCATCGTGCTGTCGTCGGGCCCGCCGAGCCTGCGGAGCGTTCGCGAGGCGCTCCGTCAAGAAGGACAGCCGATCACGCTCCGCTGGGTCGCGTTCGGGGCCCTCGTCACGCTCGGAGGCATGACGCTCGGCCTCGCCGGCGCGATCGCCTTCGGGCACTGGGCCCAGGTCGATTTCTCGATCGTCGACGAGCACGACGTCTCCACGACGGCGCCCGTGGCGCTCCTCGGCGCGGGCCTGCTCGCGGCGTTCCCCCTGAGCGGCTATCTGGTCGCGCGTGCCTCGGGCCTCGCCACCCTGCTCGAGCCGGCGCTCGCGAGCGCGCTCGCCATCCTCCTCACGCTCGTCGTGCTCGGGCTCGCCGCCCCCGTCGCGCTCGTGTTCGCCCTCGCTTTCTCGCCCATCGCCTGGGGCCTCGCGTGCGCCGGGGCGTGGGTGGGGAGACCCGCTGCTTGACAATCAGGGCCACACGCCTAAAGTGCGCTTCCCCGCTCGCCCAGGCCGGGCCCGGGCGCCGAAAAGTCGAGGAATTCCGTGGCCAACCATCCGTCAGCCGAGAAGCGTAACCGCCAGCGAATCGTTCGCACCGACCGCAACCGCGCCATCCGGAGCGCCGTGCGCACCCTGGTGAAGCGCGTTCGCACCGCCCTGCACGCCAAGGACGGCACCGCGGCGACCACCGCGCTCAAGGCCGCCACCGTCGCGCTCGACAAGGCCGCTTCCAAGGGGACGTACCACCCCAAGGCCGCTTCCCGAACGATTTCGCGGCTTTCGGCCCAAGTTCACAAGCTCTCCGCGGCCTGATCGGCGCGGATTTGTCAGGTCGGGTGGGCCGCGTACGGCTCCCCGGCCTGCCCGCTACCGTGTAGCCTCTAGAAGCTCGGGACGAGCCTTCTTGGAGATGGGGACATCGGCGGCGGAGGCAGAGCGGGAGCGATCGAGAGACTCGCTGCTGGGCGAGACGGTCGCGGGCCGCTACGTCGTGCACACGCTGATCGGTCACGGCGGGATGGGCGCCGTGTACGAAGCGGAGCAGCTCGGCCTCGGCAAGCGCGTCGCGATCAAGTTCGTCGACGCCGAGTTCGCGCGCGACGAGCAGGTCGTCACACGCTTCGCGCGAGAGTGCCGCGCGATGAGCGCCGTCGAGAGCGCGCACATCGTGAGCGTGCTCGACGCGGGGTCGTGCCGGGGTCGGCCGTTCCTCGTGATGGAGCTGCTGCGCGGAGAGGACTTGGGCAAGCGGCTCCGTCGAGAGCGCGTGCTCCCCGCCGGCGAGGCGCTGCACGTGACCGCGCAGCTGCTCAAGGGCCTCGGTCGTGCGCACGCGGCGGGCATCATCCATCGCGACCTCAAGCCCGACAACGTGTTCTTGCTCAAGGCGGACACCGACCCGCTCTTCATCAAGATCGTCGACTTCGGCATCTCGAAGATCGATCGCCCGCGGGCGGGCACGACGCCGCTCGCGTTGACGGGGCGGGGCACCGTGATCGGTACGCCGTTCTACATGTCGCCCGAGCAGGCCCAGGCCCTGCCGGACATGGACCTGCGCGCGGACCTCTACAGCGTCGGCGCCATCCTGTTCGAGTGCCTCACCGGTCGCCCGCCGCACACGGGCGAGACGTACGAGGCCGTCATCCTCTCGATCTGCCTCAAGGACGCGCCCGACGTGCGCGCGATCGATCCGTCGATCCCCGCCCCGCTCGCCAGCTTCGTGTCCCGCTCGCTCTCGCGCGACCGCGAGCAGCGCTTTGCCTCCGCCGAGCGGATGCTCGCGGCGCTCCACGACATCGCGCCCGAGGAGCGCGTCCGCGTTCCGCTCGATCCGCCGGCCGCGCAGACGCTCCTGTCGAACGGCGCCGCCGACACGATCCGTGACTCGGATGAGGTGAAGGCGGTCGGCGTCACACAGATCGGCGTCGCGCCCGTGGCCTCGCCGGTTGCGCCGGCGCCCGAGCTCGCGTCGCGCGCGCGCGAAGAGGGGCAGCGGACGGTGCTCGGTGGGAGCGAAGGCGTCGACGAGGTGCGTCTGCCGCCCGAGGTGCCCTCCGTGGGGATCTCGGCCCCGGCGGGTCGGCACGACGACGCACGAGTGTCGCTGCCCGAAGCGCGCGGGTCGCGGCCGTCGGTGCCGCGTCAATCCAAGATGACCGTGTGGATCGCGGGCGCCGTCGCGTTGTTGGTCGGAGCGGTGCTCAGCACGGTGCTCATCTTGTGGCGGACCGCCGCGCCGGGCGCGGAGGGGGCGGGGGCGCGTGGCCGTGCGGGGGCGGGTGCGGGTGCGGGCGCGGGTTGGGCGAGCGCGGGGGCGGACGCCAGCGCGAGGGCGAAGGCGAGCGCGGGGGCGAGGGCTTGGGGTGCGGGGCGTGAGAGAGAGCTCACGAGTCGCCTCCTTTGAGCGGCTCCTTCGACGGTGCGGACCTCGGGGGTGGAACCGACGCGGCCCTCTTCGACGGTGGCGGCGCGGACGCGGACTTGTTGGCGGGGGCTGCTGGCTTTGCGGGGGGCGCCGCGGCGGACGTCGCGATCGCGGTCGCGTCGGCGGTGTCGATCGCGTCGGTCGCGTCGGCCGTCGGCGCG
>JAGQJA010000677.1 GCA_020430845.1 Myxococcales bacterium
GCGCCCGCCTTCGCGCAAGCGCCCGCGCCCGCGCCCGCCCTCGCGCCCGCGCCCGCCTTCGCGCCCGCCTTCGCGCCCGCGCCCGCGTTCGCGCAAGCGCCCGCGTTCGTGCAAGGCCATCCGCCGCCTCCGCCCTACGCGCCGGCGCAAGCGCACGCGCCCGCGCCTCCGCCGCAGGCCTCGCCGTTCCCGCCCGCGCCCCCCGTCCCCCCTCGCGCTCCCGCGTTCGCGCTCGCGCAGCCGCCGCTGCCGCCGGAGCTCGCACCGACGCACCCGCTCCCGCTGCCGCAGACCTTCTCCCCTCCCCCGGTGCCCCCGCCGCTCCCGGCCACGCGGCGCTCCTCGGTGCCCGAGGCCGCGCCGCAGCTGCCCGCGCTCGACACCTCGGCCCCGTTCGACCTCGAGCCGCACAAGGACGACACCGCACTCCTGCGTGACCGCCGCGCCGGCTTCTCTCACCTCTTGCCGGGGCGCCCGTCGCTCGGGACCGTGCGCCCCAGCGACGGTCCTGCCGACGCCGTGGTTCACCTGCAAGATGCACCCATCACCGTGCGCTACAAGCTCGAGAAGGCGTGGGAGCGCGCGCAGTCGGCGAGCGAGGCCGCGCTCGTGGCCGCGCGCCACATCGCCACGCTCCGCGCGACGGGCGACGTGCACATCGACCACGCCAACGAGACGTGGCTCGCCAGCTGGGGCGTCGAGGCGGCGGCGGTGTGCAACTACGAGCTCGAGGGCGGCACGCGCGAGGACCTCTTCGTGCTCGCGCGTGACGGCCAAGTGCTCATCGTGACGTGGAGCTATCCCGCGGGGCTGGTCGAAGACCCCGCGTACGCTTCGTTCGCCTCGATCGCCGAGGCGACGATGGTGTGGGACCACGAGCGCTGGGACCAGCGCGGCCGGGTGTGGCCCGAGAGCCCGTTCTTGGGCGCGGGGCTCTACGGCGCGCCGCGGGCCGTGCACAACGAGGCGTGCCGCCAGCTCGCGCTCCTGCCGATCGGCGATGACGAGCGTGTGCACCTGCTCACGGTGCTCTCGGGCATCGTGAGCACCGCCGGCGCGCCGTGGCTCGAGCTGCGGGACGATCTCCACGACGCCCACCGCCGCGCGCTCCTGTCGGGCACGCGCCACCCCACGATGCGCGCCTGGATCGAGACCGCGATGAGCGAGGTGCGCACGTGCCACGACCTGCGCGGCATGGCCGTCATGCTCGGGCGCGCGATCGAGCGCCGCCGCACCTCGTCGCCCCCGCCGCTGCCGGTCCGCGCCAATCGCGCCTGAGGTGCTATCCTTCGATCTGTGCACGCCCCGCGCCCGCGGGGACAGGCCGGAGGACCATGCGGACGCGTCGACTCTTCTTCTGCTTCTTCGCGCTGGCGCTCACCGCGCTGGGCGCAGCGTGCGCCGACCAGGAGCCCGAGTTCGGCCTCCCCTCGGCGATCAAGGGCAAGTCGCCCACGGGCGGCGCGGGCGGATCCACCTCGTCGGGCAGCACGAGCGGCGGCACCGACGGCGGCGGCGCGGCCACGGGCGCCAAGGCCTTCTTCCTGGCCTCGGTCGCGACGCCCGCGCGCGCAGAGTGCGGCACGAGCTGCCATCGGCCCTCCCCCGGCCCCAAGCTCTTCGGCGACACGCCCGACGAGACCTACACCGTGTTCATCCAGATGAACTTCCACACCGCGCCCAACTTCCGCGACAAGGGGCAGCACACGGGCCCCGCCATCTCGGCGAACCTCAAGGGCATCGTCGGCGAGTGGATGCTCAAGGAGCAGGCGGAGCGCGGCGGCTCGAGCGGCGCGACCGACGCGGGCGGCGGCGGCTGAGCGGGCTGCCCCTTCAGCGCGTGTAGTAGGCCTGGTGCCCCGCGACGAACGTGCGGAGGCGCGGCGGGGGCCCGAGATCGCTCCCGGCGCCCACCGCGGCCGCGGCCGCAGGCGTGGCGATCGACCACGCGCGCTGCAGGCCGCCGTTGCCCGCGGGCACGAGCGGCGCGTCTTCTGCCGAAACGCCGATGCGCTCGAGGCGCGGCGACCCCGTCAGCGGCGTGGTGCCGTCGGCGAAGGCGTACACCGTGCTCGCCGGCAAGAGGCGTGCGCCGAGGTCGAACGCGAACACGTCGCGAACGTTTGCATATACATACGGTGTCGAGTACGCGTCGCGCGTCACGGTGACCGGCACGACCGATCCTGGGACCCACGGGATGCGCACGCCTCCGCTGGGCATGGCGGCGCGAGACGTACGGAGCGCGATGGCGCGCCAGACGAACGACGGCGGCGTGGGACCCCAGCCGACGTGCTGCTTGTCGGGGCCGTCCTCGACGCGCCAGTCGACCCAGGCGCCGGAGTAACGACGCCCGGGCACCCACGCCCAGCCGGCGGGGCTGAGCGCCCAACGCCCGTAGTGGAACGTGATCCAGCCCCACTCGAGCTCGCTGACCCACACGAGCTCGTCGACGGTGCCCGTCTCGTCTCCTGAGCTGACCGTGCGCCCGCGCAGACGCCGATGCGCCCAGCGGCCGTGCGTGGCGTACGGGATGAACGCGTCGCCCACCTCTTCGCGCATCGGGCGCCAGACGATGCCGAGCACGCGATCCTCGGCCCACGTGCCGTGCTCGGCGAGCGTAGGCGCGAAGAGCGCGAAGGCGCTCGCGTCGGTGTCCTCGAACTCGCGCGCGGGGCTCGTCCTCGGCGGTGCTTCGCTGTGCCCGACCGGCTGGCGGAGCAGCGGATCGTTGTGTCCGCAACCGACCGCGGCCACCGCGAGGGCGACGCACACGAAGGACGGGCCGCCCCACGGCCCCTTCGACGTCTTGTCCATGTGCATGACCTCCATCGTCCGCTTGTTCGGCCTTGCGTCAACCCGCAGCCGCACGTTTGCGTTTCCACGATGCGACACGCGGACGCACCCCCGGTAGGATGGCCCCATGGGCGGGCTGTTCGACGTGCGCGCGGCGGAGCGGAGGCCCGTCGCGCTCGCGTTCACCGCGCTCCTGGCGATCACCGCCGCGCACACGATGCTCGAGACGGCGCGCGACGCGCTCTTTCTCACGCGTGTCCCCGTCACCCGCCTCCCGATCCTCTACGTGGCGATCGCCGTCTTGGGCCTCGCGGTCGTGCGCGCAGGGGCGCTCTTCGACGGACGGACCGACCGGGCGCGCCGCCGCGTCGACCCCGTGACCGTGGGCCTCGTGGGCGCCGCGCTCGTCACCGTGGGCTTCTGGGCGCTCACCGCGAGCCGCAGCACGGCGGCCCTCTACGCGCTCTACGCGTACACGGGCCTCTTCGCGGCGTTCGTCGCGGGGCGGCTCTGGATCGGCCTCGGCGATCTCTTCACCGTGGCGCAGGCCAAGCGCGTCTACGGCATCATCGGCACCGGCGCGGTGCTCGGCGCGGTGCTCGGCGCTGCGGCCGCCCGCGCCATGCTCGCGGTGCTCCCCGTGCGCGCCCTCTTGCTCGTCGGCGCGGCCGTCCTGCTCCTGGCGGCGATCCCATCGTTCGTGCTCGCGCGCGCACGCGCCGACGGGCCTCACGTCGCCGCGACGCGCCCCGCCGCGCCCAAGCCGCGGGCGTCGCTGGGCGCCGACATGCGCCACGTGGCGCGCGACGCGTACCTCGCGCGGGTGCTCGCGCTCGCCCTTCTCGCGTCCCTCTCGGCCACGTTCGTCGACTTCATCTTCAAGAGCGAGGTCGTGTCGCGGACGCCCCCCGAGGAGCTCGGCAAGCTCCTCGCCACCGTGTCGCTCGCCCTCAATGCGGGGGCGCTCGTCGCGCAGCTCTTCGTCGTGGGTCCGTCGCTGCGCGCGCTCGGCGTGCACCGGGCGCTCTACGTCGTGCCCCTGCTGCTCGCGCTCGGGGCGAGCAGCGTCGTCTTGGGCCTCGGACTCGCCGCGGCGCTCTCGCTGCGCGCGGTCGACGGGACGCTCAAGCACTCTCTGCACAAGACGAGCACAGAGCTCTTGTTCGTGCCGCTCCCCGACGCGGTGCGCGCGCGGGTCAAGCCCATCGTCGACCTCGTGGGCCAGCGCGGCGGTCAGGCGGTGGCCTCGGTGGCCATCCTCGCGCTCACGTCGGTCGCCGGGCCGCGCGCGCTCGGGCTCGCCGTCGTGGGCCTCTCTCTCGCGTGGCTCGTGGTCGCCTGGCAGATTCGGCCGCGCTACCTCGACGTGTTCCGGCGCACGCTGCAAGAGGGGCACATCGACCTCGACGTCGACGCGCCCGCGCTCGACCTCAACGCGCTCGAGGCGATCATCACCGCGCTGTCGAGCCGAAAGGACGCGCAGGTCCTGGGCGCGCTCGACCTGCTCGCCGCGCAGCGCCGCGCGAAGCTCCTGCCCGCGCTCATCCTCTATCACCCGTCCAAGGCCGTCGTGCTGCGCGCGCTCGACCTCCTCGTCGGCGAGCGGCGCACGGACATCGTCCCCATCTGCGACCGCCTCCTCGCGCACGCCGATCCCGAGGTCCGCTCGGCCGCGCTCCGCGCGCGCGTCGCCGTGGAGCCCGACGACGCGTTCCTGCGCGGCTTGCTCGCCGATCCGCAGGACGAGGTGCGCGCCGTGGCCCTCGTGGCCCTCGTCGGCCGCGGCGCGATGGAGGGCGACGAGGCGCGGTCGGCGATCGACGCGCTCATGACGGGCACGCCGAGCGCGCGACGGGCCCTCTGCCAAGCGGTCATCGCCGGCTCCGACGCGATGGGCGCGGGCCACGCGCGCGAGACGTTGACGTCGACGGTCGACGTGCTCTCGCGCGACGAGGACGCCCACGTACGCGCGGAGGCCGCGGGCGCCATCGGCGCGCTCGGGGCGACGGCGTTGATGCCGCGCCTCGTCGACCTGCTCGGCGGGCGCGTCGAAGCAGAGGCGTGCGTGCTTGCCTTCGCCGCCATCGGTGAGCGCGCTGCGCCGTTCATCGACCGCGCCCTCGCGAGGAGCGACCTCACGCGCGAGGTCCGCTGGAGGCTCGTCCGTGCGCTCTCGCGTCTGCCCGCCAGGCTCGCCGTGCCGGTGCTGCAGCGACACCTGATCGAGACCACCGACGGGATGATGCGCTACCGCATCTTGCGCGCGCTACGCACGCTCCAGTCCGAGGAGGGCCCGCTCGACCTCGACGCCGAGGCCCTGCGCACGCTCGCCGTGAGGACGATCGACGCGATGACGCGAGCCCTGGGGATGCGCGTCCTGCACGGCAAGCTACGCGCGACGACCCAGGGCGCGGGCACCACGGCCGCCGGCGAGCTGATCGAGAAGCTCCTGACCGACAAGGAGGCCGAGGGCCTCGAGCGCCTCATGCTCGTGCTCGGGCTGCTCCACCCCGAGGAGAGCTTCTCGCGGATCCGCCGCGGGCTGGCGAGCAAGAGCGCCAAGGCCCAGGCCAGCAGCCGCGAGCTCATCGAGAACCTGCTCACCGGCGAGCTCAAGGCGCGCGTGCTCGCGCTGCTCGACGACGTCGACGACGACGTGCGCCTGTCGCGCCTGGGCGGCGCGCGCGACGAGCAGACCTACGCCGAGCTGCTGGGCGCGATGGTGGCGCAGGGCGGCGCGATCGGGGCGCTGGCGAGCTATCACGCCATCGAGCTCGGCCTCGACGTAGGTGAGCTGGTCGAGGCCGACGCCGGCGACGACGCCGAGAGCCCGTTCGCGACGGACCTCGCCTCGCTGCGCCGGGCGAGCGCGCGCGACCTGTCCCGGCCCGCGGTGAGCCCATGAGCCGACGCGAGCCGCCCGATCTGACCGAGCGCATGTTGCACCTGCGGCAGATCCCCGTGGGGGCGCTCATGCCTCCCCACGCCCTGCGGTCGATCGCGTCGCACACCGAGCTCGTGCGCTTCGCGGCGGGCGACACGCTCATGCGCGAGGGCGAGCCGATACATGCACTATGCATGCTCACCGAGGGCTCGCTCCGGCTCTCGCGCGGCGGCGCGAGCGTGGGCGAGCTCTCCGCGCCGCAGACGCTCGGGTTCTTGGGCATCTTGGCTCGCATGGACGCGACGTACGACGCGACCGCAGAGACGGACGTGCGCGCGTTCGAGCTGCCGACCGACACGCTGCTCGAGCTCATGGAGGAGCACCCAGAGCTGCTGCGCGCCACGATCCGCTACCTGGGCGAGCGCATGTACTACGACCTCCAGGAGATGCCGGCAGAGGCGCTCGGGCTGCCGTTCCAAGAGGCCCCTCCGGTCCCGGATCGGCCGCTCGACATCGTCGAGCGCGTGATGGTGCTGCGCCGCGGCTCGGCCTTCACCACCGCGAGCGTCAACGCGCTCACGGTCATGGCCAAACAGCTCGAGGAGCTGCGACTCGAGCCGGGCGTGCGCCTCTGGCGACGCGGCGACCCCGCCGACCACATGTTCCTCGTCGTGTCGGGGGCCGTGACGTGCACCGCCGAGGACGGTCGCACGTTCCGGTACGGGCCGGGCACGGCGGTCGGCGGTCTCGAGGCGCTCGCGGACAAGACGCGCTGGTACGAGCCCGTCACCGAGGTCCACACGGTGGGTCTCCGCGGGCGCTCCGATCACCTCATGGACCTGTTCGAGAACTACTTCTCGATGGCGATGGACTTCGTCTCGTCGCTGGCGCGCGCGCAGATCGGGATCCTCGCGCGACGCACGGCCCTCGGTCAGCGCCCCCTCGCGGTCGCGCGGGACGTGTCGAACCTCGGCGCCGTCAAGGTCGGCGCGTGACGCTCAGAACGAGACCGTACGCCCGACCACCTTCGACCCGGCCGCGTCGCGCTCGGTCCAGATGACGGCCGCGCGGCCCCCCGACGCGTACCCCGAGACGAACGAGCGCTCGGCGGGGGCGCTCACGAGCTCACGCCAGGG
>JAGQJA010000678.1 GCA_020430845.1 Myxococcales bacterium
CGACGTGCTCGCGAACGGGGCGCTCCTCGCGCTCGTGGCGCTCGTCCTCACGCGCCGACGACCGCGCCAGCGGAGCTGAGCCCGCGCGTCAGTCGAGCGTGATGGTGACGTCCAGGTTCTTGTAGCAATCCGTGCCGACGACCATGTCACAGGGGGTTGGGGTGAGCGAGATGCTTGCGACCGGAGCGCTGCCGAGGGCCAAGCCCGCGCCGTTGATGATTGCAACAGCGGCGAAATACTGACCGAACGCGAGGTCAGGAAAGTCGCCTGTGCCTGCTGCGCATGAAAATGTCTTCTCGAAACCGTTCTGCGCACCCATTGGCGTGACTGCGAGATTTACTCCGTTCTCGCCAATCGCGTCGGCGCAGGTCCCGACGCCACCCGACGCCTTCCGAATCGTCCATGACAGGTGAATCGCGCCGCGCGTTGGCGTGACAGAGGCGTCGCCCCCGTCGGCCGAAACTGCGGCATCGCGAGCGCCAGCATCGGCGGTCGGCCCTGTGATGATGCCCGCCTCCTGACCAGCATCCGTTTCGCACACGCATGCGCTCAAGGCCTTGCCCGCTGCGTCGCATGTCTGGAAGCCTGTGCATCCACCGTTTCCCGTACATTTTGCCCGGCTTCCCGGTGCACAGTTCGTCGGCGTGCTGGGCGCAGAGTCGAAACTGCTGCACGCCGCTACGCAAAGCGCTGCGAATAGCGACCCTATTGCCCATCGAGCTATCCAGCGGCGACTACGGGTTTGCATGCTGGCCGAGCGACGCGCCGAATCCATCTTAATTGCGAGCATGTCATTCTCGTAGCCGAGCCACGCTTGCAGCTCAAGCGCGTCAGCCCTTGTGCGCGGGGAACGAGCGGGCGAGCGCTTCGGACAGGGCCTCGCGCTTGGACTCGAGCTCCGCGGAGACGGCGTCGGCGGCGCGCGCCATGTGCGACGCACGCTCGGCGGCGTCTTCGGCGATGTCTCCGAAGGCGGCACGTCCCGCGCCGCCGATCGTCTCGAGCAGGTTGCCGCCGACCTCTCGGACGGCGCCGTAGATGGCCTTGCCGAGCGCCTTGGGCTCGACGGTGAAGTGCCAGCCGTGCTCGCAGCACACCTCGAGGGCGACGGCGAACGCGATGGTCTCGCTGAAGACGTCGTGGCTCTTCTTGACGTCGAGGGCGACGGCGAACTTGCGCACGATGAAGCGCGTCGTCACGTTGGCGACCGAGCGCATCACGCCAGATTTTCCCGCGCCGACGTAACCCTTGACGATCCGCTTCGCGAGGAGCTTCGCGTCGGTGACGCCGTGACGCCGCACGGTCTTGCGGGCCACGCGGCGAAAGATGCGCCGCACGATCCAGTCGTCGACGAACGGCAGCGGCACGAACGGCGTCGCGCTCGAGCCGACCGCCTCGAGCAGGGCCGACATGACCGCGTGGTGCGTCGTCGAGGGAGTGATGGGCGTGGCCGTCACCCCCCCAGTGTACGCGGGGCGCTCGCCGCATGCGCTGGCCTTCGGCGGCGCCCCCGCTTCGATGTGCGGGCTGCAGGCGTCACCGCCTAGGTCCGGCTGCGTCCTGACACTCCGACGTACATTGGCTATCTCGGCGTCATGAAGCTCCCCATCACCTTCGCCCTCTGCGTCGCCACCCTGGCGGCCGCGTGCGCTCCCGCTCTGCGAGAGCCCGCGGTCGACACGACGGTCACCTCGGCCGCGACGACTCGCCCCGCCCACGCCGCGCCGGCGCCCGCCGCGACCGAAGCCGCCGAGCCCGGGCCGAGCGCTGTCGAGCCGACGCGAGAGACGAACGCCGCGCCGATGAGCACGACGGCGGCGCCGGACGAGCTGGTGGCCGAGCCGTGCGCCGACGGTTGGGTCTGCGTGACGCTCGCGGCCGGAGCGCGCAAGGTCACCCCGCGCGACACGCTCCTCGTCGGCAACCCGAGCGTGCCGTCGACGTGGTCGAAGACGACCGACGGACGCGCCGAGGTGACGTTCGACGCGTACTCGAAGGGCGCCGTGAAGTTGTCGCTGCGTCGCAAGCCCGGGAACAAGAACGAGGTCGTGGCGAAGATCCCCAAGGTGGGCGAGGTGGTGCTCGATCGCCACGCGGGCAGCGTCGACGACTTCACGCACATCGGCGTGATCGCCGCCGAGGCCCCCGACGGCGCGCTCCTCGTCGACATCAAGTACATGCGCTGACGTGTTGCGGGTTGTGGGCGTCGGCGATGCTGCGGGGCAGCCGCGGCTCTCGTGATCGCGTGGAGGGGCCGGGGCGCGTGCCTTGACCCGTCCACGGGTTCACGGTCTAGCGTGGACCCCGATGACCATCCCGCATCCGCCGAGCACACCCGCCCCGTGTGGCCTGCTGGCGCCGCCGGACCCGCTCGTGGAGGCTTTCGAAGCTGCGAGCGTCGAGCCCACCACCGTCGGCCACCGAGAGCACTTGTACGTCGCGTGTTCGTATCTCCCGGGGCGACCGCTCCAAGGCGCGCTCGCGCGCTACGTCCATCACCTGCGCGCAATCACCGCTGCGCTCGGCGCACCCGAGAAGTCGCACGCGACGATCACGTGGGCCACGTCCTCCTCCTCGACCAGGCGATGCAGCGCGCACGGTGTGAGCTTCGAGCCCTGCTCGTGCAAAGCCCGCGGCTCCTCGAGCATCGGGCCGGCGCGCTCTACGCCTACTAAGACTCCGCGGAGCTCGACCTGGACGAGGCGCGGCGACGGTTCGTCCTTCCAATGCGCACTTGAGCCTGTCGGGCGGTCGACTCGCGAAGCGCTTCGGGTTGTCGCTGAGCGCCCTCTCTACCGAGACCGCATCGGTCAGCTCTCGCCATCTGTTCGTTCGCGGGCCGGATACCGTCCGTACGCCGACCAGGACTGAAGCGGCTCGAGGCGATCTGCCGATACCGAGAGATCCGCCCCGAGCTGGGGCGCATTCGCGAGATTCTCGACGGCTCGGCCGGGCGCGTCGCGGGCGGGCCCGGCGCGCGCCTCGAGGCGCTCAGCGTGGAGATCGAGCGCCTCCGAGAGCAGCAGCGCATCATCGTCCAGCTGCCGTCGAGGCCCCGTACGCTCGGCAAGGCGCGCGCACTCGACAAGGACGGATGGGGGCGATCCTCGCACTGCGGGCCTCCACGATGACGCCATGCACCGTGGGCACGTCGAGTTCGAGCGGCTCGCAGCGTCAACGTGAGAGAGAGCTGGCGAAACGTTCGCCCGGCTCCGCGCCGCCTCGACGCCACCGAGGTCCCCTGACCGCTCCCGCCGAACGCGGCGGCGCTGGCTGAATCCCGGCGCCGGGCGCCTTCTTCGCGCGCCCTTTGAGGTGATGGCTGTCGCGTCGGGCGCGCTGCGCGCACCAACGGCCCTTCGTGCCGTGGCTGTCAGACGCGTCAGGTGAGCCGCGAGTTTAGGGGGGACTCCTCAAACCAGCGACCAGCGCGCGCCACCGCAGCCACAGGCTGCATTTCCCGGAGCGCGATCTCCTCAAACGTGCCCTGCGCTGCCTCCACCAGCATCGACGGGTACGTGTCGACCTCGCTAATGATCTTCGAAGCGACCTCGCGCGGCATCGCCATCCGTCGTCCTGCGCGAAAGCGATCAGCAAGCTCCCCGTCAGCCAAGATTCCGTTCCGATACGCATGGGCAACCACGCCCAACTCGCGCTCCCAATCGCACCGAACGCCTCCCATCAGCTCGATGGCGAGCCTACTCGCACAGCCAAGGACCCGCTCGTCAACGCCACGATAGAGCGCGAGGCTAGTCTCGTACGCCGCCGAGCGAGCATCGAGTTCGCAGCGAGACACAAGAAGAGATACGGTTCGCTCTGTCAACCCCTCCGGAAGCACAGACAGCCGGTACCGCGCGGAGCGGACGCACCCCGAACTCTCCACGGCACCTTGCAGCGTCACCACACTTTTGGCCAGAGTCCTCCACTCATCATCACCTAGACGAGACACCGCCGCATCAGCCACCGTCGCGAGAGCGCTCAATGTCCTTGGACTCGCCCATACGAAGCTCATGAGAAGCGCGACGCAAAACTCAAAACTATCCCCCGCACCCTGGAGGGTGCGGGCCCACCACGCAGGCTGACCCGCTCGCAGACGCGCGAATCGAAACCTCGCACAGAGGTCAACGCTCGAATCATAGAACCGGTCAGCCCCCTCCGCCTCCTCGGTCCGCTCGCTCACGCCCGCCGCAAGACAAGCGAGCACCGCTGCGGACCATGCACGTGGTCGCACTGCCATTATCGCGCTTACAACTGAAACCCACGGCCCGAAACCAATGGCCCATTCTTCGGAAGAGCGACTCGTCGCCTCCGCGGCCGCGATCAGAATGCTATCCGCGGCGCACCCCGAAGGCGTCAGATGGCTCAGCCACTCGCCATCGTCTCCCACATATCGCCAAGCACTCCTTAGAGGCAATGGCTCGCGCCTGCGCAGAGCCATCGCATAGCGCCATGGGGCGACCGCTGCTGCCAGACGGTCAAAGACATGCACCTCGCCTCGCGGCCCGCGCGATGCGCCCTCAAGGTCTAGATTCAAGATCGCAGAAAGCATCTCAGCTTCCGAGTCCGCGTCGCCAGCCGGAGCGCAAAGCGCAGTTCTGCGGAGGGAAAAGAGCACGCCACGCCGAGTCGCCGGCTGAAGAACGGCGCAAGTCGATGAGATCTCTTCATCCGACAGCCGCGCCACGATGCCCAAGTGCTTGCCCAGCTCCATCCATCTCGGAATTCGACACGGAGACATGCCAAGCAACCGAGCACGCCACCCAGCCTCTAGCAACTCGGCAGTCCCATTCATTCTAAGAACTTCGGTAAGCTCTTCCGAGTAGTCAGCGGGCGGAAAGGACGCCAAGACCTCAAAGGCACGTTCTACCAGATCGTCGCGTCCCGATGACTTCGGAAGCACGAGGACGGACGGACGAGCGCGCCGCGTGAGCGCAGCGGCGATCGCTCGGAGCCCACCACCGTCCAGGATCATCTTTACCAACGCCTTTACAGAGCGAGGATGTTGAGAGAATACCCAGTCCGACAAAAGCATCGCTGCAAGGGCCCGCGGATGGGCGGTCACGCCGTACGGGACCTCACCTAGGAGCACCTCAAGTCTATCCACCAACGACGGCAACTCGCCTTTACTGAAGCATCCCGCGTAAAATCGAGTAACATTGAGCCAATAAAAGTTGCGGGCAAGTGCATCGAACCGATCAGGTCGCGTCCCGGCCTGCTCGCGACCAGTCGGCGAATACGGCGCCGTTTCGTAGAGATACCTGGCGGCGAAGAACTCGCGAAGCGGCTGTACTTCGAACTCGTATGTGCCCTGAACTCGCGATACCAGCGCAACCACCCGCTCGACCATCCCTTTGAAGAGAACGTCGACGAGGGCAACGTCGTGACCTTCGCTGCGCAAATATGCGCGCACAGCCGCGCGCAATCCTTCGTCAGTAATGCTGCCTCTGTTGCGCCCCTCTTCGGCCTGACCGTGGAGCAACCACGCCAGGTGCCCGTGAATTCCCAGGAGCAGTTCTCGGTGCTCCCTTACGGTTTCGCTCTTCTCAGCCTCGCGGTTTAGGAACAAGTCGACATAGCTATCGTAGAGTGCAGTTCGCTTGTCGGGCAGAGAAGCTCCCCGCGTGTGCATGAGCGCAAGCAGAATTGATAACTGCATCGGATTTCTTGACAGGTCGCGCATATGAGGCTGGTCGAGGCGCTCTCGAAGCAACTTGCTCAACTGCGAGGCTTCACGATCGGACATTCGCTTCGCGCGAAGCCAGCGCTCTGAGTACTCCAGGACAAGAGTCCTGCTGAGCGAGTCAAGTGTGAAATACGGGAACTCCTCATCGGACGGCCCGGGAGAATTGGCAAACGCTGCCGGACGACTCGTTACTATTGCCTGGACCGACGGCGCGATATCTCGAAGCCGCGCAACCGCTCGCGAAATCTCTGCAACTAGGTCCTTTCGCGCCTCAATGTCAGCAACCTCATCGAGGCCATCGAACACCAACAGGAGCGAGCTAACACGAAGCACCGCGTGAAGGTCCGAAACCGAAAAAGCGGCACCTCCGGAAGCGTGTCGGACTTGGGCGCTAAGAAACGCCTCGGTCGATCGCTGCCACTGCGGCGGCTCTCCCTCCCTTGCGATATCAAATGGGTCTCGCCGCGCAAACCACTCAGCGAGATCTCGAAGATCAACTCTAAACGGAAGTCGAAGAGGCCCTTCCCGATGACGTTCGGGCAAGCGCGCGATCGTCGATTCCCGCCCAAGCAATCGGGCGCGGTGCACCTGGCAAATGTATTGACTTATTGTTGACTTCCCTTGACCCGGGGCTCCCTCAAGAACAATGCTTGGTACAGTTGATTGAAAGTGGGGGTCTAAGAGTAGAGTTGCAGCCCCTACGGGTTGGCGGTCGTCATGATAAAAGAATACCTCGTCTTCACCGACTTCTTGCTGTGCCCCAGCTCGAGCTCGGCGCTCAGCGGTCGCAAGAGAGCGGGCGACACGAGCGTGCGCGTTGGATGCAGATGTGAGTGCGCGGCCGTCCGAGCGGAGCGGGGATACCGGGACGTCGACAAACAGTTCCACTAGTTGATTCTGAAGGTCGACCTGCTTGAACTTGACCTCCTCGTCAGCATTGAACTGATCGCTCAGGAAGCCTCGAATTGCGTCGGCCCGTCGAGCCTGCTCTTCCTTCAATCCCGACTCGATGAACGCGCGCAGGAGATCGGCGCTCGTCATTAGTTCTGGATATGTCCATTTGACGTCCCAGGCGCCGTCAAGCCGTCGGGCGATATCGTTCCGCCACCAAACCTCGCCTGGGATTGGCAAGAGCTCGTCCATCATGGTCTGCAGTTTATCGATACTGCCAGTGCCGGAATGCGCGGTTCCGCGAACGTTCGTGAGCAAGATGTAGCGATCTACTTTTGACAACAGGGCCCTGTTGAGCTCTGACAGCTCCCCCTGCATCGTCCTAACAAGACGCTCATGTGCGTCTAGTGTTTGATCTGCTCGGCGCACAAACTTGACCTGAAAGATGGCAGAGCGTTGCTTCTTGCGACTTGCGGCTCGAACCACCCATGCGTCGCGCCCCCCGTCGGGCTGCGCTACCGGAAAGCACTGTGTCCCGGGGTATTCGCGGACGAGCAATGCCTGACAGAACTGCTGAAAGCGTTCCGGGTTCAGGTTCTCGAGCGCATAGTCCATTCCCGCCTCCATGGTTGACCGTCGTGCCCCGTGCCAATGACGGCAGAATAGCGGCCTCGGGCGTGGGACACTATCTTTGCGATGCGCGCGACAGCTTGGCTTGGCACGCGGCGACCGTTACCGGAGATGCAGCTGTATGCGTTGTGATAGCCCTGATAGCCTTGAACGGCACCGCGAGAAGTTCCGCGCTTACGTCGGCTTTCTCGCATCGAACGGGGAGGGCAGTGTTCGGCAGGATGAGGGCCTCACGTCCTGTCAGGCGGCCGTAGCGTCCCTACACCCGCGCGACGGCGCGGTGCAAGCGCGCGAGCTCGCGCCGGGGCTGGTCGAGGTGACGGCGGACACACCCGGCTCCTCGGGACAGCTTGCTGCGGGGGGACGAACGCAGCTCAGGACGCCCGCAGAGGACACATGGCGAGCATCGGCGCGGCGGTGCGCGCGCGCGACGTGGACAAGGGCGGCTTCCTCGGCGCGTTCTCGCTCTTGCCCGGCACGAAGGAGTTCGCGCTCTACGCGTCCGCCGTCGACGCCGCGACGAAGGCGATGTCGGAGACGCCGAGCATCGCGAACCACTCGATCGTCTCCGCCGTCGAAGGCGACTTCGGCGATGTCCACCGCACGCGCCGCACGCGCGGCAGCAGGCTCTGGATCAACCCGCTCATGGCCATGTACTGCACGTTCGAGCTCGAGGCCCTCGCCTCGCACGTGCAGTACCTGTCGCGCCTCGCCCCCCAGCCAGACGATGTTCGAAGTCGCGGCCGCGATCGAGGCGCACCAACGCGCGTGCGACGAGCTGCGTCCGTGGGTGGGGATTCGGGTCGTACTGTCCGTCTCCACGAACCCGAGAAATGGTCGAGTGAGGGCTATTGGCGGCGATGCTTAGCAAGCGCCGCGTCTAGACGCCGCAGGTACTCTTCTGCCGGCGCAGGCTTCTGGTCCGCATTCCGCAGGAGATCGGCATACTTATTGGCCTCCTCAAACTTATATTGCGCCATCAGGAGGTTCATGAGGTCGAGAAGGGCCCAGCCGTAGTGCAGAGGGTCTTTCTTGTCCTTCTTGTCAGATGCCGCGATCGCTTGCTTGAACCAGCTCTCTGCCTCCCTAAAGTCTTTCTTGCTCGACGCAAGAGCGCCAAGCGAAATCATGGCGGAAGGGTAGTCAGCATCCTCGACCAGTGCGGCCTCATAGAATCGCCTCGCGATGTCCGGCCGGGCGATCATCAAGGCTTCATCGCCGCGTCGCTGAAGCGCCCGCGCCCGCTCACGAGGTGTGCGAGCAGCGAGGCTGGTTCGGACGTGGTTTACCTCCTCATCTACGTTCGGCGCGGAAACAGTGAGTGCCAACTGCTCTCGCTGCGCAGTGAGAGCGGCGATTTCGGCTTCGAGGCGAGTGCGCTCGTCCCGCTGCGCCGCGACGGCCGCCTTGTGGGTCTCCAGCTCCTTCTTGAGTTCCTCGTTCTCGCGCGTGCGCTGGGCGTTCTCAGCCTGAAGTGCGTGAACCTGGTTCTGCGCAGCCTCCGCGGCTTCCCTGCTGCGAGCGAACTCCCGGCCCGCGCCAAGAACGAGGAAGCCGCCGACAAGCGCCGGCGCTATCGTTGAGCTGACAAGCCACCAGCGGCTCTTCGCGAACTTGGCGAGGTGCCCGTTTTCTGCCGTCGAACTCATAACCCGCCTCCGCCGTTGTCATGCTGCGCCTTGTTCACGCTTCAACGCTTCAAGTTCGCGCCACTCTTCCGAGGCTTTGAGCTCCTTCTCCGAATCGAAGGTCGCTGTCTTTAGCCACTCCTCCAGGTGCACGAGTCGCTCCCGCCTAGCCATTAGAAGGATCCCCCTTCGAAGGGGGATTACGTTCGTAACGAGGAACAGGCCGGCCAGCAGCATGAGCATTTGTACAGTTGTGAGGTGCATGCCGCCTAGCATCGCCGCGATCGCCATGCCCCCTCCCCACGCGCCGATAAAGGTACAGCCGACCAGCATCACGTCGAACCGCGTGCGCTTCCTCAACAACGTGATTGATGAGGTCATCGATCTCAGACCGTTCTGCACGGCGCCTAGGACGTGCTGCCGGGCCGTCTCCGGATCGCTGAAGATTTCGGGGTCTGACTCGCGCCGCGCTGGTCGTGCAGACCGTGGCGACCCGATGTTGATCACCACGTTCGGGTTGTTGACTGTCGCTATTGCGTTGAGCCCAGCGGCCGCTGCACCGCCGTCTGACGCCGTAGCCGCAGGCGTCAGACGCTGCTCTATTTTGGGAAGGCACCTATCAGCGCGGTGACAAGCGCACCGACTGCGCCATTCTTCACGGCCGCTTCGAGAATCGCTTTCACCGTCCCTTCAGCCACCAAATTCCCGCGCAACTCTGCAGCTGCCCTCTTGGCCCATAACTCGTCAACCGTCTCTTTGACGTTCGAGACCGTACCTCGCAGGTTCTTCAGCTCGTCCAGACAGGACTGAAGGGTCGCGGCCACCGGCGGCTGAAGCGAGCGAGGTAAATCTCGTTGGAGTTGTTCGACTACGTTTGCGGCCGAAGCGCTTGCGTCCGCGATGGCCGTCTCGCCGACAGCCGCAGCCGTCTGCCCCGCGGCGCGGGCATGTTCGCGACCGGCTGCCGCTGCCGCCCCCGGGCCCGACGCCCGCGACTCCATCACCTTCCCATCCCGGCGTTCCTCAATCTTGGCGACCGCCTCCGGCTTCGCGTCCTCCCGGCTCATCATGAACTCCAGAGAGCGGTGTGAGTCGACGCTCCCGTTCCGTCATAGTTTCTCACGCGCGCCACCGTGCTGTTCATGTTCTCCCTCCCTGCAAGCGAGACCACCAGCAGTGTGACAAGAAGCAAGCCGGTTGTCACTAGGGGTCGGACGCACACCGTGCAGCACCCACTAGGCCTGCTTAATCGCCTTGTTCAGTCGCAACCCACGGGGACGCTGCTACGATGCTGAACAGTGTCAGCGGGACTCCCCGCGCCACAGACTACTTCCAGCTAGTCGGCCCGCCGCGCCAAGCGGCGCTGACGAAGCAGGGCGGCTTCCGCGGCGCGTTCTCGCTCTTGGCCGGAATGAAGGAGTCCGCGCTTTACGCGTCCGCCGTCGAGGCCGCGACGAAGGCGATGTCGGAGATGCCGAGCATCGTGAACCACTCGATCGTCTCCGCCGTCGAAGGCGACTTCGGCGACGTCCACCGCACCCACCGCACGCGCGGCAGCAAGCTCTGGATCAACCCGCTCATGGCCATGTACTTCACGTTCGAGCTTGAGGCCCTCGCCTCGCACGTGCAGTACCTCTCTCTCCTCGGCCCCACCCAGACGATGTTCGAAGTCACCGCCGTGATCGACGCTCACCAGCGCGCGTGCGACGAGCTGCGTCCGTGGGTGGGGATTCCGATCTAGGGCCGCGAGGGGCGGGGTGTCGCAGGAGGCCATCGGAGCGCGCCTGGTTGTCCGCAGCGCAGGGACGGGCCTGCGCGTGCCTCACGGCTCTGTCCCAGCGTGCTACGCTTCGATTGTGACGCGACCCGAGCTCGCCGCAGCGATTCGTGATCTCGCCGACGAGGAGAAGCTCGACCTCCTCGAAGAGCTGTGGGATTCGCTCGATCACGACACTCCGGCGCCAGAGTGGCACCAGGAAGAGCTCGACCGTCGGCTGGAAACCGCCGACGACGCGTCCTTCAGGCCCTGGGCCGAGGCGAAGGCGCGCATTCTCGGTTCGAAGTGATCCTCGTCGTCCTCCGCGCGGCGGAAGAAGACGTCGAGGAGGCATTCCGTTGGTACGAAGCGCGGCGCGCCGGCCTCGGCGGCGAGTTCGTAGCCGAGGTCGACTCTGCCTTCGAGCGCGCCCTGTCGATGCCGAGCTCGTTCCCGGTCGCGTACCGCGGTCTTCGGCGGGTCGCCCTGAAGCGGTTTCCGTTTCTCGTCTACTTTCGCGAGCAAGGTGACGTACTGCAGGTGTTCGGCGTGCTCCACGGACGACGTGATCGCCGGAGGCTTCGGCGTCGGTCGACCTTGCCGTGATCGGCCGCAACAGGTCGGACCGGCTCCATCGTGCGGGCGCTCTCGGCGAGGTCCGCGATCCGAGGCCCCGACGGCGCGCGTCGCGGGCGTGGGCGGCAGCCGTCAGGCTTGGCTCTTCTTGCCGCGGATCTCGAGCTTGATGACGACGTCGTCGCGGATGAGATCGTCCTTCATGCCGGGGAACGACACGCCGAAGTCCTTGCGGTTGATCGAGAACTCGGCGTCGACGTCGACGGCGTCGGGCGTGACGTTCACCTTGGCCGGGAACGTGATCGACTTCGTCACCCCGTGGAGCGTGAGGTTGCCGGTCACGTCGACCTTGTCGCCGGCCTTGGCGATCTTGGTCGACACGAACGTCGCCTTGGGGAACTTGGCCACGTCGAAGAAGTCCCCCGACTTGAGGTGACCCGTGAGCTTCTCGGTGTCGGACGTGATCGAGGCGGTGTCGATCTCCACCGAGACGCGACCCTGCGTGATGTCGCTCGCGGACGCCGTGACGGTGCCCTTGAAGGTGCCGAAGCCACCCTCGTGCTTGCCGGTGACCTTGGAGCCGACCCAGCCGACCTTGGAGCTGCGCTGATCGAAGTCGTACGTCGTGGCGCTCGCGGGCGCCGGTGTCGCGGCGTTGGGCGTGACGGCGGCGCTGGCCGTGGCCTTGGTGGCGTTCTTGGCGGGATCGTCGCAGCCGGCGGCGGCGAGCAGGAGCGAGAGGGTGGCGGCAGCGAACAGGGGGCGCACGAGGCGAGAGAACGTGGTCATGGGTGTCATCTCCTTCGCCCCTACTGATGCGCTCGTTTCTCCTTTGGTTGCGCATAGTTAGTGGCTCGTTTGGCGAACACACTGTTGCGCATGGAGCGACAATCACCCTGAGTTGTTGTCGCCCGTTGGTGTGACGCGAAGGCGCTGGAACGGCCCGGGCGAGGTGTTACACCTACGTGACATGACGCTCCTGCGCGCCCTGGTCGTCCTCTCCGCCACCACCTTCGCTGTCGGCGCGTGCGTCGGCAGCGAGGCCTCACCCGTGAGCGTGCCCGACCCTGACGGCGGCGCCGCGAGCTCGTCCTCGGGCGCGAGCGGCTCGAGCGGGAGCAGCGGCTCGAAGAGCGGAAGAGCGTCGTGCGGGGGAAGAGTGTAGATCGCGGCGGCCGCGGTATCCTTAGCAGAACAAGTCAACGGCGGCTGCCCGAGCAGGCCCGAGAAGCTAAAGGGCACCAAGG
>JAGQJA010000679.1 GCA_020430845.1 Myxococcales bacterium
GGTAGGCGGCGGGCGCGTCTCCGCCTCGCAGGTCATGCACGCGCCGGAGACGCAGGTGAGCGCGACGTCGTCGAAGACGGCCGCCGTGCCGCCGCCGGCCGCGGTGCTGCCGACCTTGAGCGCGAGGCTCATCGTGCCGCCGCGCGCGAGGTCGACGCGGATGGGCGTCGTGAAGGTCCGGAAGGTGCCGCACGACGCGGCGAAGTCGTCCATCGCGGCGCGCGAGAAGTGGCGCCCCTCGTTGAAGTCGCCCGGCGCGAACGCCCCCTCCTTGGCGCCGACCTCGACCCACTGCTGATCGGGCGAAGGGCAAGGCGACGACAGGCCGCGCGTCTTCACCTTGAACGACAGCGCGTACTGTCCCGGCGCGAGGGACGGCCCCTGCGAGATCGTGAGCGCGGCGTACGCGTTGCCCTCGCGCGTCGCGAGCTCGTAGCCCCTCCCCTGTGCGCCGGTCGCCGCGGTGTGCGACGCCTCGCTCCCCCAACCATCGCGCCCGCGCTTCCACGCGGCGACGGCGGACGGCGAGCCGTCTTCCATGGTCGCGCGGGAGGCGCACGGCGCCGCGATCTGCGCGGCCTCGCCCGTGCCGATGTCGTCGAGGGAGTCGGCGCACGCGGCCAGCACGAGCGTGGTCGTCGCTAGGAAGCCGAGGAGGACGAAGTGGGGTCGCATGTTTCCCCACAATTCACGCTTCGTGCCAGGCGCGAGGAGGGATCCGCGCGGGGATTCTTTGTGTCCGCGCGCGGATCGCGGCCGATCCGTGGGGACTCACGGACGAGGTGCGCCGGCTCGGAGCTTCTCGAGCCACGCGCTCGACATCGAGGATGTATCGACCGCGCGCGCGTCTCAGCGCCCGCGCCCGCGGAACGCGCTCCGATCGAAATCGCCGGCGCGGAGGACGTGCCGCTCCGAGCAGAGCTCCGACGCGTTCGCGAGGCGGCTGGCTTCGTCGGGCCCGAGGCGCTGCGCGAGATCACTCTCGAACGACTTGGACTCCTGCGTGAGCAGGTACGCGAGCTGCTCGACGGGCGGCGCGTCCGCGACGGACTTCGGTGTCTCACGCTTGCCCGCCTGGACCTCGGCGACGCGAGAGAGGGACTGCTTCGTCGCGTCGGCGTCCGCGCGGCGCGCGCTGTTGTTGATGACGTCGATGCACGAGCTCACGCCGATCTTCTCCACGGCCTCGGGGCTGCCGAGCACGCGCGCGCAGAGGGGGCGGATCTGCTCCGTCACGCGCTTGTTGGAGGCCTTGTAGGCCGCCTCGAGCGCCTCGACGTCCGCGGGCGCGAGCCCGAGCCGATCGATCGCGCGCTCGGTCGGAGTCCACGGTTGGTCGCGCACGCACGGGATGCGCGTCGGCACGATGCCGCTCTCCGCCATGCGCTCCCAATCCTCCTTGGTCATCGGTCCGCGGTTGCCACGGCGGCCCGGCGCCTCCGACGCCGCGGGCGCGCGCCTGGCGGAGACCTCAACCCGCCGACGGAGCCACGCGCGCGAGACGCGCGGCGAAGTCCGAATCGTCTGCCGGCTGCAACGCACCACGCGCGCGCTCTGCGATGGACGCCGCGCGCTCGCGCCTCAGCGGCACGTGTTCCAGGGTGGCCGAGGACAGGCGCGAGGCGCTGCTCCGGTACATCCTGCGGCCAGCGGTCGCTCAGGAGCGCGTCAAGCGAGGCCCCGACGGCCTCGTGCGCGTCGGGGCCGGCTGCCCATCCGCGCACGCCTGCAAATGCGCTCGATTCACCTACGCTCTCGCTTCCGTCGAGGGCGGCGAGACCGATCGCGGGCACACGCCGGCCTGGAGACATCTCGAAAATGCGCTTGGTTCACCTACGCGCGATACCGGCGAGGTCATCCGGCACCTCGCGCGTCTAGGGCGCGGCTCACGGCCCCGACGCTCCAGCATCGACACCGCGGGGGGGGACACATCGGAGACCACCCCAAAGGCGTACTCGATACGAGGCCGAGGCGGCCGCGGCGACTTCGATCGTCTCCGCGGGTCTCTCTCCACGCAGCCAGCGCTCGTCGAAGAAGCGCTCGACCCTCTCGGTGCTTCCAACCACGGCGACTCTGACTCCGTCGCCGAGGCTCTCGAACTCGACGGCGAAGCGAAGAGGCTCCCCCACATCCGCGGAACCGCCGCCCGTGCCACCCCGCATCCCCTTCGCCACCGCCGTGCAACCTCCGCCGACGTGGCGCTCCCCGTTCGACTCGACGAGCCACTCTTCGGTCATGACGAAGTAGCGCTCGTCTGCACATCCTGCGAGCGAGCAGACGCCAATGGTCGCAAGAAGATGGAGAATAGTGCGCATCGATGACCAGGTTTCCGCGAGCGCGAGTCGCATCAGTCGAAGAGGATACCCCCGCAGTAGGTGTGCGACTGCTGGTAGGAAGAGTTGTTCACGCTGCTTGTCATATCCTCACCGCAATAACCCGCGCACCAGAAAATGCTGAATGCTGCAAGCCAGTGGAAGTTGCGATACGTGGCCTGCGGGACGCTCCACGTTCCTCCGGACCCGTCGCCGAGCCACACGGAATACGTGCTCGTACCCCAGGCGGCGCACACGTTGCCATGGTAGAGAAAGATATCGTTGTAGTTCGCGTAGCTCCACCCGTAGTCGAGCAAGAACCAACTCGCATCATATGACAGAGAGGGGCAGAGATTCGCGGTGAGCCAGGCGTAGTCACAGCAGCCGTTGCCGCACCATGACTCGATCGTGGGCAGGTCGTTTCCTCCGCCTGCGCCGCCTCGAGGATCACTCCCGGGCGGTGGCCGCTTTGTCCGCTTGGTGGAGACTGGTTCCCGCGGCTGGTAGGACGTGGTGAGACGCTCCTGCAACGCGATGAGCTCCGCCGGGACAGGCAGCCCGTGCGCGAGCTCTTCCCACACTGCAACCAGGTCACGGGCGTCCTTCCTTTGCCCATCGAACGCGGGGCTCCTGGTCGCGGGGCCGGCTTCGGATACGAGTGCGCCACTCCCGAAATCATAGAACTCGAGAACGTTCCCATTGGAGAGGCGGAGCGAGGCTATGGGGACGGGCGTCGTCGCGGAACCGCCATTCGTACTGCCTAGATCCTTCGACGTCGGCTTCGTCTCTGCGATCTCAACCGTAGGGGTCGCATCGCCCGCGGGAGCGTCCTGTTGGCTGACACGCCGATGCCGAGACGATGAGCGCGAGCGAGGACAGTCGGCGTATGCTCATGGCGGCCTCCGCGATGGTCGATTCGACGGGTGTTCTTCGCGCCGCCGAGCCTGATGGCGCCGAGCGCGAGTACGATTGCACAATGACCGACGGCCAACCCTCGCGCAACGGTGTGTGCGTATGGTGCAGATGGTTTGGTGTGCGCTTCGCCGATGGTGGCCATCGCCCCCATTGGGGTCATGCGGGGACGTGGGAGGGGCACCTACATCCTGTATTCGTCGCGCCCGGTGGTCCGCCGGAGGACTTCCCTACGTAGCCGCCGAGGCGAGCGAGGAGGTCGACGACCTCGACGATCGGAGGCGTGTCACCGCGCTCGTACTTCGAGCGTCCGCGCTTGCTCGCAAGGATCAACACCGCGTCGACCTCCTCGCGCGAGAGTTCGTCGGTCGCGGGACGCGCCGGTTCGTTGCGTGCAAGGTGCACAAGGCGCATCGCTCGGGAGGCCACGGCGAGGTGGAGCATAGCCGACTTCTCGATCGCGCCACGGCTACGCAACTGCGTCTGCTCGACGTTGCACCAGCCTGCTTTCCACGTGCGGTGCAACTCCTCGACGCGCCACCGCATCGCGTATCCATCAAGCACCGCCTGAGCGTCGGCGAGCGTCTCGGCGTGAGCGGTGGTGATGAGCATCCACTTCAGCGGGTGGGGGCCACGGAAGTCGACCTCGTGCGCGTAGAGGGCCGAGACCTCCATCGAGCGGCGCTTGTACCGCGTGAGGGAGAGGGCGAGGCGTCCGCGTGCGACACGGACCCGCATGACGGCGAGCCGTGTGGGCTCCCTCGAGCTTCGCGTCCGTGCGGTTCTGCCACGGCACCTGCTCGGGGAACCCCGGGCCCTGCTCGCCGCGCCTGCCGATCGCGCGCGTGGTCACGGTGTGGCACGTGGCGCAGAGCCGGCTCTCCTTCACGTGCGCGCTCTCGAACGGCGTGAAGTCGACGAGGCGCATCGGATCGGTGAGGGGCGCATTGTGTGGTCCGTAGATCGGGCGCGACGTGCCGATCCAGAAGCCGCCCGTGAACGGCGCGAGCGTGCCGAGGCCGTCGCTCGTGATCTGGGGGCAGCCGGTGCACGCGACACCTTCACGGGCGAGGCTCGCCTCGGGCCCGAGCTCCGCGGTCAGGGGTCGGGTTCGAGGTGTTGTCGCTGCACGCCGCGAAGGCGAACGAGCCGGCGAGGAGGGAGGAGATCGCAAGTCCCTTGAGAATTCGAACAAGAGCGCGTTCCCGCTCTATCGTTTCCAGGCGACGACAAAGAGCGACGACGGGATGTTCGACAAGAAGGAGCTCGTGCTTGGCAAGATCGATCCAGGCAAGACGCGCACGGCCACGATTCCGCTCGGCTGGTGTGACGTCGAGGGTCACAAGCCGGGCTCGACCGCGCCGCTCCCGAAAGACGCGCCGCACGTCTGCCGCCTTCCCCGCGACACGCTCTCGCGCCAAAACGGCATCACCGTGAAGTTCGACGAGGCGCGGGGCCGCGCGCCCGCCGAGCAGACGCTGCGCGTGAGCTTGCGCGCGCTCAGCGACCCGTCTTCGCGTACAGGAAGATGCTGGCGGTGAGAGCGCCGGCGAGGAACGCACCGAGGCCGATCATCCACGGTTTCGCCATGCGCCGACGATAGCAGCGCGGGCCTGGAGGAGACCTCAACCTGTCGAAGAAACAACGCGCGAGAGACGCGCGGCGAAGTCCGGATCGTCTGCCGGCTGCAACGCGCCGCGCGCGCGCTCTGCGATGGACGCCGCGCGCTCACGCTCCCCTTCCTTTGCGCAGCGTTCGGCCCAGGCCACGAGCGCCTCGAGCGCGAGCCCGCGCATCTCGGGCGCGTCCTGCGCGTGACGTTCGATCACCGACTCGTAGAGCGCGCCAGCCTCTTCGAGCGGGACCATCGTCGCCTGTCCCATCGCCGCGCGGGCAACCCAGCGGCGCACCTCGCGGGACCGCTTGTCGCCGAAGCGCTCGCGCACCTCACGAAACCGCTCGAGCGCCCGCTCGCGGTGCTCGGCGCTGTCGCGTTCGACGGCGATCTTTCCGTACGTGAGCGCCAGGTGGTAGTGCGCCGACGCGGCGAGACCGTCGATGGGCGGCTCGCGCTCGGCGATCGCGAGGATGTGCCGGTACTCGGAGATCGCGACGCGACGATCGACGCCTGCTTCGATGCGATCGCGCGTGAGGCCGAACAGGCCGCGGCACACCAGTCGACGGATGGTCGCGTCGGCCTCGCGCTCGTAGCGCGCCACGAAGTCGCCCACCTCTTCGTGACTCTCTTTGGTGCGCCCCGCGCGCGACAGCGTGCGCGCCCGCTCGAACCGCGCACGCGCGGCCGCCACCACGTCGCCCGCCTCTTCGGCCTGCGCGCGCACCGCGTCGCACCTCTCGAGCGCGGCCTCGTCGGGCTCGGACGCGGCGACGGCGTCGAGCTCGGCGAGCAGGGGGTTCTTTTCGGCGACAGGAGGCAAGGAGCGACCTCGGATGGTACACGAGCCCGAGGTCGCCCGCATGAGCCTGCGCGTCGGTGGCGGGGCCGAGCGCGTTACCTCAGCGCCCGCGCTCCGCGGGCGACTCGACGATGGCTCGGAAGGTCGCCTCGTCGATGTGCTTGGGCGTGTACGTGCCGCCAGCCGCGCGCAGCTTCGAGTAGAACGTACGAAGGTGGTTGCGCGAGCCCCGCGTGAGGTTGGCGTAGGTCTCGACGATGTCGGGGTGCGACACCCCCTTGCCGGCCTCGTCGATGTCGTGGATGTCGAGCTCCTCGATCTCTACACCTACGGT
The DNA here is from genome assembly GCA_020430845.1 of Myxococcales bacterium. Lineage (GTDB taxonomy): Bacteria > Myxococcota_A > Polyangia > Polyangiales > Polyangiaceae > Labilithrix. Next base: position 5,976 of record JAGQJA010000679.1, read on the forward strand.
GAGCGCGTCCACGAGCGAGGGTGTCCCACGCTGCACGAGAGTGTCGTGGAGCGCCTGCAGCGCGGGGTCGGCGAACACACCCGGCCCCTTGCCGGCCACGGGGTCCGGGAGCGAGTAGCGTGTCAACAACGTCCCGACGGCGTCCATGTGCGTCTGCTCGCTCTGCGCGATGTTGTCGAAGCTGCGGTCGTGCGCGCGCAGCGCCGCGTACACGTCACGCGCGAGCTTCTCCTCTTCGCGCGTGAACGCGAGACCGTCACGCTCCGCGGCGGACAGCGCCGCCGAGTCACCCGGAGCGGGAGCGCCTACGCTCGCGACCGGTGAGGGAGCGCCCGTGCCCGAGCCTTGCGTACCGCCGTCGGCGCCAGCGCAGCCGACGAGCAGAGTTGCGGCCCACAGAGCGGACATCCATCGAGTGACCATCGTATCTACCTCCACTCGGTGAGAGTCACGTCGTGGAGCAGAGGGTTCGGAGGGCCGTCGGCGTGGTGCGGAGAAGTCTCGACGGTCGGCCCGTCACTGGCCGCCGCGGTCGTTGCAGTCGATCGTGCCCTCGGTGCACAAGCACGGGGCCGCCTTGCAGTTGTTCGACGCCTGCTGCTTGCAGTTCTGCGTGGCCTGGCCGGCGGGCGTGCAGAGCACGGTGCTGCACGACTGGCCCCCCGACGGAGCGCAGTCGAAGAACGCGTCGTTCGAGCCCGTCGCGCTCACGCTGCACCGCGCGCCCGCCGCGCAGCGCAGGCGGCACCTCGGAGACGAGCACGCGACGGCGCACACGGGCTGCCCGGTCTCGCCCGGCTTCGGTGCGCAGTCGACCTCGCAGCTCGGAACGCCCGCGCCGCATGTGACCATGTTGCAGGCGCCCTCCTGCGTGCACGTGACGAAGCACGGCAGGCCGGCCGGGCACGTCAGCACCTTGCCGAGCCTCAGTCCGTCGACCGCGATCACGCATGCCGTCGAAGCCACACCTCCACCCGCGTCGAGCGTCGGCGCGCGCAGCTCGCAGCGCGCCGTGACGCCAGGGCTCGCGAGCGCCGCGCAGGCCGCGCAGAGGCTATCGGTCGCGTCTGGCCCGGCCTCGAGCACGACGGAGGCGTCGGGTACGTCGGCGTCGACCTTGCCGCCACCGGAGTCGACCTGCGCCGACGGCGGGACCGCGATGGTCACGCATCGCCCCTCTTCGCAGTTCTGCCCCTCTTCGCACGAGACGCCCGTGCACTTGTCGTCGAGGAACACGCTGGTGCGAACCACGCGGCCCGGCGCGAAGCGCGTCAGCGCGCGGGACACGATGCACTTCTGCGGCTGAGCCGCGCACGCGGACGGGTCGATGCCGAGCGCCGCGGTGACGCGGACGGCCACGAACCCGTCCTCGGCGCCCTCGCGTGGCAGAACGGTGAGCGTGCCGACGACGCCCTCACCTTCGTCGTCGCACCCGCGCTTGGAGGCGATCGACTTACCTGCAGACTGCACCTCGTTCAACGAGCGCCCCAGGACGATCTCGGTCGTGGGCTCGAGGGCGCAAGTGTTCGTACGCACGTCGATCACGACCTGCGTGGCCTCTCCGCAGCTCGCAAAGACGCCGGCAGCGCCGAGCGCCGCCGCGGCCACACCGGCCGTCACGGCGCGCCTTGGTGCCCTCGTCCAACCCATCTGCGTATGAGTCTAGCGCGAGAGACGCGGCGGCGCTCCTTGCCGGCTCGGCCTACGCGCTCGGGTGTGACCGCCGCTCGTCGGACGCGGCGCAGGATCGGCCTCGAGGCTCGCTTCGAACTCTCGCGGCGTCCGGCCGACCGCGGCCTTGAAGTCGCGGTTGAAATGCGCCTCGTCTGTGTAGCCCAGGTCCGCGGCGAGGCGTGCGAGGTTGGGCGCCACACCCTTCTCGATCTGGAGCGCCGCCTGCTGCAAACGGGCCCGCATGATCGCGCGCTTGGGCGTGACGCCGACGTGCTCGCGGAAGAGACGCTGGACCACGCGCGGGCTCACTCCGAGACGCGATGCGAGCGCATCGACGCTCGTGAGCTCTCGGTCCGCGGCGATCGCCGCGCACGCGCCGACGGGCAGCGCGACATCGACGGGACGCAACATGCCACGGAGCCGCGCCGTCCACTGCGCGAACGCGGTCTCGTCGTCCTCGGGCTCGAGGACCTCGCGCTCGAACCGAGCCGCGTCGTCGATGAAGTCGCCGAGCGGCACGATGCGGTCCGCGAGGCTCGCCGCGGTGACGTCCAAGAAGGCGCGCACCGCGCCGGCGCGCAGCTTGACCGCGCGCACCATCCCCTCGCCTTCGAGTGTGCGCACCCACCGTTTGGTCCACGCGCCCACGACGCGGCTCGCGCCCCGCTCGACGCAGAGGTGCACGCAAGGGTCCCCGAGCAGCTCGGTCACGTGGGGCGGTCGACCCACGAGGTCCCAGCGACCCACCCAGTAGCTCTCGACCACGTGGACCAGATCGCCCGGCGGGGCGAACGTGCGTGCATCGACGCGGCGGCCGCTCGCGCGGCTCGATACCAGGCCTTTGGCGCGCCCGTGGCCACTGGGCGAGAGAGGTCGGAGCGTCACGACATCACGAGTCTGCCCCGTCGCGTTTCTACAATCCAGCGGCTGCGGGATGACGGATGCTCGTCGCTCACCCGGAGGAACCATGGACACTGTCGTCAAGAGCATCGAGTCGGTCGACCCCTACGCGGGCCCTCACGCGATCGCGGGCATTCGTTTTCGCGCCGTGGGCAAGGCGCTCGGCGTCGAGGCGTGGGGCATGAACGTGCTGGAGGTCGACGCGGGGTGCGACCTGTACCCCGAGCACGACCACGTGAAGGACGGACAGCAGGAGGTGTACGTGGTGCTTCGCGGGAGCGCGACCCTCCGTACGCCGAACGGCGAACAGCGCCTGAGCGTCGGGGACATGGCGCTCGTGGCACCGGCCGTGACGCGCAAGCTCGTCCCCGGGGCGGACGGCGTGACCCTCCTCGCGATCGGCGCCACGCCGGGCCAACCCTACGCGTCGAACCTCTGACGC
>JAGQJA010000065.1:0-6556 GCA_020430845.1 Myxococcales bacterium
CCGCGTCCGAGAGCTACCTGCGCGCGGAGAAGATCGTCGCGGTCGCCAAGCGCGCCGGGTGCGACGCCATCCACCCCGGCTACGGATTCTTGAGTGAGAACGCAGACTTCGTAGAGGCGTGCGAGAAGGCCGGTGTGACGTTCATCGGGCCGCCGGCGAGCGCGATGCGCCAGATGGGGAGCAAGACGGCCGCGCGCGCCAAGATGGTCGCCGCCGGCGTGCCCGTGGTGCCGGGCGCGAGCTGCGAGACCACCGAGGAGGCGGTCGCGGCCGCCAAGAAGATCGGCTTCCCCGTGATGCTCAAGGCGTCGGCCGGCGGCGGCGGCAAGGGCATGCGCCTCGTCGACTCCGAGGACCAGATGGCCAACGCGTGGGAGCGCGCGCGCAGCGAGGCCAAGAAGTTCTTCGGCGACGACACCGTCTACCTCGAGAAGGCGATCATCCGTCCCCGGCACGTCGAGATCCAGGTGCTCGGCGACCGCGACGGCAACATGGTGCACGTGTTCGAGCGCGACTGCTCGATCCAACGACGCAACCAGAAGGTCGTCGAAGAGACGCCTTCGCCCGCCGCCTCGCGCGAGCTCGTCGCCAAGATGGGCGCCATCGCCATCCAGGGCGCCAAGGCCGTCGGCTACCACAGCGCCGGCACGTTCGAGTTCTTGCTCGCGCCCGACGGCGAGTTCTACTTCCTCGAGATGAACACGCGACTGCAGGTGGAGCACCCGGTCACCGAGCTGGTGAGCGGCCTCGACCTCGTGCGCGAGATGGTGCGCGTGGCCGAGGGCAACGCGCTCACGTTCGGACAAGACGACCTCGCGTCGCGTGGCGCGGCCATCGAGTGCCGCGTCTACGCCGAGGACCCCGCGAGCGGCTTCTTGCCGTCGCCCGGGCGCATCGAGTCGCTCGTGACTCCCGCCGGCCCCGGCGTGCGCGACGACGGCGGCGCCTACCCCGGCGCGATGATCTCGAGCTTCTACGATCCGCTCGTGAGCAAGCTGAGCGTGTGGGCGCCCACGCGTGATCTGGCGATCCGCCGCATGCGCCGAGCGCTGCGCGAGTACATCGTGACCGGCATCCGCACCAACCTGGCCTTCCACCAGAAGCTGCTCGATCACCCCGAGTTCGTCGCGGGCGACTACGACACGAGCTTCATCGAGCGCCACAAGGACGCGCTCCTGGGCTACTCGGAGGTGCGCGCCGAGGACCGTGAGGCGGTCGCCGCCGCGATCGCCATCGCCGCGTCGCGCATCGAACGCGCCACAGGGACACGCGACGCCGAGGCGGGAGAGACGGGGGCGCGCCTGTCGCCGTGGGTCGCGAATCACCGCGCCCACGCCCTGCGCTGACGCGCCCCGCGTCGGTCAGTCGGTCGCCGCGTCGCCCGCGTCGGGGAGCAGCTGGTTCACCGCGCACTCGTCCTGGCACTTGCTGGTGATGCAGCTGAACAGGCCGATGCCGATGTCGCGCGTCTGCGACGAGACACCGACGAGCGGCCCCGCGCACGCCGTGACGCTCCCCTTCTGGAAGAAGCAGTCGAGCGCGCCGCCGGCCGCCTTCTGGCACTCGCAGAGCTTGTTGCACTTGTCGAGGTCCGACTTGCAGTTGGCCTGCGCGCAGCCGATGCAGATGCCGGAGGTCGACGCACCGTCGGCGATCGAGGCGTCCGGGATCTTGCCCGTGAAGTCGGCGGTCGTGTCGCAGCCGGGGCCCGTGTCGGGGGTGCCGGTGTCGGGCTCCGGAGCAGGCGGCGCCTTCTCGGTGGCGACGTCCTTGCCTGCGTCGACCGGCTCCGCGACGGTCGACTCACCACCGCACGCCTGCACCACCGCGGCGGCGCTGACCGACATCGCGGCCATCGCCAAGAGAAAGATCCTCGCTCGCATGTCGTTCCTCCCAGAGCGGGCCAGCGCCGAGCGCGCCACCCAAGCGCGATGGAGGTAGCACATGCGCGACCGCGCCCCAAGCGCGCGCGTCGGCCGGGGCGCGCGCCGGCTACCCGAGCAGGCCCACGTTGCGCAGCTCGACGAGCGCCGTGCCCACCGCGAGCCCGGCCGCGGCCGTGACCAGGCACCCGGCACGAAACGACGAGCCCCCGAGCGTCATCCAGAAGACTGCGCGGAAGAGCGGGGCGAGGACGCGCTGCAAGAACACCCACAGCGGAGCGGCCAAGACCCACAGGGGTACGACCAGCGCGCGCTCGGCGACGTGGACGGAGAGCTCGAGACCGACGCCGTCGACCGCCCACATGCGCGCGACGAGCCAAGCCATGGCCGTCACCCAGCAGGCGGCCCAGCACGCGGCGGCGCGGCTCACCCGCGCGAAGGGCTGCGCGAAGGGGCCAGACCCATACGCCGTGCGCGACTCGACGAACCACGCCTGCGCGCCGATCGCCAGCAGCGCGGGCGCCGCCAGGTCGAGCGTCCAGCGGTCGGCCGCCTCGAGCAGCGCGACGAACGTCGCCGCCGTGAGGAGCCCGAGCAGCGCAAAGTACTTCTGCGCGTCGAGCTCCGTACAGCGCGACTGGATGATTTTCATTCGGCGGCTACGAGGTCTTACGCGCTTCGCGGCGCGCGCGTTCCCCAGCCGGTGTCACGCGCGGCTCGGATCGCGGGCGCTGGACGGCCGCGCTTGTGGTCGCGCTTGCGGGCGATGTGGGAGAAAGAGCGACCAAACGGCGCGCCGCCTTGGAACGCGAGGGCGCGCCGCGCACCCGGTGCTATTTTCGATGGGTAGGGCTCGACGACACCGTGCGTGCACGCGTGGACGCGGGCCTCGTGACTTGGTGTCGACATGCGCCTCCGACGCACGCTCCTCCGCTGGCCTCTCCGGGCGCTCGAACCCAGCGAGCCCGCCCTGCCCGCTCGTTATTGGATCGCCGTGGGCGCCCTCGCGGCGCTGACCCTCGGCTGGGCCGCGCTGCGCATGCCCGGCGGCGTGTCGATGCCGCTCGGGCTCGCGATGATCACGATCGCCGCGTTCGTGTGGACCCTCGCCGCCGCGCGACGCAGACGACGCGCGCCCCCGCCCGGGCACATCGAGGCGAACGACGGCGGCATCCACCGCGTCACCCCCGACGGACAGACATCGCTCGCGCGGTGGGGCTCGCCCTTCGGCGTGACGCTCCTCGCCTGCTACGACCGCTCGACCGCGCTGCTCGCGTTCACCACGCCCGACCAGACGCGCTACGTCCCGATCTCCCTCGACGAGCGCGACGAGACGACCGACGCGGCGCTCGCCGACATCTCGGCGCTGGCCGACCTCGATCTGATCGACGGCCTCGGGCGCGGCCCGGCGCTCTCGGCGGCCGACGCCAAGGCGCTGCTCGACGTGGTCGGCGAGCAAGACCGCGAGGCGCTCGGTCGCGCGTTCCTGAGCGATCCGCGCGGTCAGGCCATCACCATCTCGCGCGAGGAGATCCGCGTGGGCGACGACCGCTTCGACTTTGCGTCGCCGCTCGAGTGGCGCCCCGTGATGTTCCACGAGGCCACGGGCCAGACGGCGGCGCTCTACCAGGCGACGCGCCTGTCCCAGGACGGCCGCGAGATCGTCCTCGTGGCGCCCATGCCGGCGAGCATCGTCCCGCGTGAGATCGGCGCGCGTCAGGCGCCGAGCAAGCTGCGGCGGGCGCTGATGCGAGACCTGCGCCTCTTGCAGGCGCCCACCGAGAGCCCGCCCGAGCGGAGCCTCCGCGTGGCGATCGACCGGCCCTTCATGCTCGCCGTGCGGCGCGCCCTGTCCGACGCGCCCATGGCCGCGCGCGTCAGCATCGAGCCGCCCAAGCCCTCGAGCGAGCAGAGCGGCGCCGCCCCCTGACACCCAGCCCCGCCGCGTCGAACCTCCGACTCGCCCGCCCGACGATTTCGGCGTCGTTGCCGTGCGAGCGGCGCGCCGCGCGTGGTAATCGTCTCGCGCGATGGGCCTCTTCTACGTCACCACCCCGATCTACTACGTCAACGACGTGCCTCACCTCGGCACGGCGTACACGACCGTCGTCGCGGACGCGCTGCGCAGGTTCCACCTGCTGAGCGGCGACGACACGTACATGCTCACGGGCACCGACGAGCACGGACAGAAGATCGAGCGGCAGGCCGAGGAGCAGGGCCTCGCGCCCAAGGCGTTCGTCGACGCGATGAGCGCGCGCTTTCGTGAGGCGTGGCCCAAGCTCTCCATCGAAGCCGATCGTTTCATCCGCACGACCGATCCCGACCACGAGGCCTTCGTGCAAGACCTCTGGCGCAAGGTGCGCGCGACGGGCGACCTCTACGAGGGGACGTACGAGGACTGGTACTGCGTCGGCTGCGAGTCGTTCAAGACGGAGAAGGAGCTCGAGCCGGGCAACATCTGCCCGATGCACAAGAAGCCCGTCGAGCGGGTGAAGGAGGAGACGTTCTTCTTTCGCCTCTCCAAGTGGGAGAAGCCCCTCAAGGAGCTCTACGCGCGGCGGCCCGAGCTCATCCAGCCGCAGTCGCGCCGCAACGAGGTGCTGAGCTTCCTCGAGGGCGGCCTGCGCGATCTCTCGGTGTCGCGCACGACGTTCACGTGGGGCGTGCCGGTGCCCGACGCGCCCAAGCACATCATGTACGTGTGGTTCGACGCGCTCGCCAACTACCGCAGCGCGCTCGGGACGGGCGCCGAGGCGCGCTTCTGGTCCAAGGACTCCACGATCGTGCACATCGTGGGCAAGGACATCCTGCGCTTTCACTCGGTGTACTGGCCGGCGTTCTTGCTCTCGGCCGGCTACTCCGAGGACGAGCTGCCGATCGTGTTCGCGCACGGCTTTCTCACGATCGACGGGCAGAAGATGTCGAAGACGCTGCGCAACGCGGTCGACCCGGTGCGCCTGGCCGAAGAGCTCGGGCCCGACGTGCTGCGCTACCACCTGCTGCGGGCCGTGGCGTTCGGACAAGACGGCGACTTCGATCACCACGCGCTCATCGAGCGGTACAACGCCGACCTGGGCAAGAACCTCGGCAACCTGCTCAACCGCGTGCTCGGGCTGTGCAACAAGCTCGCCGAGGGCAAGGTGCCCGCGCTCGGTGAGGTCACGCCGCTCGAGCAAGAGCTGTTCGACCGCGCGAAGGCCGAGCTCGCCGCGGCGCGCGCCGCATGGATCTCCATCGAGCCCCACAAGGCGCTCGAGGCCACGTGGGCCGTGAGCTCGGCGGCGAACCAGTACATCGACCGCGCGGCACCGTGGGCCGCGGTCAAGACCGACCCGGCGCGCGCGCACACGATCCTCGCGGCGCTGCTCGCCGTGCTGCGTGAGATCTCGACGGCGATCTGGCCGGTCATGCCCGGCAAAGCCAACGAGATGCGCGCGCAGCTCGGTCTGCCGCCGGTGGAGCACGCGTTGGGCAAGGACGGCTGGCCCACCGGGCCCACGCCCATGGTCGCGGGGCACGCGCTCGCGCCGAGCGGCGCGCTCTTTCCGACGTTCGACGAGGACGGCACCAAGGCGATCCTCGCCAAGCTCGCGCCCCCCAAAGAAGGCGATGCGCCCGCCGGCGACGCCAAGGCCGCCACGAAGGCGCCCGCCGACGACGCCAAGGCCGCCGCGGCCGCGGGAGACGCGAGCGTCATCACCTACGACGACTTCGCCAAGGTCGACCTGCGCGTCGGCCTGGTGAAGACGTGCGAGAAGGTGCCCAAGAAGGACAAGCTCCTCAAGCTCACGGTCGACGTGGGCGAGCCCGAGCCGCGACAGATCATCGCCGGCCTCGCGCTGTCGTTCACCCCGGAGACGCTGGTCGGGCGGCGCGTCGTCGTCGTGGCCAACCTCGCGCCGCGTGACTTCGGCAAGGGGATGGTCTCCCACGGCATGCTGCTCGCGACGGGCCCGTCGGAGGCGCTGCACCTCGCCACCGTCGAGGGCGACGTCGCGCCCGGCGCCCGCCTCAAATAGCCAAGAAACTACGCGCTTCGACGAAACGCATAGGTCGGATATCCTCGGCGGGATGGCCGAAGGAAAGCCGACCTTCGACGTGCCGGACGTCTCGATCCCGGACCTCGATCTGCGCTCGCCCTCGGGCCGACCGCAGGCGGGGCCCGGTGCGAACGCGCCCGCGCCTTCGGCCGCGCAGCCGCCGCCCCCGGTCATCGACGACGCTCCCTTCGACATCGAGCGCGGCATGTCGGCCGAGCGCATGACGATGGGGCAGCACGGTCCCATGGCCGGCGCGGGCGCCCCGATGCCGGCGAGCGGCCTCGACCTCGACGGCGTCCCGTCCTCTCAGCGCAACCTCCAGGCGGCGCCGCCCGCGTCCGAGCGCGTGGGACCTGCCTCGGGCGCGCACCCGCCGCCGGCATCACTGCGCGGCGCCCCGGCCAAGCTCGAGCTCGACCGTCGGCGACCGCAGAGCGTCGTGGAGTACGTCGAGGAGCCCGCGCCCCTGGTCCAGCGCATCCTCGCGCGCGTGATCTCCCTCCTCGGCTTCGGTGGGGCGGCGGCCGCCGGATACATGTATCTACATCGATCTGGCGGGCGTCAGCCGATGGGGCTCTTGCCCCACGCGTGGGACGGCACGTCGATGAAGACGGCGGCCGCGGTGTCGCTCGC
>JAGQJA010000065.1:6625-8011 GCA_020430845.1 Myxococcales bacterium
CTCGCGGGCGGGCTCATGCTGATCGAGTCGCTCGGCATGGTCACCGTCGCGCTCGCGTCGAGCGGCGAGAGCGGGGTCCCCCCCGACGGCGCGCTCCTCGTCCCGTGGCTCACCCCCGCGTTCCTCGTGCTCATCGGCCTCGGCGTGAGCACGCGCGGCGCGGCGATGTGGGTGCGCGGAGGGTGGGGCCGCCGCCTCGCCACGCTGCCGGTCGGCGCGATCGGCGGCGCGATCGCGTTCGTCGGTTACGAGATCAGCCGCTGGGCCTGACCGAGGCGCCGGCGACGTGGCGGCGCGTCGTCACGCGGCGGGGACGCGCCCGACCACCAGGGGTGCGGCCGCGGGCGCAGCGGGGGCGAAGGTGAACGCGGCCTCGAGGCGCGCTCGGATGGCCTCGGCGTCTGCGGGCGTGCGCGCGTAGATACGCGCGAGCGGCTCGCCGGCCTCGACGCGATCGGCGGGCTTCTTCTCGATCGAAATCGACACGGCCGGATCGACCGCCTGATCGGCGCGTGTCCTGCCCGCGCCGAGCGCGACGCCGGCGAGGCCCACCGCGAGGGCGTCCACGCCCGCGACCCAGCCCGCCTCGGGTGCGGTGATCGTGAGCTCCGACGGCGCGATCTCGAGGAGCGACGGGTCGGCGACGACCTTGGGATCGCCGCTCTGGGCCTCGACCATGCGCTCCATCACGCGCACGGCGGTCCCGTCCGCGATCGCGGCGCGGAGCCTCTGGCGAGCAGCGTCCATATCCGGCGCGACGCCGCCGAGCACGAGCATCTCGGCGCCGAGCACCATCGTGCACTCGACGAGGTCCGCGGGGCCTTTGCCGTGGAGCACCTCGAGCGCCTCGCGCGTCTCGGACGCGTTGCCGACCGCGCGCCCGAGCGGCGCGTCCATCGACGTGAGCACGCCCACCACCTTCTTGCCGGCGCGCGTGCCGACGCGCACGAGGGCCGTCGCGAGCGCCTCGGCCTGCGCGCGGTCCTTCATGAAGGCGCCCTTGCCCACCTTGACGTCGAGCACGAGCCCGTCGATGCCCTCTGCGAGCTTCTTGGAGAGGATCGACGCCACGATGAGCGGGATCGACTCCACCGTCGCGGTCACGTCGCGGAGCGCGTAGATGCGCTTGTCGGCCGGCGCGATGTCCTTGGTCTGTCCGATCATGCACGTGCCCACGTCGCGCACGACCCGCGCGAAGTCCTCGACGGGCAGGTCGGTGCGAAAGCCCGGGATGGCCTCGAGCTTGTCGAGCGTGCCGCCGGTGTGGCCGAGGCCGCGACCGCTCACCATGGGCACCGGGACGCCGCACGCGGCGACGAGCGGCGCGAGGCAGATCGACACCTTGTCGCCCACACCACCCGTCGAGTGCTTGTCGACCTTGACGCC
>JAGQJA010000680.1 GCA_020430845.1 Myxococcales bacterium
ATCGTCGACCTCATGGCCGAGATCAGCGCGAGCGAGACGATCGCCGCGGTGCTCGTCACCCACAACCTCCAGGCCATCGCGCGCTGCGCCGAGCGCGTGCTCTACCTCGAGCGGACGGTCAAGGCCTGGGGGCTGTGGAGCGAGCTCAGCGCAGAAGAGGAGCTGAGCGCGATCAACATCGGCGCGGGCGATCACAGGCGCCTCGAGATGGACGGCGACTGAGGCGACTTCGGCGGCGACTCGGGCGCCGGCGGCGACTCGGGCGCGCTCCAGATCACTCGTTGGGGGGGAGGCTCTCGAAGCGCGCGCGGATGTCGGCTTTGAGCGCGGAGAGCTCGCTCTCGTCGAGCTTGCCGTCGGCGTTCGTGTCGTACTTGGCCTTCACGGCAGCTCGCTTGGCCTTGTAGCGCTCGACGACCGCGGCCTTGAACGCGGCGCGCTCGCTCTCGTCGAGCTTGCCGTCACCGTTCGCGTCGAAGCTCTGGGCGGCCGACACGAGACGATCGCGGCGGTCCTTCATGTGGGCGGCGATCGCCCCGCGCAGCTCGCCGTCGTCGAGCGCGCCGTTGCCGTTCGCGTCGTACTTGGCGAGCGCCCGCGCCTTGCGCGCCTCGCACCGGGCCTGCACCGCGCTCGAGAGCGCCGCGCGCTCTGCGTCGTCGAGCGTGCCGTCACCGTCCACGTCGTAGGCCCACTTGATGTGGCGGAAGACCTGGTGACGCACGCGCAGCCCCATCTTCGCGAAGGCCAACTTCGCGCGAGGGTGTCCGCCCACGGCGTCCGCGAGCTCGGCGCGCTCGCCCGCGTCGAGCTTGCCGTCACCGTTGGCGTCGAAGTGATCCTTGATGCGCGCGCGGACCGTCTTGCGGAGCCCGCACCCGATGTCCGACGGCGCGTCGCCCACGGCGTCCGCGCCGGCGCCGGCAGCCTCCTCGTCGGCGGCTGCCTCGATGTCCGCGTCGCTCGTGGCCGCCTCCTCGACGGCGTCTCCGTCGGTGTCGACGCTGAGCGCCTCGGCCTCCTGGAGGACGTTCTCGCTCTCGGAGCTCGCGCTCTCGATGGGGGCAGCGCATCCCGGTGCGACCATCGCGCCGGCGGCGAAGACGAAGAAGGCGAGCGCAGTCGAGGACGAACGAATCATGGCGGCTCCTTGATGAAGGCACCGGGCTCCCGCGCCCGGCGTCGAGACCACCCATTGCACCCGCCGCGCCACCAAGACATCGCAACAGAATCGAACAGTTACGATTCGTTTACCTGAACGTGATCGCGCGGAGACGTCGTCCACCGGACATCGGCGTGTTCATCCCACGCGGTGTTACGTCACACCTCACGGGAGCCCAGGCTGCTCGCCTGGACCGAACCCGTTGAACATGCACATACCCGCGAGCGGCGCCGGACACGCTTTCGACAGCGTCGCGCGACACTTGTCGAAACACGCGTCTGCGCCTGCACCTTCGGGGCAAGCGCTCTGGCACGCGTTGTACTTCTTGCAGGCCGGGGCGCAGCCGCTCGACTTCCACTTGGCGACGAGGCCGTCGCTGCACTGCTTGTAGCGTTGGCCACACGTGCCGGTGGCGCAGCGATCCTTGGCGGTCAGGCACCCCTGCTTGCACGCGCCGCACGTGGCCGCGCACGCCGCCTTGCACGCGTCGTCCTTGCACGGCTTCTTGCACGCTGTGCACGCGGTCACGCACGCGCTCGAGCATGTGTTGCACGTGCGCTGGCACTTGGGCTTGCAGTCCTCTTGGTCCTGCGCGTAGCAGGGGTCCGCGACGCAGGCCTGCGCAAAGAGCCCACCCGCGCACGCGAGCACGCTCGCGTCCTCGTCCATCTTCTCGACGCCCGGCGGCGCGTACGCGCAGTCCTTGGCGAGCTCGGCGACGATGGGCGCGTCCGTCCAAGCGGCCGCCGGGGGCTCGGGCGGAGCCGGCGCGCTCGCGGACGCGCTGGGGTGCGCGCTCGCGGCCCCGGGCGGCGCAGACGTGACCGGCGCAGGCGGAGCCGGCGCGATCGACGGTGGGACCGCGGCGCCCTCCGCCGGAGGGACCTTGGCGATGGGGTCCTGCGCGCGGGTGCACGCCCCGCCCCCGAAGGCCACGAGCAGCGCGACCGAGCCCCAGCCTCGAGACGTACGGCGCATGGCGTCAGTGGCAGCGCTGCTGCACGCTCGACGTGGTGGTCCCCACGACGCCACCGCCGCGGGTCGTGCAGGTGCCGCAGTCGGTCTTCGTCCCGATGGCTCCGCACTGCACTGTCGTCGTGAAGCCCTTGTCGAGCACCGCGCCCTTGGCGTTGCGCCCGCACGCGTCGCAGAGGTTGAGGCCGCACCGCGACCGGCCGAACTGGCAGGTCAACGACGCCGACTCGTTCAGCGTCGAGCACGACGTCTGCTCCGCGCAGGTCTTCGGTGGGCCACAGAACCTGCATGCAGCGCCGGGATACTCCAACGTCTCCTTGTCGACGGCGCCGTTGCAGTTGTAGTCGAAGGTGCCCTTGCCGTTGCTCGCCGTCGTGAACCACTGCGTCTGACCGGGGAACACGTTGGCGTCGCCGTCGTCGCAGTCGTCCGCCTTTTCCTTGAACCCGGCCGGCGGCACTTGGCCCACGCAGCCGATCACGGCCGTGCCATTGTTCGTCGCGCCGGGCAGCGTGCCGTCCTTGTCGCCGAAGCCGTCGCCGTCGCCGTCCTTGTAGAAGAGACGACACGTGCCGTTGGGACACTGCGGGCACGTGCACTGGCCCACCTTGCCTGGCGCCTTGCACTGCGCGCCCGTGGTGTTGCACTCGCTGTTGCAGCACACGCCATCGACGCAGAACCCGCTCTGGCACTGCGTCGACAGCCCGCACTCGACGCCGTTGCCCAACCTCGCCTGGCACTTTCCTTGCGCGTTGCAGAAGTGCGTGTCGAGGCAGTCCTCGGGCTGGGCGCAGCTCGCGCCGCACGCGTCGCCCTTGCACGTGTACGCGTCGCAGGTGGAGAGCGACACGTCGCAGAGGCCCTTGCCGTCGCACGCGAACTGCCCCGCGCTCTCCTTGGTGTTGCAGAACTTGGTCCCGCAGTTCTTCTCGACGCCGGGGTACCCACACGCGCGCTGACCGTTGCACGAAGGCGCGCACGCGTTGTCGTCCTGAGTGAAGCCCTCGGGGAGGTTGATCGTGACGCCGCCTCCGTCACCGCCGTCGTCGGAGACGTCCGCGTCTGCGCCCGCTTCGACGGGCTCCGGCGGAGGCCCAGCGTCGGGACGCACGGTCGGCTTGCACTCCTTGTCGGGATCGGTCCCGGCCGCGTGAGGCAGGCACTTGCCCTTCTCGGCCAGGTTGCACGCCTCGCAGACGCCGTCGCACTTCGACTCGCAGCACACGCCGTCGGTGCAGAAGCCCGACGGACACTCCGCCGCGGTCGTGCACGCCTTGCCGAGCCCCTCGGCGCCGCCCTCCGCGCCCGCCTCCGAGCCGAGCGAGGGATCGACCTCGAACGATCCGAGGATGGACGTACAGCCGCCGACCGCGGCCAGCGACAAGGTGACGAAGGCGGCGGCGAAGAGCAGGCGGGGCGTTCGCGAAGACATGGTCTGTGAAGGGTAGTGGAAGAGCTCACGGAGGACGAACCCTCCGCTGCCCCCCAAAAGGGGGACAAAACCCGGACCGCTACCGGGTGGCACGATTCCGCGTCCGAGGAACGCGAGCTGCGGAGAAAAAGGTGCGCCCGTGTCGCACGTCGCCACGTCGCCGAAGGCCCCGGATCCGTGGAATGCGGGGGGTCCGGGTGCTACCTTGAAGACTGCGGGGTGGGGTTCTACCCGCGCGGCCGTACGACACCCGTAGAGCCCTGGCGCGTAATCCTTCCATGAGCCGTGCACCCGAAACGCCGATCATCCTGTGGGTCTGCGCAGCAGTGTGCGCTCACTACATGTTCGCGCAGGGTGGCGGCGAGGTCGCCAAGGCTCACGACGACAAGAGCTTCATCTTCCAGATGGGCACGCACGCGCGCGGCCTGGTCAAGAGCTCCGAGCAGTCGTTCGAGGTGGCGCTCGTCGACGAGGCGGGCAACCCCATCGACGAGGACGACGCGCCCAAGCCGCCCAAGCTCGAGTCGAAGAAGGAGGCCGAGAAAGAAAAGGACAAGCCCCCCGACCCCGAGAAGAAGCCCGAGCCGCCCAAGGACGAGCCCAAGAAGAAGGACGAGCCCAAGCCCACGGTGAAGGTCGTCGTCAAGGAGCCAGACCCGCTCAAGAAGCTCGAGGTCCAGCCCAAGATGGACAAGCGCATCGCGGTGCGCCAGCACGTCCAGCCCAAGCAAGAAGACAACCCGAACGCGCGGTTCGTCGGCGACGAGGCCAACCACGTCGACCAAGAGACCGTCGCGACGCAGACGTCGCACGACCAGGACGACAAGAACCCGACGCCGGGCGGCAACCACGCGGGCCCTCAGGGCAAGGTCGGCGACAGCGACAAGACGCGCATCGCCGAGAGCGAAGATCACAAGGGCGAGAAGGGCCGCGCGCCGGGCGAAAAGGGCACGGAGTTCGACGTCCAGCACGACGCCAAGCCGATCGACAAGCCCATGGGGCCGGTCGCGATGAACATCCCGACCCCGCCGGCGAACGCGCAGCCTCGCTCCGGCGGCGACAACCGAGCGCCCGCGCCCGCGCCCGCGCCCGTCCCGCAGCCGATGACTCCGGGCGGCACGCCGCCCACCACGCCCGAGATCGCGCAAGGCGGCGATCAGGCGCCGAGCTGGACGTTCAACCCCATCCGCCCGGGCGCAGGAGAGGCGCGCAACCAGCCCGGCCCCGGACAAGCGAACAAGCCGCTCGCGCAGCAGCCCAAG
>JAGQJA010000681.1:0-2892 GCA_020430845.1 Myxococcales bacterium
CCGATGGGCCCGACGACGCGCACGTTCTACAAGCTCTACGCCCGCGCCGAGCGCATGGAGACGATCGTGCTCACGAACCTCATGTTCGAGACGATCGGCGCCACCACCTATCGGCTCGCGCTCCGGCGCGCCCGGCCCGATCCCACCGTGCGCCAGATGCTCACGATCCTGACGCGCGACGAGTCGTTCCACGTGCCGCTCAACGCACACTTCTTGAGGCGCGTGCTCGCGCGCGAGGGCGAGGCGGCGCGGCGTCGCTCGCAGCGCCTCTACCGTGGGCTCACCTGGGCGCTCGTCGCGTCGGCCGCCGCCAGCCGGCGCCGCGCGCTCCGCTTCGATCGCATCCCGTTCTCGGTGCTCGCGCGCGCGTACGCCGTGGAGCTGTCGCGCCTGTTCGTCCGCGCGCCCGACCTCGGCCTCCAGCCCTCTCGCGCGCTCGTCGCCTTCTTGGGCCGCGAAGCGCGCGTCGCGCCCGGGATCGACCCGCTCGGCATCGACGCCGCGACGGCCGCGATCGACCGCGCCGACGTCACCGCGTCGCCGTGACCGTCAGGGGCGGACGCGCCAGACCTTCGAGCCGTCGGCCCAGTAGAGGAAGGCGCCGTCGGACGCGAGGTGGCTCGGCACCGACGTGCCGGTCGTGATCGTGCGCGGGCCGCCTACGCAGAGGCCGGGCGCGCACGCCTGGAGCTTCTTGTCCTCTTCGTTCACCCAGAAGGTGCCCGTGGCGTTGGCGAGCAAGTACCGCGGGAACGGCTGCGCGACCGCGATCGAAGGCATGTTGGCCGGGCAAGGCAACGTCGCGAGGTTGCAGCGGAGGATCCTGCCCTCGTTGAAGCCGGGCCGGCCCGGCTGCGCGAAGAAGAGCGCGTTGGCCTCGACGGCGATCGCTGTGAAGCCCGTCGAGTCGCCCGCGCGGACGATCTCGGGTGTGCACGTGCCGCTCGCCGCGCACCGGGTGAGGTCGAGCGCGCCGCCGGTCGCGATGAAGTAGCGGTGCGTGGCGCTCGCCGCGAAGAGGCTGGCCGCGCGCGGCGTCGACGGAGTGACCGTGACGCACGCACCCGCGCCGCACGTCGCGGGGTACACGCCCTGGCCCTGGCCGTTGAACGTGAGGGTGTTGCCGTTCGTGAAGAAGAGCGGCTCGTAGCCCGTGAGACCTGCCGAGGCGAACGACGCGGGGAGCCCCGCGCAACCCGCGGGCGCGCACGCGTAGAGCGCGGGTCGGATGGTCGCCTGCGCGGGGGCCGACTCGAACGCGACCGTCCCGTTGAGGTACGCGACGGTGGCGACGTAGTGCGTCGTGTCGACGAGCTGGCGGGGCGCCGCGGCCTTGCAGCCGGTCGCGGGGCACGCGAGGAGCTTGGTGCCGACGCTGAAGAAGACGTCCTTTCCGTCGGACGCGACGCCGCCGACCTTGTTCCCCCCCGCGGCGTCGTAGACGACGACAGGCTGGCACACGCCGCCGTTGCACGCGCCCCCACCGCACGCGTGACCACACGCGCCGCAGTGCTCCTGGCTCACGGTCGTGTCGACGCACACGCTGCCGCAGCCCGTGAGGCCGCCGTCGCACGCGATCGACGCGTCGCCCGAGTCGTCGACCGAGCCGTCGACGCCAGGACCGCTCGAGCCGCTGGTACCGCTCGTACCGCTGGTGCCGCTCGTGCCGCTCGTGCCGCTCGAGGAGCTGGCGCCGCCGTCCGTCTGCGCGTTGGGGTCGACCTCGAAGGTGCCGAGCAGCGCTGTGCACGCGGCCAGCGCGACAGAAGAGGCGACGACGAGGCCCAGGCGGAGGTGGGACGAGCGCATCGGGTCAAAGTATCCCGATTCGCGCGAGGCCGCGAGCGCTCAGCGCCCGACGAGCTTGAACGTCGACTGCGCCGCGTAGCCGCGGACCATCGCGAAGATCTTGGCGCGGTCTTGAAGGACGACGTCGCACTTCTCGGCCGACCCGTTCTTGTAAGGGCGGCAGTCCCACGTCGCGCTGGTCGGCGCGGCGCCGGTGCGCACGTAGAGGTCGGCGTCGCCGGTGCCGCTCAGCTCGAAGGTGTACGTGCCCGGGTCGAGCTCGGGCGTCTCGAAGTGCTTCTCTTCGTTCTTGGCGACCGCGCCGCTCTCTTCGAGACCAGCCCAGGCGTTGACGGGCGTGGGCACGGAGCGGATCGCGAGCTTGTACGCGTTGTCGCGCGCGGCGTAGCCGACGACCATCGCGTGGATCTTTGCGGGCGCGGCGAGCGTGACGAAGCACTGCTCCTTCGACCCACCGGCGTACGGACGGCAATCCCACGCCGAGAGCGTCGGCGGGGCGCCGGCCTTGACGTAGAGGTCTGCGTCGCCGCCCGGCAGCGCGGCGTCGTGATCCAGCGTGACGACGTACTTGCCTGCCGGGACCTCGGGCGTCTCGAAGCGCTGCTGCTCACCCTTGGCGACGGAGCCGCCCTCTTCCATGGTGAAGCCGCCGCCGCCCGCGACCGGGCCGATGGCCATGCCCGGCGTGAAGACGTTGTCCTCTTCTCCCGTGACGAGCACGACCTGCGCGCGGTCGACGCTCGAGAACATCTGCTCGTACGTCATGGGCGCGTCGACGCTGAGCAGGCCCTTGATGAGCGTGGTCGACGCGTTCGAGTTCGAGTGGAAGTACGACGGCATCGCGTTCGTCACGATGTCGAGGTACTTGGTGCCGTCGACCGTGTCGTCGGGGTTGAGCGCGGCGCGCTTCTGCGCGAGCGAGCCGTCGACGTAGGCGAAGGTGTCGCAGCCGTTCATCCAGAGGATGAGGTACTTGCCCGAGACGAAGCGCCCCTTGTTGGCGAGCGCGCGCACGTTCGAGCCGAGACCGGCGTGGCCGTTGTACATGATGACGTCGGCGTCGGTGGAGAGCGCGTTGTAGCG
>JAGQJA010000681.1:3008-4870 GCA_020430845.1 Myxococcales bacterium
GCGAGATCGGCGGGCTCGGTCGTGACGCCCAGCGGGCCGAGCGTGGTGCGCATCGAGCGGATGAACGCGTTGAACGCGCTGATGCCGGCGTCGCTCGCCTCGGTCGCGCCGTCCTCGTTCTTGCCGAAGATCGCGACGACCTTGAGCTCGCCGTCCTCCCACACGCGGTGGTACTCGGGGTACTTGCCGGTGGTGTTGGCGGCCGAGGGCGAGACCGTGGCCGTGGTCTCGACGATGTCGCCGGCGTCGAGCGCGCAGCCGCCCGCCTTGGGGCGGAAGTAGTACCACATGCTGCCGGAGTCGACGTCGTGGGCCGACCAGTCCACGCACGACGCCTTGTACTTGGTCGTGAAGGCCTCGAGCCCGGCGTACGAGACCGCCCGCGGGAGCTTGAAGGCATAGCTACCGGGCACCGCGTTCTTGTTGCCCCACGCGACGGGGAGGCGCGCGTGATAGGTGACGCGATACGTGCCGTCGCCGACGGCCTCGGACTGCACGTTGGTGAGCTCGAGCTTGTCGAGGCGGCCCACGCTGCGCTCTCCGTTGAGGTGACCGATCGTGTAGAGGAACTGGTCCTGGATCTTCGCCTTGGCGTTCCAGGTCGTGTCCGTCACCAGCTCGCCGTCGAGCTCGAAGTCGAGCTGCACGGCCTCGCGGCTCGAGAACTCCTGGTCCGTCGTCTCGTGCTCCTCTGCCGAGGGCGCGGCGCAGCCCATGGCGAGGACGGGCGCGAGGGCGAGGAGCGGGCACAAGTAGGCGAAAGAGCGTCGGTTAAGCATGGCGGGCGTATGTACGTGCGCATGCCGAAATATCTCCCCTTCTTTTTTCCGGTCCCCTGCCCCGCCTCGCCCTGACGCCGATCGTGGGAGCCTTGCGCCCGATCAGAGCCGCACACGCGCGGGCGCGACGTCGCCCTCGGCGAAACGACTCGGCCGCAGCGCGCGCACGTCCATGCAGCGCGCCTCACCGTGGACGATGAGCTCGGCGACGATCTGTCCGAGCGCGGGCGCGTGCATGACGCCGTGACCGGAGCTGCCGTTCGCGAGCACGAAGGCGTCCCACGCGGGGTGACGTCCGACGATGGCGCGTCCGTCGGGCGACATCTCGTAGAGGCCGGACCACGCGTCGGCGCGCGACAGCTCGGTGGCGGAGAGAGACGGCACGCGCGCTCGCGCCACGGCCCACACGTCGTCGAGCCACGCGTCGTCGACGGCCTCCGCGGGTGAGTCGTGCGTCGCCGATGGGCGGAGCAAGAGCACCCTGCCGTCGCGCACGCGCAGGTGGAAGCCGTCGCGCGTGAAGAGCGTCATCGGCATGTGCGCAGAGAGCCCCGCCGCGTCGCGCGTGACGGCCACCATGCGCCGCGAGGGCGTCACCGGGACGGGCAGGCCGAGCGCGTCGCCGAGCGCGCCGGCCCACGCGCCGGCGGCGTTGACCACGACGCCGGCCTCGACGCGGCCGCGCGACGTGACGAGCGCGTCGAGACGACCGCCCGCCCCGCGCTCCGCCCCCAAGACGTCGACGTCCCACGTGACGCGCGCTCCGGCGCGCTCGGCAGACGCGAGGTACCCCGCGAGCATACCCGTGGGGCGGATGAAGCCGTCGGTGGGGCAGAACGCGCCGCCGACGACGCCGTCGACCGAGACCGCCGGGTTGATCTCGCGCGCCTCGGCGGGCGTGATCTCGCGCGCCTCGGCGAGCCCCTCCCGCCGCTGCACCTCGAGCCCGTGGCGGAGCGTCGCGAGCTCGGCCTCGCTGCTCGCGAGCCAGAGGTAGCCCGCGGGATCGTAGCCGGCGTCTCCGCCGACCTCGTCGCCGAACGCGCGGAGCTTGTCGCGCGCGAGGAGCGAGAGCCGCACCTC
>JAGQJA010000066.1 GCA_020430845.1 Myxococcales bacterium
ATCACGTCGAAGGCCCGCCGCACGCCCGACCTGCTCCCGCGCGACATCGTCGCCCGCGCCATCTACACCGAGGTCAAAGAGGGCCGCGGCAGCCCGCACGGCGGCGTCTTCCTCGACATCTTCTCGCGCCGCACGCCCGAGGACATCAAGCGCAAGCTCCCCGCGATGTACCACCAGTTCAAGGAGCTCGGTGACGTCGACATCACCAAGGAGCCGATGGAGGTCGGGCCCACGGGCCACTACACGATGGGCGGCATCCGCGTCGATCCCGACAGCCAGGAGACGCGCGTGAAGGGCCTCTTCGCCGCGGGCGAGTGCGCGGCGGGCCTGCACGGCTCCAACCGCCTCGGCGGCAACTCGCTGTCCGACCTGCTCGTCTTCGGCCGCATCGCCGGCCATCACGCCGCCAAGTTCGCCAAGGCCACCGGCGCCAAGGGCGTCGACCAGGGTCAGATCGACGAGGCCGAGCGCGAGGTGCTCGCGCCGTTCGACCGCGAGGGCGGCAAGAACCCATTCGCCATCCGCGAAGACCTCATGAACGTGATGCAGAAGCACGTGGGCATCATGCGCAACGAAGAGGACCTCACCGCCGGGCTCAAGGAGCTCGAGCGCCTCAAAGAAGACGTCGCCAAGGCAGGCATCTCGGGCAACCGCCACTACAACACCGGCTGGCACGAGACGCTCGACCTCCGGAACCTCCTCATCGTCTCCGAGGCGATGGCGCAGTCGGCGCGCCACCGCAAGGAGAGCCGCGGCGGTCACGCCCGGTCGGACTACGAGGAGATGGACAAGGGCCACTTCTCGAAGGTCAACACCGTCGTGAGCGCCGGCGGCAACGGGATGGAGCTCCGCGAGGAGCCGCTCCCGCCGATGCCCGACGAGATCAAGAAAGTGCTCGAGGAGGACGGCTGATGGCAGACAAGGCGACGCTGCGGGTCTGGCGAGGCACGAAGGACAAGCCGGGCGAGTTCCAGGAGTTCGAGGTCGAGACCTACCCGGGCATGGTCGTCTTGGACGCGATCCACGACGTACAGGCCACGCAAGACCCGAACCTGGCTGTGCGCTGGAACTGCAAGGCGGGCCGCTGCGGCTCTTGCAGCGCAGAGATCAACGGGCGCCCGCGCCTGCTCTGCATGACGCGCATGAGCCACTTCGAGCCCGGCGAGCCCATCACGGTCACGCCGATGAAGTCTTTCCCGCTCATCCGCGACCTCGTCACGGACATCTCGCACAACTACCGGATGGCGAAGAAGATCCCGCCGTTCAAGCCGCGCCCGCGCGAGGCCGACGGCACGTGGCGCATGCAGCAGCACGACATCGACCGCATCCAAGAGTTCCGCAAGTGCATCGAGTGCTTCCTCTGTCAGGATGTGTGTCACGTGCTGCGTGACCACGACAAGCACGAGAGCTTTGCCGGCCCTCGCTTCATGATCCAGCTGGCCAACCTCGACATGCACCCGCTCGACACGGTCGACCGGCGGCCCATGATCAAGGACACCTTCGGCATCGGCTACTGCAACATCACGCGGTGCTGCACCGAGGTGTGCCCCGAGAACATCACCATCACCGACAACGGCATCATCCCGCTCAAGGAGCGCATCGCCGACGACTTCTACGATCCGGTCAAGTGGCTGCTGCGCAAGGTGATGGGGACCAAGAAGAAGAAGAGCCTCCCCGTGGTGCAGGAGGCCGGCTCGAAGAAGAGCGAGGCGCCGAAGGCGAAGAAGAAGGAGCCTGCCGACGCCGAGGAGTAGGCTCGCAGGGGAGTGTCGAGGCGGGTCTCAGGCTCGCGGGAGGGACAGATGGTCGAGCTCAAGAAACTCGGGGAGCGGAACATCGCGGCGGCGATGGACCTCGCGAAGCACTACCGCAACCTCAACGAGCCCGACGAGGCCGAGAGCATCTGTCGCGACATCCTCGCGGTGGTGCCCGACCACGACGAAGCGTTGCGCACGCTGGGCCTCGCCCTCACCGACAAGTTCCCCACGCACTGGATGACCGTCTTCGAGGAGGCGACCGAGACGTTCGCCAAGCTCGCGAGCGAGTACGATCGCGTGTACTATACAGGCATTGCGTGGGAGCGCTACGCCAAGGTCGTGCTCGAGCGAGGCCGCGCCGACAACGCGCTCCACGCCTTCGACGAGGCGCTGCGACGCTTCGACGAGGCCGAGCGCATCGGCCCCAAGGACTCACCCGCCCCGATCCTGCGCTTCAACAGCTGCGTGCGCGAGATGCGCTCGCACCCCGACCTGCTCAAGGCCGCCGACGAGCGCGGCGAGCTCGCGTACGAGTTCGGCGACTGACGGCGCACATGTCCGTACAAGTCGCTGGCCGACCGACGCGCACGCCGCCGGTGACCGCGCTACGATGACGTCGTGAGGTCTCGGTGGAGCTCGCTCGTGCTCGTCGCCGCCTCGGCTTCGTGCAACGCGCTCACGGGCGTGGACGACCTGTCCGCGGGGCCCGGGGACGTGTGCCCCGAGTGCGACGGCGGCGCAGCGCGCCCCGACGGAGGAGGACCTACCGACGGCGCTGTGTCCGCGGACGGGGCGCCGCTCGACGCCGGGACGGACGCCGGGCCGCAACCTTGGGGCGGGCTCGACCCCACGTTCGGCGTCGCCGGCACAGCGCTGCTGCAGCTCCCGCTCCGCGAGGTCCGCGCCGCGCTCGTCCTGCCCGACGGGAAGATCGTCGTCGTCGGTGCCACCACAGGCAACGACGCCGCGCTGCTCCGCGTCCTGCCCGACGGTCAGCCCGACCCGGCGTTCGGCGCGGGGGGCTTGGTCGTCGACGGCTTCGGCAACTCGAGCGAGCTGCGTGCCGTCGCGCTCGACGCGACCGGGCGCCTCGTCGTCGCGGGCCTGACCGTCACGACCGACGCCAACGGCGCCCACCGATACGGCTTCGCGTCGCGCTACTCGGCCACGGGGCAGCGAGACACGGGCTTCGGTATCCAGGGACGCTCCCGCACCGTGCTCGACAACCAAGAGTGGAGCGCGCTCGTGCTCGATCCGTCCGGCAGCATCTTCACCGCCGGCCAGTGCGACACCAACGGGCGCGATTTCGGCGTGTTCAAGCTCACGCAGAACGGAAGCGGCGAGCTCGCCTTCGGCAGCGCGGGGCGCGTGTGCCACTCGTTCGGCAACGGCATCGACGCCGCCCTCGCCATGGCGCCGTCTCCCAACGGGACGCTCGTGCTCGCCGGCTATGCGCGCGTGAGCAACGACGACGGCGCGGCCGTCCGCGTCACGCGGGCCACGGGTGACGGCGACCCCACGTTCGGCACGCTCGGACGCACGACGTTCGCGGTGGGCACCCAGACCGACCGCGCGGTCGCCGCCGCCGTCGGCGCGGACGGCAAGGTCGTGCTCGCCGTCGAAGTCGCCGTCGAGCCGTCGTCGGGACAGAACCGCGACCGCGACGACTTCGGCGTCGCGCGCCTCACGGCGTCGGGCGCGCTCGATCCCACGTTCGGCACAGCGGGCATCGTCACGACGGATTTCCCCCAGCTGGCCAACGACGAGGATCGCGGCGACTACCCCACATCCATACTGCTCCAGGCCGACGGGCGCGTCATGGTCGCGGGCTTCAGCGACATGCGCAGCAAGGGCGTGGGCCGCGTCGTGCGCTACACCCCAGCGGGCGCGCTCGACCCGCTCTTCGCCGACAGCGGCGTGCTCACGATCGCGCTGCCAAACAACGACCTCCGCGCGCGCGCCCTCGCGACGACGCCCGACGGCAAGGTGGTCGTGGCGAGCGAGACCGACGGCGCCGGCGTCGCCCTGACGCGCTTCGTCCCCTGACACCAGCGAGCGTCACGCCACCGAGAACGGATCACGATCCTCGCGGCTCGTCGTGACGCGCACACCCTCGAGCGCAGCAGCCAGGCGCTCCGCGAGCGGCGTCATCGCGGCGCGCTCGCTGTTCGAGTGCAGGAGCGCGATCACCGTGCGCCCTTCGCGCGCGAGCGCGAGCGCGTCGTGGTGGCGCACCTCACCGGTCACGAGCACGTCGGCCCCCTCGGCCGCGGCCACCGACACGAGCTCACCAGCCGCGCCCGCGCACACGGCGACCGAGCGAGCTTCGCCCTCGAGCGGTCCTGCGACGAGCGCGTGGTCGAGCGTCAGCCCCGCCTTCAAGCGACGTACGATCTCGGCGCGCGGCGTCGGTTCGATGTCGCCGATGCGCCCCATGCCGAGCGCGGGGTCGGACTCGCTGCGCCCCGCCTTCGAGGGCCGCAGGCATCGGCGCGCCGGCCCGAGCCCCGCGGCGTCGGCGAGCACGTCGTTGGTCCCGCCTCGCGCGACGTCGAGCGCCGTGTGCGGCGAGTAGAGCGCGACGTCGTGGCGGATGGCCTCGGCGACCACGCTCCCGTGCGCGATCCGCTTGAGGCCCGAGAAGATCGGCGGGTGGTAGCAGACGACGAGCTCGGCGTGTGCCTCGCACGCCTCGGCCCAGACCACCGGCGTCAGATCGACGCAGACGAGGACGCGGCGGAGCGCGCGCCCTGGATCGCCCACGAGCAGCCCGACGTTGTCCCACGCCTCGGCGTGCGCGAGCGGCGCGATGTTCTCGAGCGCCCCTACGGCGTCGCGGATGAGCATGGGCCCATCCTACGCGCGGACCGCGGCCGACGTCGCGGTCGCGTCGTGCGCGCCGTCAGGACTTGAACCAGCCGTCCGCGAACGGATCGCCGATGAACTCGCCGAGCCGCTGCTCGACGGGCATCAAGAGCGTAGGCGGCCGGCTGCTCGGGATCGGCACCGTCTCGAACCAGCTCTCCACATCGCCAGGCGGCGGGCCCGGCTCTTCGATCCTGCCGAAATCGCTCAAGCGCGGCGTCGAGTCTTGCATGTCACACCCTCACCTCGCGCGGCTCCCCCCGCGCGTCCGACGCGTGTGTACCAAGGCCGTGGGCATCGGCGACATCGGCAAGTTGTCCTCAACCCGCGGGCGATCGAGCGGTCGAGCCCTCTCCTCGGCGCGCGCGCGCGGCCTTCCGGCATCGCGCCCCTCGCTCGTCCATCCCACGCTGCGGCCGCGGAGTCGCAGCGACGACGTCCGAATTTGGCCCGCGTCGGGCCGGCCCCCTACCCTTCGTCGTGAGGTCCCGATGTACCTAGACGAGCCCGAGCCGCTGGAGTTCCGCCGATCCGTCCGCCGCTTCGTGCGCGGCGAGTGCCACGTCACGCGGAGCCGCGACCTCTCTCCCGTCGGCGAGCGCCTCCTCGACCTGTCCCCCGACGGCGCGCTCGTCGCGTCCGATGCCGAGGTGCTCCCGGGCGAGACCGTCCGCGTGAGCTTTCGCGTGCCGGGCACGGACGCGTGGTTCGACGCCGACGCGCACATCGCGCGCATCGTCCACGGCCGGCGCCCGGGTGATCCCGGCCGCGCCGTCGCCGTCGCGTTCGACCGCGCGCCCGACGAGGCCCGTGAGGCGCTCGCGCGCGGGCTGCAGCGAGTCCCCCCGACGATCCCCAAGCCCCGGCGCCCCGCCCCCTGACCTCAACGGGCCGCGGCGCGCTCGGAGCGACCCTGCGTGCGGTGCACGGCGTACGCGGCGGCGACCAAGAGCAGTCCGATGAGCTGGGACGTGGAGAGCCCGAGCATCCCGCCGCGCGCGTCACGGCGGAGGATCTCGATGACGAAGCGCGCGAACGCGTAGAGCGCGAGCGACGCGGCGAAGACCTGCCCGTCGTAGCGCTTGCGTGGCAAGAGCCAGAAGAAGCAGAACGCGGCGACGGCGAGCGACGCGGCCGACTCGTAGATCTGTGTAGGATGCACGGGCTCGCTCCACGCGTACGCCGTCGGCAAGATGTGCTCTTTGGCCTGCGCCTCGCTGGCGGGGCTGCGCGGCGGGAACGACAGCGCCCAAGGCAGCGAGCTGCGCGCGCCGAAGCAGCACCCCGCGAGCAGACAGCCCATGCGCCCGAACGCCAGGCCCATGGGGATCGCGAAGCCCGCCATGTCCGCCGCCTTCCAGAACGGGAACTTGTCGCGGCGCAGCAGGTAGACCGCCGCGATCGCGGCGCCGATCAGGCCGCCGTAGTACGTCAGCCCGCCCGCCCAGAACTTCGCCCACGCGAAGCAGTCGGTCGTCTTCGGGTGGCAGACCCGCCGCGCCTCGTCCCACACGCCGTCGTACACGCTCGACAGACACTCGGCCCGCTCGAGCGGCCAGTCGACCTTCGACGGGTCGGTGCAGAGGTGCACGTAGTCCCAGAAGTAGCCGTCGGCGAGCACGTGCAAGATGCGCGAGCCGGCGACGCCCGAGAGCAGCATGGCGAGCCCCAGGTCGACGATGACGTCCGGGTTCATGCCGATGCGTCGCGCCCACAGCACGCCCAGGCCCGTCGCGAACAGGAAGCCCGACAAGAGGAGGACGAAGTACGACGGGAAGCCGACGTCGAAGAGCCGATAGAGCTCGGGGCGCATGCGCGAGACGACAACTACCAGATCCCCGCCCGTTTTCTCTATCCTGCATGCACCTACATGCGCCTACGAATACGTCGGCAGAGGCTCGACGACAGGCCCGTCCGTCATCACGCTATGGACTACCTCTCCGCACACCCCTGGGTTCGCGCGCGCCTGAGCGGCCCCATCAGAGTGTCGGCAAGCCTGGGCCCGTGGGGTCTAGACTAGCTCCTTCGATGGATCCCTTCGCGCAGACCACGACGCCGCCGGCCGCGCCCGGACAGCTCCTCGCGGGAAAGTACCGCGTCGAGCGCGTGCTCGGCGAAGGCGGGATGGGCATCGTGCTGCTCGCGATGAACGAGGCGCTCGGGCAGCGCGTTGCGATCAAGCTGCTGCGCACCGGCACGTTCGGTCAGGGCGAGGCGCTCGCGCGCTTCGAGCGAGAGGCGCGGGCGGCCGCGCGGCTGCGCACCGAGCACGTCGCGCGCGTGCTCGACGTCGGCAAGCTGGAGGACGGCTCGCCCTACATGGTGCTCGAGTACCTCGAGGGCAACGATCTCTCGCACTACATCGACGGCGCGCCTCCCCTCGCGGTGGCCGACGCCGTCGACTGGCTGCTGCAGGCGTCGGAGGCCGTGGCCGAGGCGCACTCGCTCGGGATCGTGCACCGCGACCTCAAGCCCAAGAACCTCTTCCTCACGACGACCGTCGACGGGCGCCACAAGGTCAAGGTGCTCGACTTCGGCATCTCGAAGACCGTCGAAGGCCCGCACCAGGACTTCGCGCTCACGCGCACGAGCGAGATCATCGGCTCGCCGAGCTACATGTCGCCCGAGCAGCTCAAGAGCGCGCGCGACGTCGACCACCGCACCGACATCTGGGCGCTCGGCGTCATCCTCTACGAGCTCTTGACCAAGCAGGTGCCGTTCGGCGGCAACACGATCACGGAGCTCGTGGTGAGCGTGCTGCAAGACCCGACGCCCGACGTGCGCGCCATCCGCCCCGACGTGCCCGAGGGGATCGCGATCGCGATCGCGCGCTGTCTGGCCAAGGACGTGAACGCGCGCTACCCCGCCGTCGTCGACTTCGCCCAGGCGATCGAGCCCTTCGCGAGCAGCCTCACGTCGAGCGCGGCCGACAGGGTCCGGGGCGTCGCGCGCATCTCGGGCCGCAGCCTGCCTCCGCCGGCGCCCACGTCGTCGGCGCAGATGGTGGGCGGTATGCACGCGAGCACGTCGGTCGCGTGGGGCGAGACGCAGCTCGACCCGCCCAAGTACGTGCCGGCGCGCCGCTGGCCGCTCGTGCTCCTCGGCGTGGTCTCGGTCCTGCTCCTCACCGGCGCCGTCGGCACGCTCTACGTGCTGCAGCGCCCCGACCCGACCCACACCGCGAACGGTCCGCCGAGCGCGTCGGCCGACGCGCTGCCCCCGGGGCGCAAAGACCTGCCGCCGCTCGGCACCGCGGCGATCGCCGAGGACGCCGACGCGAGCGCGCCGAGCACCCTGCCCACGGGGCGCGAGCCGGTGACGCCTGCGCCTGTCGACACGACCTCCAAGATCACGCCGCGGCGCCCGGGCACCAAGCACGGCAAACAGGCCCCGACGCCGAAGCCGCCCGACGACCTGTCGAACATCGGCCGCCGCTGAGGAAGGGCCTCCTCTCGCACACCGTAGGATCGTGAAGGAGGAGGAAGGGTGCGAGATCCCGTCGGCCGAAGTGTGTCCAGAACCTGCGTTACGATGGCGAGCGTGAGCCCCTCGCGACGCAAGAGCCCCAACGCCCTACGACGTGCCGCCGCGTGCGGCCTCGCCATCGCCATGCTCGCCGCGAGCGCGCCGGCGCGCGCCGGAGACTCCGCCGCTGCCGAGGCGCTGTTCCTCGAGGCGAAGAAGCTCATCGCGAAGAAGCAGTACGCCGAGGCGTGCACCAAGTTCGCCGAGTCCAACCGCCTCGACCGCGGCGCCGGGACGCTCATCCACCTCGCCAACTGCTACGAGAAGAACAAGCAGGCCGCGAGCGCGTGGGCCACGTTCAAAGAGGCGGCGTCTGCCGCGCAGGCGCTCGGACGCGCGGACTGGCAGAAGCTCGCGCGCAACCGCGCCGCCGCGCTCGAGCCCAAGCTCGCGCAGCTCACGATCCGCGTCGCCGAAGCGCCGCCGGGCATCGAGGTCACGCGCGACGGCGCGCCGATGTCGCAAGCGACGTGGGGCCTGTCGATCCCCGTCGACGTCGGGCCGCACACGGTCGAGGCCAAGGCCGCCGGGTTCAAGCCCTTCAAGACCGAGGTGACGGTCAAGGCCGACGGCGAGAAGATCGAGGTGATCGTCCCAAAGCTCGAGGCCGAGCCCGAGGCCGCGCCCGCGCCGGCGGCGGCGCAGAAGATGGAAACCCCACCGAGCGACGCCTGGGAGAAGGCGCGCTCGGGTGGCACGCAGAAGACGCTCGGCTACATCGTCGGCGGCGTCGGCATCGTGGGCCTCGGCGTGGGCGGCGGCATGGGTCTGCTCGCGCTCAGCAAGAACAACGCGAGCAAGAGCGAGTGCCCCGAGGACGGCGCGTGCGCGAGCCCGGCCGCCGTCGAGGCCAACGACCAGGCGCGCACGTTCGGCACGGTGTCCACGATCTCGTTCATCGCGGGCGGCGTGCTGCTCGCGACGGGCGCCGTGCTCGTCTTCACGGCGGGCGGCGGGTCCAAGCGCGGGAGCGCACAGGGCTCGAAGACGGCGAGCGCCGGCGGCGTGCGCATCGTTCCGTCGCTCGGCCCGCGCGGCGGCGGGCTCTTCCTCGGTGGCACGTTCTGAATGAAGCCCCGCGCGCCGTTCCGAGCCCCCCTCACCCGCGTCACACTGGCCTCGCTGGCCGCTTCGCTCCTCGCGTGCACCGCCGTGCTCGACGTGAAGGACCTCGAGCTCACCGACGGCAAGAGCGTCGGTGGTGTCACGCAGGCGCCGGCCCCCGGCTCGCCGCAAGGCGCGACCTCCACCGACGGAGGCGCGCTGCCCGACGCCCCGGCCGCCCCCGTCACGTGCGACGGCGTCGACACGCGCACCGACGCGCGCCACTGCGGGCGGTGCGGTCACGACTGCCTCGGCGGCGCCTGCGAGAGCGGCGTGTGCCGCGCCAAGGAGATCGCCACGTCGCTCGACTCGCCCTTCTCGCTCACCGTGACGGCCGACCACGTCTTCGTGGCGACCAACCGCGGCGGGACGATCCTGCGCGTGAAGAAGGACGGCTCCGCGACCGAGACGTTCGCGACGGGCCAGCGCTCGCCTTGGGGCATCACGACCGGCGGCGGGTTCGTCTACTGGGCGAACAACTACTTCGCGAACGACGGCGGCGGGATCTGGCGATGCCCCCTGACGGCATCACCGTGCGTCGCGCCCCAGCGCATCGTGAGCACCGCCCACCCGCGGCGCCCGACCTTCGCGGGGGGCTTCGTCTACTACGCAGAAGAGGACGCGAACCTCGTGCGGCGCGCGACGCCCGACGGTGCGACGGTCACGACGGTGGCCAACGCCTCGAAACCATTCGGGATCGCGGTCGACGCGAAGCATGTATATTACACGAGCGCGGCGAACAGCTTCCAGCGCGCGCCCGTCGCGGGCGGGACCGTCGAGGATCTGGGCCCGGCCAACGGCAGCTCGTGGGGCCTCGCGGCCGTCGACGACGCGCGCGCGTACTACGTGTTCGGGTTCAGCGACGGGACCGGGCGCGTGCTCGCGGTCGACAAGGCCAAGCCCGCGACCGTCACCGAGTACGGCAAGCCCGAGTCGCACCGCGAACCGCTCGGCGTCGCGGTGAGCGGCGGCTGGGTCTACTGGACCGAGCACGGCACGGGCAGCGACGGCGCCCTCCGCGCGTGCCCTGTGGCGGGCTGCCCCACCTCGGGGCCGCTCGAGCTCGCGACGCAGCTGTCGTTCCCCGGTGACATCGCGGTCGACGACACGGCCGTCTACGTCGTGTCGGCGGGGACGTTCGGGCGCGCGGTCGGCACGCTGCACCGCGTCGCGCGCCCCTGACGACCCGACGCGACCCCGCCGCCGAAGGTCCCGGGGCGCTCCGACTTGCCCTGTCGCGCGCCGTTCGTTACTCCATGAGCGTGCAGCGCGCGCTCGCCTTCGTCGCATCCGTCACCGCGCTGGCCGGGTGCACGGCCGTCCTGGGCGTCCGCGACATCTACCTCGACCCGTCGGCCGGAGAGGGCGGCGTCGACGGCGGCGTGACGCCCGACGGCAGCGCCCCGCCCGACGGCAGCGCGCCCGACACCGGCCCTGCCCCGACCTGCGCCGGCGCCGACCTCCAGACCGACGCCAAGCACTGCGGGCGCTGCAACCACGACTGCCTCGGCGGAAAGTGCGAGGCCGGCTCCTGCAAGGCCGTCTTGCTCGTCCCTGGCCTCGATCAACCTGTCGCGCTCGCCGTCGACGCCCAGAGCATCTACGTCACGCAGTACGGCTCGGGCACCATCATCCAGACGGCCAAGGACGGCTCGAGCCCCAAGCCGATCATCACGGGCCAGCCCAACGTACAGGGCGTCGTGATCGACGGGCAGACGCTCTACTGGTCCAACCGGGACTTTCCCGCCGACGGCAACACGCGCAAGGGCGGCGTCTACAAGTGCACGCTGCCCACGTGCACGGCGCAGCTCGTGAGCGCCGCGAACTTCGCCGTCAACGTCACCAAGTTCGGCGATCAGCTGTTCTTCGGCGGCAACAACGAGTCCAAGCTCTATCAGGTCAAGATCGACGGCACGGGCCGCATCGAGCTCGACGCGACCATCAACAAGCCGTTCGGCGTCGCGACCGACGGCGCGCACGTGTACTTCACGAGCCAGGCGTCGACGTTCTACCGGGTGCCCGTGGGCGGCGGCGCGCTCCAGGCGATGGGGAGCGCCGCGGGTCCCACCGTGGGCCTCACCGTCGTCGACGCCACGCGCGTGTACTGGACCACGGGAGACAAGGTGCTCGGGCTCGACAAGGCCACGCCGCAAGGCGTGCCGACGCAGTACCTCTCGGGCGGCCAAGACGCCGCGGGCCTGGCGGTCGACGACGCCAACGTCTACTGGACGAACTACCTCGACGCCGACGGAGACCTGCGCTTCTGCCCCAAGGTCGGCGCCTGCACGGGCGGCGGAACGGCGCTCGCGGGCGGGATGATCCGCCCTTTCACCATCACGACCGACGCGACCGCCGTGTACTGGGTCGAAGAGGGCCTGCCCGGCGCAGGCAACGGTCGCCTCTGGAAGATAGCGAAACCATGACGAAGAACGTTCTCGCGGTGCTGGGAGGCAGCGGCCTCTACGCGATGGAAGGGCTCGAGGCCACCGAGGAGATCACCGTCGACACGCCGTTCGGCGCGCCCAGCGACAAGATCGTGCGCGGCCGCCTCGGCGACACGACGCTCCTCTTCTTGCCGCGCCACGGGCGCGGTCACCGCGTGCCGCCGCACCAGATCAACTACCGGGCGAACGTGTGCGCGCTCAAGATGGCCGGCGCCACGCACCTCGTGAGCGTCAGCGCGGTCGGATCGATGAAGGAAGAGATCGTCCCCGGCCACCTCGTCGTCGTCGACCAGTTCGTCGACCTCACCAAGAAGCGCGTCACGACGTTCTTCGACGACGGCGTCGCGGGGCACGTGGCCTTCGCCGAGCCCGTCTGCAAGCTTCTCGCGACCGAGCTCGCCGCGGCGGCCGAGACCTCGGGCGCCAAGGTGCACCGCGGCGGCACGTACGTGTGCATCGAGGGCCCGCAGTTCTCTTCGCGCGCCGAGAGCCTCATCTATCGGTCGTGGGGCGTGTCGGTCATCGGCATGACCTCGATGCCCGAGGCCAAGCTCGCGCGCGAGGCCGAGCTGCCCTTCTCGACGCTCGCCCTCGCGACCGACTACGACTGCTGGCACGACGATCACGATCACGTCACGGTCGAGGCCGTGGTCGCCACGATGAAGGCCAACGTCGCGTCGGCGCAGAAGGCGATCGCGGCGCTCGCGGCGCGCTTGCCCGACCCGACCAAGAGCGTCGCGCACGGGGCCGCGCGGGGGGCCGTGATGACCGCGCCCGACGCGATGCCGGCCGACGCGAAGGCGCGCCTCGGTTGGCTGCTCGGGTGACGATTTCGCGTCCGTATGGGCTCGACCCCCTAGCGCAGTTCGCCTAGGCTCCGCGCATGGAAAAGAGCTCGATCCTCGTGGTCGGATCGCTGGCGTTCGACGATCTGGAGATGCCCTTCGGCACCTTCGAAAACGTTCTCGGCGGCGCGGCCACCTACTCGGCCGTGGCGGCGTCCCTCCTCGGCGCGCCCACGCGCCTCGTCGGCGTCATCGGCGAGGACTTCGAAGAGGCGACGCTGACCGACCTGCAGAAGCGCGGCGTCGACACCGCCGGCGTCGAGCGCGCCAAGGGCAAGACCTTCCGCTGGCGCGGGCGTTACTCGCAGGACCTCGCGAGCCGCACGACGCTCGACACGCAGCTCAACGTCTTCGCCGACTTCCGCCCCAAGATCCCCGCGTCGTTCAAGAGCTCGCCGTACGTGCTGCTCGGCAACATCCACCCGGCGCTCCAGCTCGAGGTGCTCGCGCAGATCGACAAGCCGTGGCTCGTCGTCGCCGACACCATGAACTTCTGGATCAGCGGCGAGCCCAAGCTCGTCGCCGACGTGCTCGCCAAGATCGACCTCCTCGTCATCAACGACGAAGAGGCGCGCGAGCTGAGCGGCGTCCACAACCTCGTCAAGGCGGCGGCCGAGATCCGCAAGCGCGGCCCGTCGAAGCTCATCATCAAGCGCGGCGAGCACGGCGCCCTCTACTTCGACGACGAGGGCGTCTTCTTCGCGCCCGCCTATCCGCTCGAGGAGGTCGTCGACCCGACGGGCGCGGGCGACTCGTTCGCCGGCGGGCTCATCGGCTACCTGTCGCGCGCGGGCACGGTGAGCCACGCGACCATGCGCCAGGCGATGTACTTCGGCTCGGCGATGGGCTCGTTCTGCGTCGAGGGCATCGGCCCGCGCCGCCTGCTCGAGACCACGCGCGACGACGTCTCCGCCCGCATCAAGGACTTCGCCGATCTCGTCGAGACCGGTCCGCTCACGTTGCCCGAGTAGCCCCGCATGCGCCCCCGCAACAAGGTCCTCGTCGCGCTCGCCGCGCCTGCCTGCGTCACCGCCGCGCTCTTCGCATGCGCCGACGATCCGCACAGGCGCACGACCGCCGACCAGGTCAACGTGGGGGGCGGCGCGTGCGAGGCCAAGGCGGGGGCGCTGCCCGCGCCCGACTGCGACAACTCCGACAAGAGCTGCGCGCCGACGCCGGGGTGCACCATCGACGAGGCCGCGTGCGGCTCCAAGTCGACGTGCCTCCCGCTCGCCGACAACAAGGGCAAGGACGTCCTCGACTTTCGCATCCGACGGCTCAACGTCGCGGCGCCCGAGGCGCTCGCGGCCTCGTTCATCCAGACCACGGTCGTCACCGCGAACATCGACTTCAACGAGCCGCGGTGCGGCGAGCTGGGCAAGGGCCTCTTCACGTGGCTCATGCGCGTCGACCGCAAGAACGGTCAGCTCATCACGGGTGGCGCGCCTCCGCTGCCGGGCGCGATCTCGAGCGGGTTCTGCTTCGCGCGGTTCGACTCGAACGGCATCCCCATCGACCCGATCACGCTCAAGATCGAGGAGTCGGGCGGCAAGCTCAGGACGACCGAGAAGAAGAAGGTCAACATCCCGATCTTCTTGAGCGAGGCGCTCTCGAGCGCGATCGTCTTGCCCATCACCGACGTCACCGTCGAGGGCGTGTCGATCTCCGACGACGGCAACTGCATCGGCAGCCTCAACCCGGCGGCGCTCGCGTCGAACTGCTCCGACGATCCGAGCGCGTGCTCCAAGTGGAACACCTCGGGCGCGCTCGGCGGGTTCATCACGCTCGAGGAGGCCGACGAGGTCTTCGTCAAGGACCTCAACCGCTCGCTCTGCGTGGTCCTCAGCCGTGACCAGGCCGACCCCGAGGGCAAGTGCCCGCGCGAAGGTGGCAAGATCAAGTTCAAGGGCGACTACTGCTCGACGGACCGC
Organism: Myxococcales bacterium; assembly: GCA_020430845.1. Classification (GTDB taxonomy): domain Bacteria; phylum Myxococcota_A; class Polyangia; order Polyangiales; family Polyangiaceae; genus Labilithrix. Next base: position 14,472 of record JAGQJA010000066.1, read on the forward strand.
CAGGCAGGCAGCTGCCAGGACGCGGTGTGGATGGCGGCCACCTTCGCGGCGAGCGCCGTCAAGGTGATCGACGGCGCCGACACCGAGGGCTGCCGGCCACGCGCGACGACCGACGCGGGCGCCGACGCGGGCGCCGACGCCGGAGACACCGACGCGGGCGACGCCGCGACCGACTGAGCCCCCGGGGCTCCGGTACGGCCATTTTTCAGCCGCACCACCCAAATGAGACTGGCGCCGCGACGGCGGGACCCGTAGATCCTGCACACGCGAGCACCCACGTGGGCTCCTGAGGCGTGATAACGCGGTGCATCAGGGCGCACGTTCGCGTGTGAGCTAGACTAATCAGTGTTTTCAAAGAGATAGCGCCGCCAGGGAGGCCGCGCTATCGACGCCATCGGCCGGTGATGGCGGCTTCGGCGCGCAAGCGACGGCTGGGTCCCGTCGCGAGATGTCATGGGAGGACTCGATGCTTGATCGCATGTGCGGCTGGGGCCGGAGCAGCGGCGGACTCGTTCGTCGCATCTTCGGAGTCGTCTTGTTCTTGCTCGTCGCTTCGTGCAGCGGCGGCGGTTGTTCCTCGGGCTGCGGCGGATGCGGAGGCACCACGCCTCTGCCCGGCGGCTTCCCCAAGGAGAAGGCCATCGAGAACGCCGCGAGCGTTCGCGTGTCGAAGCCGGGCCTCGACTTCGTGTCGACGAGCCTGCCGGCGATCGCGTCGAAGCTCACGAACGCGCCCGGCGGCAAGATGACGATCCCGATCCCGACGACGCACATCGAGCAGAAGCCGGCGTTCTCGGTCATCATCGACTTCGACCTCATCGCCGACATCTGCCCCGGCGGCCCCGACCCGAACGCCAACCCGCCCCGATGCACCGCGGAGGTGAACATCGGCGCGTCGACGTTCAAGATCGACGCGGTCACGCCCGACGCGCTGTTCATCCAGGCGACGATCCCGCTCCAGCTCGACGACACCCCCGTCGCGGCCGACGTGAACCCCGGCCCCGCGCTCACGCTGCACGTGGGCTACGGCTCCAACGGCACCTGCACGGGCCCCAAGTCCGAGCGCGTCAGCGTCCAGCCCAAGGCGCTTCCGGTCAAGATCCGCATCCCGCTCGTGGCCGAGACGACGGCCCCGCGCGACGGCTACACCAAGATCGACGTCGACAACGCCGTCATCGACCTCGACGCGATCAGCGGCAGCGACGTCCGCATCTGCGCCGACTGCGGGATCCTCAGCAACATCCCGATCGCGGGCAACATCTGCAACCCCGTCCTCAACGCCGGGTTCATCAAGAACACGATCGTCAACGCGATCAAGGGCGGCCTCGACGGGCAGGTCAAGGGCATCCTCAAGGACGCGCTCTGCACCGCGCCCGCGCCCAACCTCAACCCGCCCTGCCCCGACGGCAGCAAGCCCGACGCGGCCAACAAGCACTGCGTCTACAACTCTGCGCCGACGCAGTGCGTGCCCATGCTCCTCGGCACCGACGCGCACATCGACCTCGGCGGCTTCCTCAAGAGCATCTCGCCCGGCACCGCGGGCGGCCTCGACTTCGGCCTCGCGGCCGGCGGCAGCATGGACCCCGCGCCGCGCCTGCCCGCCGACAACCAGGGCTACCAGGGCCACACGCCCAACGGCATGACGCTCGGCATGGTCGGCGGCACGATCCCGCAGCCCGTCAGCAAGTGCGTGCCGCTCTCGGACCCGCCGCAGCTCCCGACCGGGATCCCGATCCCCGACGAGCTCGCGCCGACCAACCCCGACACCGCGACGAGCCCGCACCTCGGCGTGGCGCTCGCCGGGCGCTTCCTCGACTACACGCTCACCAGCGTGTACCGCAGCGGCCTCTTGTGCCTCGGCGTGTCGACCGAGCAAGTCGACCTGCTCAAGAGCGGCCTCGTGAGCCTCATCATCCCGTCGCTCAAGAAGCTCACGTTCGAGCAGAAGGACGCGGCGGTCGCCATCGCGACGCGACCGCAGGCGCCTCCCACGCTGCAGATCGGCGGCGGCGGAGACGTCAACGCCGACCCGCTGCTCCGCATCGGGCTGCCCAAGTTCGCGATCGACTTCTACGTGTGGAGCTACGATCGCTTCGTGCGCGCGTTCACCTTCCAAGGTGACCTGAGCGTGCCGGTCAACCTCCAGGCGTCGAAGGCGGGCATCACGCCGGTGCTCGGCGAGATCAAGATCGCCAACCCGTCCGTGTCCAACTCCGAGCTCCTGCTCGAGGACCCGAACCTCATCGCGGGCGCGCTCGCCCCGCTGCTCGGCGGCCTCTCCGGTCAGCTCGTGGGCGGCGGCTTCTCGCCGATCGACATCTCGGGCGCCACCGCGTCGCTCGGACTGAACCTCGAGGTGAACAGCTTCAAGAAGCTCACCAAGGGCCAGGACGACTTCCTCGCGATGTTCGCCACGTTCTCGAAGACCACGGCCGCCGTCGGCCAGTCGACGACGCAGGCCAAGCTCGTCGGCAAGCAGGTCGACAAGGACGCGATGCGCCTGGCCACGCTCGACCGCACGCGCGGCCCGAAGCTCACGGTCGACGTCGCCTCTTCGCTCGACGACGGTCAGCGCCTCGTCGAGTACAGCTACTGGATCGACAAGAGCACGCGCAGCGCGTGGTCCACGGCCAAGCAGCTCGAGATCCGCGACGACTACCTCTTCTTCCAGGGTCGCCACGTGCTCTACGTGACGTCGCGCGTCGTGGGCATGCCCGAGACCGAGGACGCGACGCCCGCCGCCATCCCCTTCACGATCGACGCGCTCGCGCCGTTCGTCGAGGTCAAGCGCGAGGGCTCCAAGGCGGCCGTCAAGGCGTGGGACGTCGTGTCCGACACCGAGGCGCTCGTCGGCCGCTACCGCGCCGACGAAGGCGCGTGGAGCGACTGGGGCCCGCTCTCGAAGCTCGGCGACATCGACGTCTCGGGCAAGGAGACGCTCGACGTCGAGGTGCGTGACGAAGAGGGCAACGTCGCGCAGATCTCGCAGCCGCTCATCCGCGGTCGCGGCGACACCAGCATCGGTGCGGCGGGCTCGGGCTGCGGCTGCTCCACGCCGGGTCAGGCGCCCGCGCGCGGTCCCGTGGCGCTCACCCTCGGCGTGCTCGGCGTGCTCGGCCTCTTCGCGGCGCGCCGTCGTCGCGCGGTCCGCCCCGACGCGCCCTCGCGCATCAAGCTCGCGGCGATGGCGCTCGGCGTCACGACGGCCGTGGCCGCCACCAGCCAGGGCTGCGCGTGCGGTAGCGAGGACGGCGCGCCCGAGGGGTGCGGCGCCGACTGCCGACAGGAGTGCAAGGAGGCGTTGCCGCAGGGCCTCACCGGCGCGTACCTGTCGGTCGCCAAGGCAGGCGACAGCATCTGGGTCGCCGGCTACAACGACGCGCTGCTCGCCACGGGAGAGAGCATGCTCTGGGGCGACCTCATCGTGGGCCGCTACGACTCCGGCAAGCAGGCCGTGCAGTGGGAGACGGTCGACGGCCTCCCCCCGCGCGCTGAGGGCTGCGCCGAGCACTACCCCGGCGGCTGGCGCCGCGGTGAGACGGACTCGGGCGACAACGTCGGCCTGTGGACCAGCATCCAGATGGCGGGCGAAAAGCCCATGGTCAGCTATTACGACGCCACCAACAAGCGACTCAAGTTCGCCTTCAAAGACGACGGCTGGAAGTCGTACGTGCTCAAGGAGGCGCCGAACACCGACGCGGGGCGCTACTCGAAGATGATCCTCGTCGACGGCAAGCCGACGGTGTCGTTCCTCTTGCTCGAGCCCGGCAGCAACGGCTCCACGCGCTCCAAGGTCGTCGTCGCGCGGGCCAACAGCGAGCTGCCGCGCGAGCCCGGAGACTGGCGCTTCGAGGACGCGGCGGTCGAGGACGGCGGCCCGTGCCGTGGCGACTGCCCCGGCGGACAGTTCTGCATCAAGGCCACCGGCGCCTGCCAGTCGGCGGTCGCCGGCTGCACGCCCGACTGCGGGTCGGGCCAGAAGTGCGTGAAGATCGGCGACAAGGCGACGTGCTCGGCCGTGCGCGATCCCGCGTCGGTGGTCACCTACCCCAACGCGTTCGGCGACTACATCAGCGCGGCGCCCGGCGGGATGGTCGTGTACGACCGCGTGCACGGCAACCTCGTCGCGCTCATCGAGAAGGGCGGAAAGTACGACCGCCTCATCCTCGACGGCGAGACGGGCTCGCGTCCGCAGAACACGGCCATCGACACCGGCGACGTCGGCATCGGCGCCTCGCTCGCCATCACCGGCGCCAAGTGGCACGTCAGCTACGTCAACGGCTTCGACGAGTCGCTCCGCTACATCTCCCTCGAGGGAGGCGTGGTCGGACGGAGCGAGATCGTCGACGACGGCACGCAGGTCGACGGAAAGCCCTTCCCCGACGGCAAGCACGTCGTCGGTGACGACTCGAGCATCCGCGTCGACGGCGACGTCGTGCGCATCGTCTATCAGGACGCCACGGCCGGCACGCTGCGCCTCGCCACGGGCACGCCCGCGGGGGCCACGCGCAAGTGGACGCTGCGCACGATCTCTCAGCCGGGGCGCTTCGCGGGCTTCTTCCCGCAGATGATCCCGGGTGAGAACAAGATCGCCAACTTCTGGCGCTCGACCGACAAGGTCAGCAAAGACATCCTCGGCGACGTCGCGATCGTCGAGCCCTGAGAGCGCTCGCGCGTGAGCGCGGCGACGTCGCGACGTCGAGCCGCGGCGCCCGCCGCCTCACGGCCGCGGATCGCGCGGGCTCAGGCCGCGACGACGGCGTCGGCGTCCGACAGCTCCGCGAGCGGTCGCATGGCGGGCCCGCTCGACTTCTCGCGCTCGGCGTTCACGACCTCGACCAGCTCGCCCTTGGTGACGAACCCCGCGTCGAGCAGGGCGCGCATGTAGCCGTCCACGTACCCGTGGGCGCGCGCCAGGCGGCCGTACGACTCACCGGACGCCTTCGCGGTGAACACGTCACCCAACATCGATCGAAGCTCCCCCAGAATCTCGGCCTTGGTCTTCATCGCTCCTCCGGGGCGGTGCTGAGCCCGCTCGTGAACGCGCGGACGCGGTCCGCTCTGGGCGTGCGCGCCTCGCGGCGCGTGCCCACCTCCGTCCGGTATCGCATCGCCGCCGTCGTGGCCAAATTCGCGGCGACGAAATAGTGGTCTTCGCACGGGCGTTCGGGTAGACGAAAGCCGAGAGCCCATGGCGGAGACGTCGGAAGAACGGCGGCCGAGCGGAGCGGCGATCGCGGAGGCAGAAGCCCGCGAAGCCTCCCCGAGTGACGCCGCAGAGGCGGCGGACGCGCAGGCTCCGGCCGCTCGAAAGAGCGCGCGCCCCTCGGGCAGCGGGCGACCACACTTCCCTACGTCCAGCACGATGGACGTGGCGGCCCAGGAGCGGGTCGAGCCACGCGCCGCGTACGACGCGCTCGGAAAGAACGCGCGCCTCGGCGACATCGTCGCGCTCGGTCGTCGCGCGCTCGGACACGCGATCGAGGCGCGGACGGTCGACGGGCTCGGCGCCCGTGCACGGGAGATCGCCGACGAGCTCGGCGTGACGCGAGCCGATCTCGACACGCCGTTCGGCAACGTGCTCGCCGCGCTCGAGAGCCCCGAGACGCAAGCCGAGCGCGCGCTCGCGGCGGCGCTCCTGGGCCACGTGCTCGCCGAGACCCCGCGCAAGACGCCCGAAGAAGAAGATCGCCTCGTGGCCGACGCGCTCTGGCTCGCCGCGAGCACGCCGTACGACGCGCTCGAGCTGTTCGATCGCGCGCTCGGTGAGGACGCGGCCGACGTCTGGGTCGCGGTCGCCGATCGCGTGCGTCGCTTCGACGCGGGACGTGGAGGCTCGACCACGCGCGCAGAGGCGGTGCTCGGGTGCGTCGCCCTCGTCGGCTCGTCGTCCGCGGCCGCGGCAGCTCAGTGCGCGCGGATCGCACCGGCCCTGCGCGATCCGGCGCTGCGGCGGCTGCTCGAGACGCGCGCGGAGCCCGCAGGCGAGGTCCGCATCGAAGGAGAGCTCGCGAGCCCACCTCGCGGCCTCGTGTGGACCGCGCTGCTCGGCGTGACGGGCGTGCTGTTCTTCATCCACGCGGCGCGCCTGCTCGCGCGCGTCGCGCTGGCGTACAAGCGGCCCACCGAGGTCACCCTCGACGAGGCGGGAGCGCGCGTGCGCACCAAGACCGAGTTGCTCGGGCGCACGCTGCGCGAGTCCGACGAGCGCGTGACGCGGGCCGACGTCGTGCGCTTCGCCCGCGAGGTGCGCTACCCACGGCTCGCGTTCTACGCGGGCCTGTTCGCCCTCGCGCTGGGGAGCTGGGTGGGCGTACGCACGCTGTCCGACGGCGTCCGCGCCGCCTCCCCTTCGCTCCTGCTCGCGGGGCTCGCGCTGGTGGTCATCGGGATCGGCGCCGACTTCGTGCTCGGCACCCTCTTGCCGGGAGCGCGCGGACGGTGCCGTGTCACGCTCGTGTCACGCACCGGCCGTCCGATCTGCGTCGAGGGCGTCGACCGCGATCGCGCCGACGACGCGCTCCGCGGCTTCTCGCCGAAGGGCTGAGGCGCGCGACGTCCGCGCGACGCTGCGAAGGCGGACGCGCGGTGACGGGCTACTGGCAGATCGCGTAGCCCGCGGGCACGACGGTGAGGTCCTGGCGCTGGCCGTTGACGTCGCGCGTGTACGGCTTGCACGCCTGACCGGGGCAATGCGAAGCCTCGCCGAGGGCGCAGAGCCGATGCTGCAGCTCGGCGTCGGGGCACGCGTCCGCCGCCACGCAGAAGGCGCGCGTGATCTCGAACGTCTGCTGCCCCGCCCCGCGGGTCGCCGTCACGCAGCAGACCTCGCCGGGCGCGCACGCTGTGGGATCACTGCAGAGGACCTCTCCGTAGCGTGGCCCGCACACGGTCCGCCGGTCGACGCAGCCGGCGTCCAGCCCCTCGTCGAGAGGCAAGCAGCACGTGAGATCGGACGGGCACGTGCGGTAGCCGCACCGCGTGTCGGCGCGGGGAGCGGTCCCGACGTCGGAGCCCGCGTCGTTCACCGGCGTCGCCGCAGCGTCGACGGCAGGCTCCGGAGGCGGCGGCGGCTCCGAGCGGAAGGCGCCACACGCCCCCGCGGCGGCCGACAGCGCGAGCGCCAGCGCCGCGGCAGGCTTGGCCGTCTTGTGGCGCGTGCTCACCATCGTCACCGTGCGCGATAGAAGCGTCGCTCGCGCGATCGGTCAAGACATGGCGACCGCCTCAGCGACCGCTCCACCGCTCGCCGAGCACACCCGAGAGCTTGCCCGTCGTCGCGCGCGCCTCGAACCGCACCGAGCGCGCCGTCGACGTCGCGCACGCGCGCACTTCGCCGCTGGTCTGGGCGTTGGACCTGTCGATCTCCTCGCCGCTCACGACGTCGTACGCGCGCAGCTCGATGCCGGTGCCGTCGCCCTCCACACCGAGGTAGACGCGCACGCAGCGCGACGGAGGGACCGTCGCCGCGTGCGAGGTCACGTGGCCTGCGTCGAGCGAGACGGCGTGCACCGCGCCCGACACGCCCCACGGCGTGGGGCCCGCGAGCGCGCGCGCGAGCATGCGTGACGCCGCGAGCGGGTGCGACGCGAACGCCGCGTCGGTCCACGGCTCGTTGCGGACCATCACGGCGTACGGCCCCGGACGCCCCACCGCCGCGAGGTCCAGTCGAGCCTTGCGCCCGCACGCGTAGAGGACCGCGCCGTCGGCCCCCTCGCCTTCGCCGAGCAACGCGCCGGCGTCGTCGGACGCCCGCGCCTCGACGAGCGCGAGCGGCGCGCCGGCCACCACGTCGATGCGCGAGCACGCGGCGCCGCGCGGTGCGTCGACGTTGACGATGCTGCGCGCCCCGAGCAGCAACTTGCCGGCGCGACTCGACGTCGGGCTCCCGTAGCCGGCCTTTCCGAGCAACGCGCTCCGCGAGCGCTTGGCCGCTTCGAGGTCGAGCCTCGTGCCGTGCCACGCGACGTCGACGCGACCCGAGCCGTCACCCGCGCCGTCCATGCGGCCGCGCGAGAGGACGACGGCCACGATGCCGCGACCGACGTGCGGGCGGATCTCGAGCGCGCCCGAGAAGCTCTCTCGCGAGCACACGACGACCGCCCGCGCCCCGTTGCCCTCGCGCGCGCGCGCGACGAGGCTCCCCCTGTCGTCGATCGCCTCGAGGTCCACGATCGCCACGTCGTCGTCGGGCACGACGAGGGCCGCCGTGCATCCGCCGGGCTCGACCTGCAGCGCGAGGGTGCTCACGAGCCTCGCGTCGACGGTGACGGCCACCCGGCGCGCCTCGGTCCACGCGCCGCCGAGCGCCGCGCGGTGGGTCCGCACTGCGAAGTCGAGGCCGGGCCAGGCTTCCGGCGTCCGCGGCGTTCCGCCGAGAGCTCCCCTCGCGCCCGCGACGCGCGCGACCTCGCGCGAGGCGTCACGCGGCACCAGTTGGGCGGCCACCACGACGAGCCCCTCGCCCGTGGACGAGTGCGCCGACACGTAGACGCGATCGGGGTGCGGCGGGCACACGAGCAGGGTCGGATGCGGGTCGCGTCCCTCGTCGACGGCGACCGGATTGCCGTCCTCGGAGTACGCGGCGAGATCGATGTCCTCGATCGACGACGCACCGCGCGCGTAGAGCAGGAGGCAGGTGGCCATCGGCACGTCGACGAACGCGCCCACGCGCTCGCCCTCGGAGAGCGGCCCCTGGCCGACGATGGTAAGCGGCCCGCCGCCGGCGGCGCGGACACGCGCGGGGAGATCTCCGAGCAGTGGAGAGCCGTCGAGCGCGCCCTGGGTCACGCGTGGCGCCCCGAGCGGCTCCGCGCCCGGCGACGCACCGGGCGCCGCGCGGGGACCGCACGCCATCACGGCGAGAGACAGCAACGCGGCGCGCTTCACGGAGGCCACGCCGCGCTCCTCACCCTGAAGACCGCGAGCGCCCACGCCAGGCCCGCGCCGCGCGCTTGGACCTCGAGGGACACCTTTTCATGTGCATACACGCAATAGGACGTCAGAGCGGCCTCGAAGGCGGCGCCCCGATCGTCGGTCGACTCGCGACCGCCGATGCGCGCGCGGAGCTCGAAGGCGCGCACCTGGCCGTGCGTGAGCCCCACCACCGCCACGTAGCAGGCGCCCACCTCGCCCGGCGCGCGCACGGGCGTGGTCCCGGCGCCCCCTTGCACCATCAAGACCGGCTCGTCGGGAGGCACCGCCACGTGCCGCTGGAACAGCGCTCGCGCCATGTGGCTACGCACGACGGGGCCCCACAGCGGCGGCAGGCGCGCGGGCAGAGGCCAGGTCGACTGGCTCACGAGCACGCGCCCCCTGGGCGGAGCGCCGACGAACACCACCCCCACCGGCGTCGGCTCGCCGACGCACGCCTCGAGCCGCGCGTCCGGCGCCTCGGTGCGATCGCTCGCGAGCAGCGCGCCGTCGGCGGCGTGGCGCATCTCGGCGTCGACGTCGAAGCGCACGCGCGACTTGCCGCGGAGCTCCACGGCGAAGAGCTCGAGCCGGTGACATCCGGGCGTGAGCACCATCTCGATCTCGCCGTTGCCGTCCTCGCCAGGCCGCGCGATCTCGCGCGCCGCGACGCGCCCGCCGTCGAGCCGCGCGCGGGCCTCGGCCGAGTCGGCGCGACCCGACGCCGGGACGACAATGGGGAGATTTCCCGGCTCGGGCGCCGCGGGCAGTGCGCCGCCGGTCCGCTCGGGCACGACGCTCGCCAGGCTCGGGATCGTGCCGCGCACGCGGCCGACGACGATCTCGAGGGCGCCGCGACCGGCCGCGCTGGTGATGGCGACGTGACGCACGGCCTTGCCCCCGCACCGCTGGAGCTCGAGCACGCCGGCCAGGCTCGAGGCCCGCGCGCCCGGCTCTTCGTCGAGCGGGTCGGTCGAGGCGTCCGAGAGTCGCGCCCGAAAGCTCATCCCGCGCGAACCGATGATCGCGACGTGCGTACACGCACCGTCGCCCTCGGCCGGCGGAGGCACCGGCACGAGCAAGCTCTCGTCGTCGTAGATGAACCGCGACGGGAGGGCGACCGTGCGCGCGCCCGCGCGGGCCCATTGCTCGTTCACGCGTCCTGCCAGCTCGCGCAGGTCGGCGCGAGCCACGCCCGGCGCCCACGCGCACGCGAGCGCGCCCAACGACACGGTGATGCGAACGAAGCGGCGCACGAACGGCCAGCGTACCACGCTCACTCGACGGTGAGCTTCGACTCCAAGAAGCCCCGGGACGCGGCGTCCCAGACGAAGAGCTTTCGGTCGTCGACCTGCCCCGCCCGCACGCTCGTGACCAGGTACGCGAGGGCGTGCGTCGGGGCGTCTCCGCCCATCGTCGCCGCCTGCGCGTCCGTCTCCGAGAAGTACGCGCCCACGTCGAGGTGTGAGTGGTAAAGCACCTTGACGGGCCGACCCGCGGCCGCACCGGCGTCGATGAGCCGCTCGAACTTGAGCGGGTCGATGTCGAAGTACATGCGCCCCGTGCGCGGGTAGGTCTCGGGATCGAGCGCGTGCAGCTTGTTCGCGCGGTTCTCGAGCGCGACGAGATCGTCGACGAGCCGCGCGTCGTCAGCCGGCCCGGTCAGCACGCCGCAGCTCTCCTCGTCGCGCCCGTACGCGGCCCGCGCCTCTTCGTCGATGCGTTCGAGCAGGGCCCGCGGCAGGCGCAGATCCCCCCGCGCCCACGGCGCGTCGGAGTCACCAGACATAGGTCTTCTCCCACTTCATCGGCGAAAAATACCTGTCCCCGCGGTCGCACACGATGACCACGACGCACCCCGGCTCCTCGCGAGCCTGGAGCTCTTCGGCGAGCTTCACGGCGGCGAACACGTTCGCGCCCGACGAGTGGCCCACGTGGATGCCCTCCTCGCGCGCGAGCGCGTCGGCCATGTCCCAGCCGTCCTCGGTCGAGACGCGGCGCACCTCGTCGTGCAGCGACGCGTCGTAGATGGCAGGCACGAGGCTCGACTCCATGTGCTTGAGGCCCTCGAGCCCGTGCAGCGCCGAGTCGGGCTCCACCGCGACACAACGGATCGGCCGGTGGTGCTCCTTGAGGCGCCGCGCCGTGCCCATCATGGTGCCGCTCGTGCCCAAGCCCGCGACGAAGTGCGTCACGCGGTCGCCGAGGTCGCGCAGGATCTCCGCGCCCGTGCCCTCGTAGTGCGCCCGCGGGTTCGACGGATTGGAGTACTGATCCGGATAGAAGTACGCGTCGGGATCGGCGTCGACGAGCTTCTTCGCCTCGCGGATGGCGCCGTCGGACCCCTCGAGGGGATCGCTCCACACGATCTCGGTCCCGAACGCGCGCACGATGTCCTTGCGCGGCTTGGAGACGTTCGACGGCATCACGAGCCGGACGCGCAGCCCGAGCGCCGCGCCGAACAGCGAGTACGCCACGCCCGTGTTGCCGCTCGTCGAGTCGATCAAGATCTTGTCGCGCGTCAGACGGCCGTCGGCCATCGCGTCGAGGATCATGCGACGGGCCGCGCGATCCTTGACGCTCCCTCCCGGGTTCTCGAACTCGAGCTTGGCGTAGACGGGCACATCGGGCGCGCGACGCGTGACGACGCGCAGCCGCACGAGCGGCGTGTCGCCCACGGCGTCGAGCACCGACTCGATCCTCCGGGCGGCGCGCACTCAGCCCTCCCCTGGCGTCGCGGAGAGAACGGCACCTCGAAAGGCGACGAGCGCGCGCATCGCCCCCTCGCCGACCTCGAGCGGCCCCGCGTGGCGGAGCCCGAGCGACGCCCACGCCGCGGGCAACGGCGGCGCGTCCGCATCGGCGCCGTCGCGCACCTGGGCGCCCGCCGCGAGCAGGTACGCCCGCTCGACGAGGCGCGCCTCGCCGTCACCCCCGAGGGGCGCGTGCGTCGCCGCGAGGCGCTCTTGCCCCGCGACGCCCACCTCTCGCAGACGGACCTGCCGCCCGTGACGCAGGAGATCGACGGCCACGCGCGTCATCCGCCGGCGATCGCGGGCACGATGCTGATCTGGTCGCCGCTCTTGAGCTCGGTGGCGAGCCCGCCGGTGAAGCGCACGTCTTCTTCTCCGACGTAGATGTTCACGAAGCGGCGCACGCCCTTCTCGTCGAGCAGCCGGTCGCGCAGCCCGGGGTGACGGCGCTCGAGATCTTCGATGACCGCGCCCACCGTGCCGCCTTCGGCGGAGACCTCGTCGGCGCCGCCGGTCAAGCTGCGCAGCGCTGCGGGAATTCTAACCAAGGTGTCCATGTTCATTCCTCCGTCGATGGCTCTTGTGGTTCATGCTTCGCACGCCGCCTGTGCGACGTAGCGAGAGGTCGTGAGCGAGGCGATGCTCCGGTCTTCGGAGCAGAGGGCGCAGCCGCGGCGCGGGCGCACCGTGCGACGCCGGGCGGTCATCGCGAGCCCGTCGAAAGTGACGAGCTCACCGGCGACCACGAGATCGGTCAGCAGCGAGATGGCGAGGTCTGCCTGCGCGGCCGCGACGACGCCGACCACGGGGCCCACCACGCCGGCCGAGTCGCACGTGGCCGCCTCACCCTCGGGCAAGTCCTCGAACAGGCAGCGGTAGCAGGGCGCGCCCTCCGCCGAGACTGCGAGCGCCGTGCCGTGCCACCGGATGGCCGCGCCATGGACGACGGGGCGCCGCTCGAGGGCGCACGCGTCGGCGAGCAAGAACTTCGTGGCGAAGTTGTCCGAGCCGTCGATGGCGAGATCGTACCCGCGCACCAGCTCGCGCGCGTTGCGCGGCGTGAGGCGCGCGTCGTGCGGCTCGACGCGCAGCGATGGCGCGCGCGCGACGAGGGCCTTCGCGGCGACCGACACCTTGGGCTCGCCGACGTCGGCCTCGCCGAAGAGGATCTGCCGGTGCAGGTTGCTCGCGTCGACGCGATCGTCGTCGACAAGCCCGAGCGTCCCCACGCCCGCGAGCGCCAGCGCGAGCGCCGCCGGACAGCCGAGACCGCCCACGCCCACGACGAGCACGCGCGCGTCGGCGAGGCGCGTCACGGCGCGACCCCGGCGAAGTGCTCTTCGAGGCTGAAGTATCGCTCTCCCGTGTCGCACAGGATCGTGACGACGTTCTTGCCAGGACCGAGCTCGCGCGCGATCTCGGCCGCGACGTGCACGTTGGCGCCCGCGCTGATGCCGACGAGCAGGCCCTCGCGCTGCGCGAGCGAGACCTTGGCGCGCCACGCGTCGACGTCACGGACCGTGCGCACCTCGTCGACCGCCGACGGGTCGTAGTTGCCGGGCACGAAGCCCGCGGCGAGCCCTTGGATCTTGGTGGGTCCCCGCTCGCCGCGCGAGATGGTCGCGCACGCCTCGGGCTCGACGGCGACGACCCTGGCGCTGGGGAACGCCGCCTTGAGCTCGCGCCCCACACCGCTCACCGTGCCCCCCGTGCCCACGCCCGCCACGAACGCGTGCACCGCGAGGCCGTCCATGGCGTCCTTGATCTCTCGGGCCGTCGTACGCGCGTGCACGTCGGGGTTGGCCGGGTTGTCGAACTGGTGGGGCATGAACGCCCCCGGCGTCGACGCGGCGATCTCCTTGGCGCGCGCGATGGCGCCATCCATCTGCTCCTCGGCGGGCGTGAGCACGATCTCGGCGCCGTACGCGGCGAGCAGCTGCCGGCGCTCGAGGCTCATGCTCTCGGGCATCGTGAGGATGCAGCGGTAGCCCTTGACCGAGCAGATCCACGCGAGCCCGATGCCCGTGTTGCCGCTCGTCGGCTCGACGACCACGCCGCGCGGCTCGTCGACCGCGGGCGCCCCCGAGGGCCCGGGCGCGCGGCTGTCGCGGGCCCGCTTGAGCACGCCACGCGCCTCGGCGTCCTCGATCATGGCCTTGCAGATGCGGTCCTTGACGCTCCCGCCCGGGTTGAGGTGCTCCATCTTGGCGAAGACGGCCGCGCGCCCGTCGCCACCGTGGCGGATCCGGACGAGGGGCGTCGCCCCCACGAGCTCGAGCATCGACTCGACGATCACGCGCGCGCCTCCGGCCGGGGGATGCTCATCCCACGCTCAGATGACATACGTGCCTCCGGGGGGTCTCTGCAGGGCGCGGGCGCCCTCGCTCGCGCACAGGTCGCCGATCGTGACCTCGTCGAAGCAGCGCTCCACCGACCGCGTCAGGTCCCACAAGAAGAGCTCGGGCACCTCGCGCAGCTCTCCGCGTGCCCGCTTGGGCGGCGCGGTCGAGATGGGGCCCTCGACCGCCCGGACCACGTCGCCCAGGCGCACTTGCTCGGGCGCCTTGGCCAACACGAACCCGCCGCGCGGTCCGCGCTTGGACGAGACGATGCCTGCGCGCTTGAGATCGCCGAAGATCTGCTCGAGGAAGCGGAGCGGGATGCGCTGCCGCTCGGCGATGTCGCGCACGAGGGCGGGCGCGGGCGCGTGGAACGCCACGTCGAACACCGCGCGCACCGCGTAGCGGCACTTGCTCGAGAGCTTGAGCACACCCCTGATCTAATTCACGCATCGGAAATATCAAGAATAAGATGTAAGTCTATGACTTTTTGTGACTAACGAAGAGCTTTCTTGCGACGGGGCTCCGGGCCACGGAAGATGGTCGCATGCTCGGAAGCCCGGAGGCGCAGGCCATCCACGAAGCGCACCCCGCGATCGATCTGCACGCCGACACGCTCATGTGGGCGCGCTGGATCGGCTACGACCTGCACAAGGCGCACGAGCCCCCGCTGCCGCGCGCGGCGCTGGGAGGCCACGTCGACGTACCGAGGATGCGCGAGGGCGGGATGGGCGCGCAGTTCTTCGGCCTGGTGTCCCTGCCCCTCGCCGACCGCGTCCGCGGCATGGCCCGCGTGGTCCACGAGCAGATCGATCAGCTCGACGCGCAGATCGCGCGCAAGCCCGACGGGCTCCGCCTGGTGCGGACGGCCGACGAGGTCGACGCCTGCCGGCGCGACGACGTGATGGGCGCCCTCTTGGGCATCGAGGGGGCGCACGCGCTCGAGGGCGATCTCGACAACGTCGACGCGTTCGCGCGGCGGGGGGTGCGCTACATCGGCCTCCTGCACTTCAGCGCGAACGAGGCCGGCTTCCCGGCGTACGGGCGCGGGCGCGACGACGCGACGGGCCTCACGCCGTGGGGCTTCGAGCTCGTGCGCCGGTGCGAGGCCGCGAGGGTCATCGTCGACCTGGCGCACATCAACAAGCGAGGCTTCCTCGACGCGTGTCGCATCGCGACCAAGCCGCCGATGGTCAGTCACACAGGCGTGCTCGGCGCCTTCGAGCACTGGCGCAACATCGACGACGAGCAGCTGCGCGCCGTGGCCGACAAGGGCGGCTGCGTCGGCGTGATCTTCTGCCCGCGCTTCGTGGGGGGAGACGGCCTCGCGCCGGTGGTCAAGCACATGCTCCACATCCTCGACGTCGTGGGCGAAGAGGGCGCCGCGCTCGGCAGCGACTGGGACGGATTCATCGTGCCGACGAACGATCTCAAGGACCCGCGCGGGCTGCCGCTGCTGACCGACGCCCTACTCGAGGCCGGGGTGAGCGAGGCGGCCATCGGCAAGATCCTGCGCGGCAACGCGATGCGCGTGCTCGCCGAGTGTTGACCGATCAGCGCGCCCAGCGCTGCCACTCCGCCTCGTAGTAGCGGACGAGCGCCTGGTTGTTGAGGCGGTTGGGCTCGACGTCGACGCGCGCCATGTCGGGCGGCATCTCGAAGAGCGACGGCAAGATGGCCGACGTGAGCCACCGGAGCTCGCCCGGGGCCTCGCGCGGCACCTCGAACGACCCGAGGCGCGCCAGCGCGAAGCCCCACTCACCGAACGACGGGACGAACGCGTGGTAGGGCCGCACGAAGAAGCCCGCCTCCTCCATCGATCGGACGACGCACCAGAACGACTGACGCGCGACGAGGGGCGAGGTGCTCTGCACCACGACGGCCGCGCCCTCGGCGAGCCGACGACGAAGCAGCTTGTAGAAGCGCACCGTGTAGAGCTTGCCGAGGGCGAAGTTGTTCGGGTCGGGGAAGTCGACGATGACGACGTCGTACGTGCCGTCGGTCTGGGAGCCCGGCGGTCGACCCTCGGGCGCGGCGGCGGCAGACGCGGGCGCGTCCGACTGTACGCCACCGGACGTCGCCGCCACCCACACCATGGCGTCGTCGTTGACCACGGTGACGCGCGGATCGGAGAGCGAGCCGCGGTTGAGATCTCTCATCACGGGCGTGTCGCGCGAGAGCGACGTCATGCCCGGGTCGAGGTCGACGAGGGTGACCTCGGACACCTCGGGGTGGCGCAGGATCTCGCGCACCGCGAGCCCGTCGCCCCCACCGAGCACCAAGACGCGCGCGCGGCGCGCCGCGACGGCGAACGCCGGGTGCACGAGGGCCTCGTGGTAGCGGTACTCGTCACTCGATGCAAACTGCAGGTTTCCGTCGAGGAAGAGGTTGAAGCCGGACTTGTGCTGGGTCATCACGATGCGCTGGTACGGCGTCTGACGCGTCATCATGACGGGCTGGAGCATGAGCGACTCGTCGGCCACCTGCGCCACGCGGCTCGACGCGAAGAGCAGGCCGGCCATCACCGCCAGGACCACCCCGGCGCGCACGCGGAGCGGCCGAGGCTCGACCGACGTGCCGAGCGCCCACGTGCCCCAGAGCGCGGCCACCGCGCCGAACACGCCGAACGCGATGCCGGCGCGCATCACGCCGAGCGACGGCAGCACGAGCAACGCGAACGCGACCGAGCCGACGAGCGCGCCCACGTAGTCGAGCGCGAGCACGCGCGGCACGACGTCGCGGAAGGCGACGCGGCGCCGGAGCACGCGCACGAGCAGGGGGATCTGCGCGCCGACGAGCACGCCCGTCACGGTGACGAGCGCGTACATCACGAAGCGCACGTGCGACGTCTCGGCGAACGTGAGGTAGAGCACCGGCGCCGACGCTCCGCCCACGAGGGCGGCGCCGAGCTGACAGTGCACGAACGTCTGCGCCGGTCGCTCGGTGACGTACGACGAGAGCCACGCGCCGAGGCCCATGGCCGACAGGTGCACGCCCACGACCGTGGACAGCTGCGTGACGCTGTCGCCGAGCAGGTACGTCGACACGGCGCCCGCCACGAGCTCGTAGACGAGCCCGCACGTGGAGATGACCACCACCGTGAGGTAGAGCAGCCACTCGGCGGGCGTCAGCGGGCCCGGCTTACTTGCCGCCGAAGCCGCCGCTCGAGCTTCCACCGACACCGCGGACACCTCCGCTGCTCGAAGAGCTGCTGTAGCCGCTGCTGCTGTAGCCGCTGCTCCGTCGTGAGCCGCTCGAGCACGCGCCGCACGCCGCGATCATGAGCACGAAGACGACCAACACGATGACGAGCGCGATGATGACCCCGCTGCCGCCTCCCGAGCTCGCCGGCGGCGTGTAGCCCGCGTTGAAGGCGGCCGGCGGCGGCGCGCCGTACGGCGACGTCTTCACCTGGAAGCCGAAGGCCTGCACGATGACGGGCACGGGCACGATGACGCCGTGCGACCAGTTGACCTCGCTGGCGGTGCGCTCGACGCTCACGATCTCGCGACCGTGCTCGTAGTCCTCCATCTGCACGGTCTCGCCGTTCTGGACCTTCCAGTAGAACTCGCCGAGCACGTAGTCGACGCGGCACTGCTGCGCGTTGCGGCGTCGGAAGTGGAGGTTGCGGAAGACGACGAACACCGGCGCGCGCGAGGCGTCGACGTCGCCCGCGCCGAGCGGGGTGATGTAGTAGAACTGCCCCTCGTCGTAGACGAGCCAGCGGTAGCCGTGCTGCGGGTTGTAGAGCAGGTACTCCTGCCAGCCGAACCAGTCGTCGGTGCCCTGCGCGCCCGTCGAGCGCTCGACGTAGCCGAGGACGGTCCACTCTTGGTTGTAGATGCCGCGCCCGTCGGCGAGCGGCATCACGCCCTTGCGCCCGAGCTCGATGCCGGGCACCTGCCGCGCCTGCGCCTGGCGCGCGACGACCTGCTGCAGCTTGACGTCGCTGATGGCGTTGCAGTGCCGACACGCCGCGCGCTCGGTGCCTGCGGAGAGCACGGGCAGCGGCGCGCCGCAGCTCGGGCACTTGATGGCGTCGGTCTTGACCGCCGCGGCCGGCCGATCGCCGCCCCGCTCGGTGATCTGGAACTCGGCGAACGACGTCTGCGAGCCGACGTAGATCTGCGGCGCGCCCGTCCCGTCGCCGTAGTCGATCGTGGCGAAGCCGCCTCCGGGCCCGGAGAGGTCGACGAAGAGGCGCTTGGTCCCGGGCTTGGCGGCGAACGGTAGCTCGCCTTCGCCCGCCAGGAACGTGGCCTCGTTCTTCTCGGCCACGACGAACGTGCCGTGCGTCCCGAGCTGCACCTGCATGCCCGGCTGCAGGTGGTGCGGCGGTGGCGCGGGCGCCTGCGCGGCCCAGACGACCTGCCAGAAGCCCTGCGCCTCGCTCACCCACGCCGGCTGGCCGGCGAAGACGACGTAGTACTCCTCCCACTGCCCGCCCGCGGGGTGTTGGAGCACGAGGCGCCCCTCGACCGAGAAGCTCCGCCCCTTGAACGTGCCCCGATCGCCCGGCGCGAGCGCCGTGTCGCCGAAGACGACGTCGGCGATCTTGCCGAGGTTCTGGAAGTCACGGTCGGTCCGGACGACGACGTGCTTGCAGTACTTGCAGACGAGGGAGATCGAGGAGCCGGCACGGAACTCGATCTGCCCCCCGCAGTTCGGGCAGCTGCCGCTGGTCACCGCCATCGCGGTTCGACGATAGACGTTTGTCGGCGCCGACGCGAGGGGTTAGCCTGCGTTCGCGATGGCGGGTAGCGCGGCGGACAGGACGGCCCTCGAGCTGGGGGCCCGCGGAGCATTTCGCGGGGCGCCCTTTGTGCTCAGCTCACGCACGGAGGTGTCGAACGCAGGCGGCGCCACGTGGAACGAGTGGCGCCTCACGTTCGACGACGGACGCGTGGGCTGGCTCGCCGAGGCGCTCGGTGTGCTCACGCTCTACTTCGAGGGAGCGCTGGCACCGCCCTTCGACGCGCTCGAGGTGGGCGGCGGCCTGACGCTCGACTGGACGGTGGTCGAGCGCGGCACGGCGATCCGCCTCAAGACGTGGGGCGGCGAGAGCCCCGGCAAGCGCACGTACGCATACGCCGACCTCTCCGGCCGGGACGGGCGACGCGCCACCGTCGACTACGGCGAGCGCGAACCCATTGTTTTTGTTGGGCAAACAGTCACCTTGACGAAGCTCGGGCTGACGCCTCGCCCCGGCGGGGCGCCGCTCGTCGCGGTCTCGGGCGGGCGAACATCGCGCGACGGGGCGCCAGCGCTCGAGGTGGGCGCCGAGGGCACGCTCGCGGGCGCGAAGGTGCGGGTACGGGGCGTGATGCAGCGCACGATGCGCACCGGCGGCGAGACGGCCACGTGGGACGAGTACCTGCTCGACGCGGGCGAGCTCGGCCTGCGCTGGCTCACGTGCGCCGACGGCCACTGGAACTTCGTCGCGCCCGTCGAGCCCGGGCTCGTGCGCGAGAGCGCCGACGGCGAGCGCGCAACGTATGACGGCGAGACCTACCGCGCCTTCGGCAACGGGACCGCGAAGGTCAGCTACCTGGCCGGGGAGCTGCCCTGGCCCGCCCGCGTGGGCGACGCCTCGGAGGTGTGCGACTTCGTCTGCGCGCCGCGGGTGCTCTCATGCGAATGGACGGACGACGAGATCTCGTGGTCCCTTGGAATCTACACGGAGCCCGACGCGATCCTTCGCGCGTTCGGGCGCCGTGCTCTGCCCAAGCCGCGAGGTCGGGCCCCGAATCAACCGCGCAAAGCCGCGAAAAGCTCACGGAGGTGACGCCTCATGCAGTTCGAGAACATCGCAAAGACCCTCGTTTCCGCGCTGGCCTTCAGCCTCGTCGGCATCGTCCTCTTCGCCATCGCCTTCGTCATCATCGTCAAGGTCTCGCCCTTCTCGATGCGCAAGGAGATCGAGGAGGATCAGAACACCGCCCTCGCGATCATCATCGGCTCGGTCATCATCGGCATCTCGTTGATCGTCGCGGCGGCCGTCCACGGCTGACGGCGCCGCGCGGAGGTCGCCCGTGAGGAGGCGCCTGCTCCTGCTCAACGTGTTCGTCGTCGCGTTCTGCGCGCTCGTGTACGAGCTCGTGTGCGGGACGGTGGCGAGCTACCTGCTGGGCGGGGCGGTCTCGCAGTTCGCCCTCGTGCTCGGCACCTACCTCTTCGCCATGGGCGCGGGCGCCTGGCTCTCGCGCCGCGCCGAGGCGCACGCGGCGAGTCGGTTCGTCCAGGCCGAGCTCGCCCTCGCGCTGCTCGGGGGCCTGAGCGCGCCCACCCTGATGCTCGCCTTCGGCGCGAACGTGCCGCTCCGGCCGATGCTCTACGCGCTGGTCTTCGCCATCGGCGCGCTGGTCGGCGTGGAGCTGCCGCTGCTCATCGCGCTGCTCTCCCCTCGGCGCGACGGAGGCGACGAGGCTCCCCCTGCCCCGCCCCCCGCTGACGCGCCCGGCGGGCGCACCGACGCGTTCTCTCGCGCGCTCGCGCTCGACTACGCGGGCGCCCTGGGGGCGTCGCTGCTGTTCCCGCTCGTGCTCGTCCCGCGCCTCGGCCTCGTGCGTACGAGCGTCGCGTTCGGCCTCGTGAACGTCGCGGTCGCCCTCGGCGCGACGGCCCTGCTCCGACCGGCGAGGAGCGGCGCGCACTACGCCGCCGGCGCGGCCGTCACCGCGGCGCTCGTGGTCGCGTTCGCGCGCGCCGAGACGTGGGTGCTCGGGGCGGTGGACTGATGTCGCTCACGCGCCGCGATGTGCTCGCCGCGATGCTCGGCGCGCCGCTCGCCGCCGAGGCGTGCAAGAAGAAGAAGCGGGTGCCCGACGGCGAGCTCGCCTTCCGCCCCGAGGTGCTCGGCCACCGCGTACGAGACGGCGCCGCGGTGCAGATCCCGGGCGACAAGTGGGAACGCGCCCGCGTCGTGATCGTCGGGGCCGGCGTCGCGGGGCTGTCCGCCGCGTGGACGCTCCTCGACGAGGGCGTCGAGGACTTCGTGATCGTCGAGCTCGAGTCCGAGGCGGGTGGCACGGCGCGCTCCGGAAAGAACGCGACGAGCGGCTACCCATGGGGCGCGCACTACATCACGGCGCCGATGCAGCACAACGCCGACCTCATCGGCCTCCTCACGCGGCTGGGGCTCGTGACGGGCACCACGAAGGACGGCGAGCCCACGTTCCGCGAAGAGCACCTCTGCCGCGAGCCGCAGGAGCGCGTCTTTGCGGACGGCGCGTGGCACGACGGCCTCTACCTGCACGCGGGCGAGAGCGATCACGACCGCGCGCAGCTCGTCGCGTTCCGCAAGCTCATCGAGGATCTCGCGGGCGCGCGCGACGAGCGCGGGCGTCGCGCCTTCAGCGTCCCGGTGGCGAGCGGCTTCACCTCCGACGCCGCGCGCGCCCTCGACGGCATGACGGCGGCGGCGTGGCTCGACGCCCAGGGCATCACGTCGCCGCGCGTCCGGTGGCTCGTCGACTACGCGTGCCGCGACGACTTCGGCGCCAAGGCGGAGCACACGAGCGCGTGGGCGGCGGTGCACTACTTCGCGTCGCGCACGCGGGCGCCCGGCGTCGACCCGCAGCCTGTGCTCACGTGGCCCGAGGGCAACGGCTACCTGGTCCGGCGCCTGCTCGAGCGCGTGCGTCCCAAGCTGCGCCCGTCGCTCGCCGCCGCCGACATCGTGCCGTGGGAACGCGAAGGCGCACGCGGCGTCGACGTGGCCTGCCTGGGTCCGCCGCCCGAGGCGCGAGGGCTCCGCGCCGAGCGCGTCATCTTCGCCGCGCCGCAGATGGTCGCGCGCGTCGCGATCCGCCCGTACCGCGAGGCGCCGCCTCCGCACATCGCGCGCATCCGCTACGGCGCGTGGATGGTCGCCAACCTCACGCTCCGCCAGCGACCGAAGCTCGAGCAATTTCATGGATATGCGAGCCACATGCTCGCGTGGGACAACGTGCTCTACGACAGCCCCTCGCTCGGCTACGTCGTCGCGACACACCAGTCGGGGCGCGACCACGGGCCGACGGTGCTCACGTACTACTATCCACTCTGTGACGAGGACGCCGGCGCGGCGCGGCGAAAGCTCTACGGCGCGGGCCGCGAGGAGTGGGTCGACGTCGCGCTCACCGACCTCTCGCAGGCCCACCCCGACATCCGCGATCTCGTCGAGCGCGCCGACGTGGTGCGCTGGGGACACGCGATGGTGCGGCCCGATCCGGGGCTCTTCTTCGGCGGCGCGCTCGCCAAGGCCGCGGAGCCGTTCCGCGGCATCCACTTCGCCGCGAGCGATCTGAGCGGCCTCGGGCTCTTCGAGGAGGCCTTCTTCCACGGACGGCGCGCCGCGCTCGAGGCGCTCGGGCGCACGTGAAGGCGAGCTGGCTCTTCTCGCGCGAGCTCGACCTCGCGGCGTTCGGCGGCAGCGCGCTCCTGTCGTTCGTCGCGCTCGCCGCGGGCGGCGCGCTCGGCTTGCTCTCGGGCGACACGACCCCGGGCTGGGCGTGGGTCCCGGCGGTCATCCTGTGCGACGTCGCGCACGTCTGGTCGACGGCGTTCCGCACCTACCTCGACCCCGAAGAGCGCGCCGCGCGCGCTCGGCTCCTGCTCGCGGTGCCGGCGCTCGGGCTCGCGGCGAGCGTGGCGTTGCACCTCGTGGGGGAGCTCACCTTCTGGCGCACGCTCGCGTACGTCGCGATCTTTCACTTCGTGCGGCAACAGTACGGCTGGATCGCCCTCTACCGCGCGCGCAACGGCGAAAGAGACGCCGTGGGCCGGCTGGTCGACGGCGCCGCCATCTACGCCTCGACGCTCTACCCGCTCTTCTACTGGCACACCCACGCGCGCCGGTTCGCGTGGTTCTTCCCCGGCGACGTGGTGCACGTGTCGTCGACGCTCGCGCCGGTCGCCAAGGCCGCGTGGGCGCTCGCGCTCGGCGTTTACGCGCTCCGGTCGATCGCGAGCTGGACGGTCGTCCGCCGCGCCCACCGCGACGGGCGGGCCGAGGCTCTCCCCGCCTTCTTGCGAGGCGCGCGGCCCAACCCGGGCAAGGACCTCGTGGTCGTCACGACGGCGGCGTGCTGGTACGTGGGCATCGTCACGTTCGACTCGGACTACGCCTTCACGGTCACGAACGTGTTCATCCACGGCGTGCCGTATTTCGTGCTCGTCCGCGCCTACGCGAGGCAGCGCGTGGAGCGCGCTCCGCAGGTGGTGGCGGGCACGGCGCTCGATCGCCTCACGCGCCACGCCGCCGTCTTCGTGGGGCTCCTGTGGGCCGTGGCGTTCGCCGAGGAGCTCGTGTGGGACCGCGCCGTGTGGCACGACCACGCGTGGCTCTTCGGTGAGAGCTGGGACCTCGACGCGCTCAAGCCCTTCGTGGTCCCGCTGCTCGCCTTGCCGCAGCTCACGCACTACCTGCTCGACGGCGTGCTGTGGCGTCGCCGCGCGAACCCGTCGGTCGCGAGGCTCGTCGCCGTCAGCGCACCTCGCTGACGTCGAGACCGCGGCGGCGCAGACGGTCGGTGATCCGCTCGCGGAACTGGTCGACCTCGCCCGCGGGCCCGTCGACCTCCACCTGCAGCTTGCCCTCCTCGGCGTGGACGAGCACGACCGCCCCGTCGAGGCCGCCGCCGAGCTCCATCCGCACCGACGCCTTGCGCTTGTCGCCGCCCCAGGCGATGCGCCGCACGACGCTCGGCATCAGGTGCTCGAGCGACGGCGGGACGGCCGGGGGAGCGCCGGCGACGCCCGCGGGATCGGGCGGGTGCGCCGCGGCGGGCGCGGGCGACGGGTGACCGAGCTGGGCCAGCTGGCGGGTCGAAGGATCGAGCGGATCGAACGCCGGGGCGCGCTCGTCGGCCGGATCTCGCTCGGCGTCGGGGTCGAGGGCGGAGCGGCGCGCCCGAGGCTCCGCGGCGCTCGCGTCCGGTGCGGGCTCGGCCCCGGCACCGGCGGCGCTCTTGGGGGTCCCCGCTCCGGCCGTCGGGCGGCTCGGACGCGCGAAGGGGCACGTCGGACGTCGCCCCCCGAGCGTCTGCCGAACCAGGGCTGAAAACGCAGTCTTTTCATGCACTTGATGGCGCCCACGGGGAACCTCTCGGGGGGCGGTGCGAGGCGGCGGGGCGGCGGTGTCGGGGGTCTTCGCGCGGACGGTCATGGGGGCCCATCGGCCGACGCCTGCGAGAGTTGTCCACATGGGGCCCGTTGAACCCGAGCCCGACAGAAGCTACCGTGGGCACGTGAGCCCCCGATTGGGAGAGTACCCTCCAGGTAAGCCCGCCGCGGTCCGGGGGGACCGGGGCAAAGGAGCAGCCGAGCGTTGAGCGGTTCTCTGGGATCCGTCGCGCTGGCCGTCCTGGCCACCGCCGTCGGATCGTTGTTCGCCGCGGCCGACGCGGCCATCACGTCTGTTCCCGAGGCCCGTCTCCAGGTCCTCGCCGCGGACTCGCCCGGCTTTGCGCGCTACGCAGCGGCGCGAGAGCGCGTCCTCTCGCGCTGGCTCGTCGGGCGCGTCGTCGCCATCAGCCTGGCCGCGCCGCTCTTCGCCACGGCGAGCGACGGCTTCGGCCCCGTGCTCGGGCCGCTCGCGGCCGTCGTCGGCACGCTCATGACGTACGCGGTCTTCGCCGAGATCGGCGGCGTGGCCGGCCGTCGCAGGCCCGAGCAGATCGGCCGCTTCGCGCTGAGGTGGCTGCGCCCGCTCGAGCTGGCCCTCATCCCGATCGCCGAGCCGCTCGCCGCCCTCGCCCGCTGGGTGGGCAGCGCCATCCCCGAGGCGCCCGCCGGCGACGCGCGCATGACCGAGACCGAGGTCGAGTGGGCCGTCGCCCAGGGCGAGAAGGCCGGCGCGATCGGCGAGGAGCCCGCGGAGATGATCCGCAAGGTGCTCGAGTTCAAGGAGCTGACGGCGCGCGAGGTCATGATCCCCCGCAAGCGCATGTCGGCCTTCAAAGAAGACACGCCGCTGGCGCAGGTGCTCGAGCGCGTGATCGAGGAGGGCCACTCGCGCTACCCCGTGTACCGCGAGGGCCTCGACGACATCCTGGGCCTGCTCTACGTGAAGGACCTCTTCGAGCTCGTGCACCAGGGCCGCATGGCAAAGGCCAAGCTCGAGGAGCTCATCCGTCAACCGGTGCTGTTCGTCGCCGAGACCCAGCCCGCGCTGAGCGTCCTCCGCGAGATGCGCGCCAAGCGCCTGCACCTCGCGATCGTGAGCGACGAGTTCGGTGGGACGAGCGGGCTCGTCACGCTCGAGGACATCATCGAAGAGATCGTCGGCGACATCGAGGACGAGTACGACGCCGAGGACAGCGCCCCTATCCAGAAGCTCGCCGAGGGCCGCTTCGTGGCCGACGCCGCCATCTCGCTCGGCGATCTCGAGCACCACCTCGGTCGCCGCCTCCCCGACGACGGCGACTTCGAGTCGCTCGGCGGGCTGATGGTCCACCGCGTCGGGCGCGTGCCCGAGGTCGGCGCGATCGTGTCGCTCGACGGCTTTCGCCTCATCGTCCGCGAGGCGGACGAGACGCGCATCGTCAAGGTCGAGATCGTGCGGTCGGAGCCGGAGCTCGCGCCCCCCACCTGACGGGCCGCGCGTGACCTCTCGATCACGCGCGGCGAGGCGTCAGCGGACGGCCTCGAGGTTCTTCACGAGGCGGTCGGCCTTCTCGAGCAGGCCGGGCTTCGTCTCGGTGATCACGTCGCCACCCTTGGGGGCTTCTTCGCCCTTGATCTCGGTGACGAACTTGCCGAGCTGACCGCCGAGCTGGAGCACCTGCCCCGCCGTCTCGCTGGGGCACGCGGCCTCGACGGACTTGGGGATCACGTAGATCGCGGCGCCCTTCT
The DNA here is from genome assembly GCA_020430845.1 of Myxococcales bacterium. GTDB lineage: Bacteria > Myxococcota_A > Polyangia > Polyangiales > Polyangiaceae > Labilithrix. The sequence goes on from JAGQJA010000066.1 coordinate 40,312, forward strand.
TCTCGTCGATCGCGCCGCCCTTGTACGTGGGGAGGGTGACGTTGGTGCCGCGCGTGGGGTCGGTCGCCGTCATGTCGGCCGGCACCGAGATCTGGCGCGGGTTGGTGAACTCGATCTGCTTGGTGAGCGGCGCGAGGATCGCGAACGCGTTCGACGACGGGTCGCGCTGTCCCAGGAGGACGACGTGGTTGATCGTCGACTTTCCGCCCGCCGCGAAGCGCTCCTTGAGGGGCTTCTCGAGGCGGTTGAGGAGGTTGGCCGTGGCGACGCGGCGATCGTTGATGCCCTCGACGGCGGTGATGAAGTCGAAGAGCAGCGTGACGGTCTCTTGGTTGTATCCGCTGAAGCGGACGCCCGCGAGCTTGCCTCCGTCGAAGTCGACGTTCATGCCGCCGAGATCCTTGGCCAGGCTCTCGGGGAACTTGTTCTCGCCGAGCGACTTGCGTCCCTCTTCGACCTTGTCGTTGAGCTTCTTGAGCGTCTCGCGCGCCGCGCCGACGTCCTTGGCGAGGCCCTTGGCGTCGTTCACGCTGCGCTTGCGCGCGGCGCTCGTCTCGGCCGCGTTGCCCGCGATGTAGCCCACCGCGCCGAGCACGAGGGCGCCCACGAGCCCGGCGAGCAGACCCTGCTTTCGCGCGCCGCGACGCGCCTCTTGGACGGCGATCTCGTCGACCTCGATGCGCTGCGGCGCGGGAGGCACCGACGGGGCCGGGCGCGGGGCCGGACGCGCTTGAGGCTGCGCGACGCCGAGGGCGGCGGCGAGCGGGTTGGAGGGATCGAGCGCGGGCGCGGACCCCGCGCCGAAGCCCGGGGGCGGCCCGACCGGGATGCCGGGCGGCGGGACCTTGGGCGACGGGCTCGACGACGGCGCCGCCTGAGGCACGTGGTTGGCCCCGCTCGACACGGCCGCGGGGGCGGGCGTCGGCAGCGGGATGCCGCCGGGCGCAGGGGCCGGCGCGGGCGTCTGCTGCCCGAGCGCGGTCTTTCCCAGACGCGCCTTCAGATCGATCTTCGGCTTCTTCTCTTCGGCCATCGAGTTGCCCTCGTATTCGGCGACGCTCAGGCGACAAGGCCGCCGCCCGCCGTGCGCGCCCGCGAAGCGAGCGCGGCGACGACTTCTGAAACAACGGCGCCACGTTAGTTAGTCTTGGGTTTGAGCGCAACAAGTCAGGCACGTCACGCGCCGCGAGCGCCGAGCGACGGCAGAACACGAAGGAACTGAAGAAACTGGGCCACCCGCCTACTTTTCCACACACTGACGTCGGGGAAGGAGGAGGCATGGAACGACGAGGTGTCCCGCGGGCAGAGCTGCAGCGCGTGTACGTGAACAAATACGTCGAGGGCGCGCCGCACGCGGCCGAGATCCTCGACCTGTCGGAGGACGGCCTGCGCGTCCGGCGGATCTTCGAGCCCGAGAGCGAGCAGGAGCGCTACTGCGTCGAGCTCGTCGTGCCGTCTCCGGACGGGAGCGCGCGCGATCGTATCTGGCTCTGGACGCGCCGCGCGTGGCGTCGGGGTGACGAGGAGGCGCTGGCGATCTGCTGGTCGGACCCGCTCGACCGAATCCGACTGCGGCGCTTCGTCCAAGCGGCCACCGCCGCGTAAGCTGGAGAGGGCGATGCTCGTCCTCGTGCTCGACAACTACGACTCGTTCACCTTCAACCTGGTGCAGTACCTCCGGGAGCTGGGCGCCGAGGTGCGCGTCGAGAAGAACGACGCGCTCGACCTCGAGGGCGTCGCGGCCGTGGGCGCGCACGGGGTGCTGGTCTCGCCCGGTCCGTGCACCCCCGACGACGCCGGCGTCTCGCTCGCCGCGGTCGCGCATGTGGGAGTGCCGGTGCTCGGGGTGTGCCTGGGGCATCAGGCGATCGGTCAGGCCTTCGGCGGGCGCGTGGTGCGCGCCGAGCGCCTCATGCACGGGCGCACGTCGTTGATCTTCCACGACGGGAAGGGCGTGTTCGCCGGGCTCCCCTCGCCCTTCACGGCCACGCGCTACCACTCGCTCATCGTCGAGCGCGCGACGCTCCCCGGTTGCCTCGAGGTGAGCGCGTGGACCGAAGAGGGGGACATCATGGGCCTCCGCCACAAGGAGCGGAAGGTCGAGGGCGTTCAGTTCCACCCCGAGAGCATCCTGTCGGAGCACGGCAAGCCGATGCTCGAAAACTGGCTGCGCACGCTGGGGTCGGTCTCGTGAGGTTCGCCGACGCGCTCGACAAGGCCGAGGCCGGGACGCTGACCGACGCCGACGTGCGCGCCGCGTTCGGCTCCCTGCTCGCCGGAGACTGGCCGAGCACACAGATCGCCGCGTTCGCGGTCGCGCTGCGCATGCGCGGGACCGACGAGGCGACGCTCGCGGCGGCGGCCTCGGCCATGCGCGACGTCATGGCGCCGGTCGAGCACGGGCTGCCCAAGACGCTCGACACCTGCGGCACCGGAGGGGACGGGGCGAGCACGATCAACGTCTCGACGGCCGCCGCGATCGTGGTCGCGGCGTGCGGCGGCGTCGTCGCCAAGCACGGCAACCGCTCGGTCTCGAGCCGCTGCGGCAGCGCCGACGTGATCGAGGCGCTCGGCATCCCGCTCGACCTCACGCCCGAGGCGCAGGCCGCGGTGCTCCGGCGAGCGCGCATCGCGTTCCTGTACGCGCCCGCACATCACCCCGCGCTGCGCCACGCGGCGAGCGCGCGACGAGAGCTCGGCGTGCGAACCATCTTCAACGCCCTCGGCCCGTTGGCGAACCCCGCCCGCGCGACCCACCAGCTCGTGGGGGTGTACGCCGACGAGCTGCGACCGGTCGCGGCGCGCGCGCTCCGCACCCTCGGCGTCACCCGCGCCTGGGTGGTGCGCAGCGACGACGGGCTCGACGAGATCAGCCCGGCGGCGCCGACGCGCGTGTCCGAGCTCGACGGGCGCGAGGTGCGCGAGCGCGTGGTGACGCCGGGCGATTTCGGGCTCGAGCCCACGCCGATCGGCGCGCTCGCGGGCGGCGACGCGGCCGACAACGCCGCCGCGATCGAGCGCATCCTCGCGGGCGAGCCGCACCCGGCCACCGCAGCCGTGGTGCTCAACGCGGCGGCCGCCCTCGTCGTGCTCGACGGAGACGATCCGCGCGCGGCGGCGACGCGAGCGAGCAAGGCGATCGACGAGGGCGCGGCGAAGGCCACGCTCGAGCTCTGGCGGCGCGCGTGCCGTGAGGCAAAGGAGGCAGGATGAGCTCGATGCTCGACAAGATCATCACGTCGAAGCGCGCCGAGGTCGACGCGATGCGCGACGACTCGGACATCGAGGACACCTGGGCACCGACGGGCGTGCCGGCGTTCGAGGCCGCGCTCCGACGCGGCGCATCGGGCGGGCCGCGGCCTCCCCTGCGACTCATCGCGGAGCACAAGCGCAAGAGCCCGAGCGCGGGCGAGCTCTCGACGGCGCTCTCCCCTGGCGAGCGCGCGGTGGCCTACGCGCGCGCGGGCGCGACCGCCGTGAGCGTGCTCTGCGACGCGCCGTTCTTCGGCGGAGCGTGGGAGCACGTCGGAGCGGCGCGCGCGGCGCTCGACGGCGCACGGCTCGCCGCGCCGGTCCTCGCCAAGGAGTTCATCGTCGACGCGCTCCAGCTCACGCGGGCGCGCCGTGAGGGCGCGAGCGCCGTGCTCCTCATCGCGCGCATCGTCACGCCCGCCGAGCTCAAGACGCTGGTGTCGGCGGCGCGCGTGGCCGACCTCGAGCCGCTCGTCGAGATCGTCGACGAACAGGAGCTCGCGGCCGCCCTCGACGCGCGCGCACGCGTCATCGGGGTCAACGCGAGAGACCTCGACACGCTCGACATCGACGGCGCGCGCGCCGCGCGCGTGCTCGCCGCGATCCCGGGCGATCGCGTCGCCGTGCACCTCTCCGGCCTGCGCACGCCCGCCGACGTCGCGGCCGTGGCGGCCACCCGCGCCGACGCGGCGCTCGTGGGTGAGGCGCTCATGCGCCTCGACGATCCGAGCGCGCTCCTGGCCGAAATGGTGCGCGCGGCCGCCTCGGCCCCGTAAGATCTCACGCGTGGACCTGTACGCGTGGATCGACGTCTACCTCGACCACCTCCGGGTCGAGCGAGGGCTCGCGCGCAACACGCTCGAGTCGTACGCGCGCGACCTGCGAGACCTGACCGCGTTCCTCGCCAAGGACGCGGGAGAGTCCGCCGCGCTCGAGCCCGCGTCGGTCGACCACGCCGCGCTCGTCGACTTTCTCCTCCACGCCGGGCGCCGCGGCCTCAGCGCGCGCTCGGCGGCGCGGCAGCTCTCGGCGATCCGCGGGCTCTTCAAGTTCCTCACGCGAGAGCGCGCGATCACCAAAGACCCCACCGAGCTGCTCGACCGTCCGCGGCTCGCCAAGCGTCTGCCGCGCGTGCTCAGCGTCGACGAGGTCGACCGCCTGCTCGCCACGCCGTCGCTCGAGACGCCGCGCGGCATCCGCGACAGCGCCATGATCCACCTGATGTACGCGTCCGGCTTGCGCGTGAGCGAGCTGTGCGACCTCAAGCTCTCGGACCTCGACTCGAAGGTCGGCACCGTCGCGCCGCTCGGCAAGGGCAGCAAGCGGCGCGTCGTCCCGGTGGGTCAGATCGCCCTCGAGCGCCTCGACGCGTACCTGTCGCTCGTGCGACCGCTCTCGAGCCGCGCCGGCGTCGACCCGCACATGTTCCTGTCTCCGCGGGGCCGGCGGTTCAGCCGGCAAGGGTTCTGGAAGCTCCTCGTGCGGTACGCGCGCGCCGCCGGCATCACCACGCCGCTCTCTCCGCACAAGCTCCGACACTCGTTCGCGACCCACCTCTTGCGCGGCGGCGCCGACCTTCGCGCGGTGCAGGTCATGCTGGGTCACGCCGACCTGGGGACGACGGAGATCTACACGCGCATCGCCCAGGACCACGTCCGCGAGGCGCACGAGCGCGCGCACCCTCGCGGCTGACCGCTCACCACCCATCAATGGTTGCGCGTCCGGGGGCAGGCCCGTACTACCTTGAGGCATGAGCCCGGGCCGACGCCAGGACGAGCGCCGTGAGCGCGACGCGGGCTTTCGCGTCGTGGAGCCCGCGGGCGCGACCAGCCCGGTCATCGTCGAGGTCCCGCACGCCGGCCTGCGGGTCGACGCCCCTGCCCTCGCGTCGCTCGCGGCCCCCGCGTCGTGCCTCGCCACCGACGCAGACCTCTACGTCGACGAGCTCTATCGGGACGCGCCGTCGGTCGGGGCGGCGATGTTGGTCGGCGAGATGTCTCGGTACGTCGTCGATCTCAACCGAGGCCCGCGCGACGTCGACGCCGGATCGGTCGTCGGCGGACCGAGGCCCATGCGTGCGCCCCGCGGCCTCGTCTGGCGGCTGACGAGCGACGGCCAGCCCGCCCTGCACGCGCCGCTCTCCCAAGACGAGCTGTCGCGGCGTGTCGACCGCTACTACGCGCCGTACCACGCCGCCCTCACGCGCCTCATCGACGACCGGGTCGAGCGCTTCGGCTACGCGGTCGTGCTCGCGGGACACTCGATGCCGAGCGTGGGTCGCAAGGCGCACCCCGACACCGCGACGCACCGCGCGGACGTCGTGCCCGGGACGCGCGGACGCACCTCGGCCGCGGCCCCGTTCATCGACGCCGTCGACGCGGCGGCGCGCGCCGCGGGTCTGTCGGTCGCGCACGACGATCCGTACCAGGGCGGGTTCACCACGAGCCACTACGGTCGACCGTTCGCGCACGTGCACGTGGTGCAGATCGAGCTCGCGCGCCGGCTCTACATGGACGAACGCGCGCTCACGCCGAACGAATCGTTCGAGCGCACGCGCGCGTCGTGCATCGCCTTCGTCGAAGCGCTCGTCCGCGCGAGGCCCCCACGAGGGTGAGGGCCCGGCGCGGGTCGAGGGTCACTTCTTGGGCGCGGGCTTGGCGGCGGCCTTGGGCGCCGCCTTCGCGTCGGCCTTGGGAGCCGCCTTCGCGTCGCCGGGCTTCGGGCCCATCTTCTCGGGCGCGATCTGCATCATGAGCTCGGCGCCGTTGTCGTACGACCAGCCCTTGACGATCTTGTCGCCCTCGACCTTCATGACGTCGAGGCCGTGCATCGTCACCGGCTTCTTGGTCGCGGGGATGCCCATGAACGTGCCCTTGTGGGTCGCCGTCCACTTGGTCTCCTGCACGACGTAGTCACCGAAGACCCACACGTCCTGCTTGTCGGACTTCATGTCACCGAACGCGGCGGTGAACATCTTGAAGTACTTCTTGGCGCCGTCCTTGCCCTTGGTCGGGCCGGGCGCGGCGACGTCGTCCCACTCGATGTTGTCGGCGAGGCCACCCACGAAGTCGGCCTCCTTCTTCGACGCCATCGCGCCGTTCATCTTCTCGACGAGCGCCTTGTGGGCGGCGTCCTTGTCGCCGGCCTTGAACGTCACCATCTCGGGAGACGCGGGCAGCTCGGGGACCGCGCGGGCCTTCATTCCCTTGATCGCGCCGATCTGCGCCATCATCGTCGGCATGTTGAAGTAGGTGTGGTCCTCGGTGACCTTGCCGTCCTTGTTGAACTTCATGAGGGTCGCGCCGTGCCAGCCGACGGGCTTCTCGGTCGCCTTGACGCCCATGAAGTCGCCGGTGTGCACGCCGTTCATCGCCCACTCGGCGATGACGGTGTCGTCCTTGGTGAAGACGCGGGTGGCCGCCATCTTGAGCTTGCTCACCGCGGCGAAGAACTGCGCCGTGTCCTTCTCGATGGCCGCGCGGCCCTTGGCCTCGGGCATGCCGGGCATCATCATCACCGCGTCGTCGGCGTAGATGCTGGCGACCTTCTTGGCGTCGCCCGCGACGAAGCCGTCGGTCATGACCTTGATCGCCTCGGCCTGCATCTCCGGCATCGACTTCTGCGGGGCGGCGGGGGCGGCGGCCTCGGTGGCCGTGGGCGCCGGCGGGGGCGTCGTCGTCGCGACGGGCGGCGGCGCGGGGGGCTTGGGCTCCGGGGTCTCACCACCGCACGCCACTCCGATGAGGCCAGCCGCGAGAGCAAACGACAAACGTGCAATACGCATTGAAAATCCTCCTGTGGCCAGGCCTCCTCCCCCGGGGCCGTGGCGCGCGGACACTCGCGCCTTTGGCGGCTGAGGTCAAGGGTGCCGCGCCCACGCGACGGCCGCGCAGCGCGCCTCGGGCTTGACAACCCGCGTCGTTTCCGTAATTTACGCCTCCCCGCGGTCACCGTGGGCGCGGCGCACGTACGTACGTGCGCGTTAAGACGAGGAAAATCGATCATGGCCAAGAGCGACATCACGGGCAAGCGCAAGCTCAAGGCGCAGAACGTCTCGCACTCGAACATCAAGACGAAGCGCTGGCAGAACGTGAACATCCAGCAGCGCCGCGTCTGGGTGCCCGAGTTCGGCCGCTTCGTGACGCTCAAGCTGACGACGCGCGACATCCGCTCGATCGACAAGCTCGGCGTGCTCGAGTACGCGCGGCGCCACAACGTCAGCCTCTGAGAGCGCCACGCGGCGCGACGCGCGCGTTCCCCGAGCGGGAGCGCGCGCGGTGCTATTTTGTCGCCGCGCTAGACGCGTCGGCGTGCGATGCCGGGCGCGTGGTGGGCGCTTGCCGCGCGCTTGGCGGGCGAGCGCCCGAGCGCGTCAGGACCGGAGGACCGAGGCGCCCGAGGTGCCCAGCGAGAGCGCCGCGAACCGCGCCGCCCCGTGCGCCTCGACCAGACCGTCCGTGACGTAGCGCCCGAGCGCCGCCGCGAGCACGTCGTACGCGTCGGTCGCGCCGAAGGCCGCCACCGAGAGGCGCACGGCCCCCGCCGGGTCGAGCAGGAGCGCGGCGGGGCAAGCTGCGGGGCGCGCGTCGCCAGGACGGATCCGCGCCTCGCCGCGCCGCACGGGCGCCGCGTGGGGCGGGGCGCGCAGGCCGATCTCCTCGATGAAGAGGCCCTCCGGCGGGTCCTCGAAGACCGCGACCGCGAACGTCCCGTTGCGGTCGACCGCCGCGACGGCGCGTGACCAGCCGACCTCACACCCTGCGGGCGCGGTGGGCGCCCCGTCGACGACGTGCACCCACGGGCACGTGCCGAGCGAGAGCGCGACGCCGTCGGGGCCGGCGCCGAGGCCGACGCGCGCTCCGGCCACGGGCGCCGGTCGCGGAGACGCGAGATCGTCGGTCGTGAGCAGGCCGTCGGCGACGCGCCCGGCCGCGGCGACGAGCTCGGTCACGAACGGGCGCTCTTCGAGCGCGCGTGGCCCGCGCGCGGCGATGCGAGACAGCGGATCGTGGCGCGGCGTCTTCTTGGCGAAGTCGAGGGCGGGCCCGGCGACCTGCGAGAGCGACAGCGTGCCCGCCGTCGCGAGCGCGGTGGCGAGCGCCGCGGGCAACCAGGGGACGCCGACCGTGGCCGCCGCGGGCACGTCCTCGCCCTCCACGAAGCCGCGCGGACGCGGGGCCCCGACGCCCGGCTGCCGTACCCGACCGTCGACGGCGCGGATGCCCACGCCGGCGCCGCCGATCAAGATCTGCACGGGCCCGAGGAGCACGCCCGCGCTCGCGGCGCACGCCCCGAGCACGCCCGCGACGACAGCGTCGACCGCGTTGCCCTTGGCGAGGATCTGCTCGGCCGACTGCTCGGCCTCGGCCAGCGCCCCGACCGCCGCGCGACGTGCCTTCACTCGTCCTGCTCGCCTTCGGGGATGCGCAGCACCTTGATGCCCCGCGGCCGGATGAGCCGCGCCGCGCCGGCGCGTGCGCCGCCCTTGGACTCGCGGACCAGGCGGCGCAGCGTCTTGCACTCCTTGAGCGCGCCGGAGGTCTCGATGACGACGTACGCGTCGCGACGGTCTTGCCCGATCGCCTGCGCCACGCGATCGAGCTGGCTGAGCCCGTACGAGCGCGTGGCCCCGAGCTCGCGCAGGCGCACGTAGGCGACGGGACCGTCGGGCACCTCTTCGCGCAGCGGGTCGACCGCGAGCACCACGCCCCACCGCTTGGCCTGCTCGGCGGCCTCTTCGGCCTGCCAGACGCCGCGCGGCTCCCAGATCACGCTCGTGACGTCGCGCGGGAGTCGGTCGAGCATGCGCTGCATCCGGTCGCGCCACACGGGGCCGGGCGTCACGTCGATCGGCGTGCGGAGCAGGACGGCGCGCGACTCGAGGGTCGTCAGCTGGGCGAGCGTCACCTCGAGCTCGGCCTCGAGCGCGTCGCCCGGTCGGAGTCGCGCGACGTTGGGGCCCGCGATGACGCAGAACTCGAAGGTGGGCGGCGCGGCCTTGCGCCACCGACGGAGCGTGGCGGGCGTGGGGGCGAACCGGAGATCGGCCGCCTCGGGCACGGCGACCTCGAGCAGATCGAAGCGCTTGGCGTACGCCTCGAGATCTCCTTTGAGGTGCTTGGCACCGACGTGTAGGCGGGTGGCCATCGGAGGCCGGGGGTGCCACCGAAGTCACCGGGCGGCAAGGACAATCACGGTTTCTCGCCGCGGCGCGTCGGAGCGCGACGTCCCCGAACGGCAACGAGCCGACGGCTCCGCCGCCGAACGACTCGCTCGAGCCCAAGCCCGGCGCGCGGCTTCTGCGACCGGTGCGCTGACCGCGCCGCCCGCCTCACACCAGAGCGCGGGACCACACAGGTGCGCACGTTCTCCCATCGCGCCGCGTCGCGACGGGCTTCGCGCGAGCGCGCGAGGCGCGGACGTTCACGTCGAAAGGTTCCATCGCGGGCGTACGGATCGCGCGCGATCCGCAGGTTCTGGCGTCGGCCCGCAACCTGCAACACGGCGCGCATGTCGTCTGCCTGGATCCGCGCGCTCTCCGTCGTCACGCTCTCGTTCACCGTGGGGGCATGTGCGTTCGACACCGACGGCGACCACCATGACGACGGCGAGGAGCCGACGGGCCAGGTCTCGAGCGAGCTGTCCGCCACCGACACAGTCGAAGCGGCTGTCTCGCAGGCGTGCTCGACCACGGCGGTCAAGGCGCTCTCGCAGCAGCTCGTCGACGAGATCCAGTGCATGCGCCCGGGCACGCTCTCGCGCATCGACAACATCTCCGGCCTCAGCCTCGGCTCGGCGGTCTTTCCGTACCTGCAGACGCCCGCGGCCAAGGCGCTCGCGAGCGCGCAGCAAGCGCGCGGCCGCACGCTCGCCATCAACTCCGCGCTCCGCGCGCTGCCGCAGCAGTACTTGCTCTACCGGTGGTACCGCGCCGGTCGGTGCGGCATCGGCCTCGCCGCGTCTCCCGGGCGCAGCAACCACGAGTCCGCCGTCGCGCTCGACATCCAAGACAACGCGGGCTGGCGGTCGAGTATGACGTCCAAGGGCTTCCGCTGGCTCGGCTCGAGCGATCCGGTGCACTTCGACTTCGTCGGATCGGGCGCGGTCGACCTGCGCGGGCTCAGCGTCAAGGCGTTCCAGCGCCTGTGGAACCGCAACCACCCCGAGGACCGGATCGACGAGGACGGCGCCTACGGTCCGCAGACCGAGAAGCGGCTCGCCCGCTCGCCCATCGGCGGCTTTGCCAAGGGCGCGTGCTCGGCCAGCCCCACGACCGTGGCCGATCCGGCACCTGCCGACGCGCCCTTCGTCGCGCCGACGGAGGCCGACGGCCCGGAGCCCGAGCCCGAGGCCGCGAGCACGACCGACGAGCCCGCGCCGCTCGCGCCCGCCCCGGGGGCGGCCGACGCGCAGGGGTGTGCGGCGTCTCCTACGCGCGCGACGGGCGGCGGCGCGTGGGCGGCGCTCCTCACGGCCGCGGCCATCGCGACCGCGACGCGGCGACGTCGGCGCGCCGCGGCGCGGTGAGGATCACGAGACGCCCGACCCGGAGTCGGCTGCGCGTCAGACGCGCGTGAGATCCGGCGCGTGCTCGATCATCTGATCGAGCCACGCGTTGGTGATCTTCTCCTGCATCGAGTTGGCGCGGAGCCGCTCGCGGAGGTGGCCGAAGTCGACCCAGTCGAGCGGCTGGTCTTGGTTGAAGCACGTGAAGACCAGGAGCTCCTTGCCCGTCTCTGGATCGCGCTGACGCTGGAGGCACTGCGCGCACACCTCCTTCATCATGCACTGCATGGGCGAGTTGATGCTGCCGATGGCGAGGTGCTTGGGGTCGAGCAGCGGCGCGAGCGCCCCGTGGCGCGCGTCCTTGACGGCGGCCATCATGCGATCGGAGCCGATGGCGATGATGCGGCCGACCTGCGAGAGCGGGATCGGGGGCTTTCCGTCCTTGCGCGCGGCGAGCTCGCCCTTGCCGTAGGCGATCATGGCCTGGACGATGTTGCCGCGGAAGTGCGCGTCTTGAGCGCGACGCACGGGCACCTCGGCGCCCGCGTCGGTGCACCACACCACGAGGTCGGTGTACTTCTCGATGTCGTCCTGCTTGAAGAGGTCTTCGCCGTTCTTGTAGCCGGCAAAGTAGAGGACCTTCGAGCCCATGCCCTTGAACGCGCGCGCGATCGAGAAGAGCACGGCGTTGCCCAGGCCGCCGCCGCAGAGGAGCACGGTCTCGCCCGCCATGATCTCGGTGGGCGTGCCCGTGGGCCCCATCAGGATGGCCGGCTCGCCCTCGCGGAGCGCCGCGCACAGGCGTGAGCTGCCACCCATCTCGAGCACGATCGTTCCGAGCAGGCCCTTCTCTTCGTCGATCCACGCGCCCGTGAGCGCGAGGCCTTCCATGGCCATGCGCGTGCCGTCGACGACGGGCGAGTACGACTCGAAGTTCTGCAGCCGATAGAACTGCCCGGGCTTGAACTTGCGTGCGGCGAGCGGCGCGCGCACGACCACCTCGACGATGGTGCGCGTGAGGCGGTTGACCTTGACCACGTGCGCGAGCAGCAGATCGTCGGTCTTGGCGAAGAAGTCGCGCGCCCTGGCCTGGAGCTCGCCTTCGCGCGCGGCGTCGGACGGCGCGTCCCACGCCTTGACCTCGGGGAAGAGCGCCGCCACGTGCGGGAAGCCGTGCTTGGCGCTCGCCATCGCCTTGACGACGCTGCCCGCGTAGTACGGGTGGTTGTCGCCGTAGAAGCTCACGGTTCGGCCGTCCCGCTGGTAGCTCGTGAAGAACGCTTGATCGCTGCGCGTGGCGGGGTCGAGCGCGATCGCGTCGCCGGCGCGCGAGGCGCCGTGCGCGCGGAAGTACTGCTTCTTGTCGTCGAGCGCGAACGAGCCCTCGTACTCCTTCTCGTACATCGTGTTGGGGCTCGTGCCCGCCGCGACGCACACGGTGCGCGCGGGGAGCTCGACGACGCTGCGGTCGCCGCGCTGGAACTTGACCGCCTTGACGTGCCCCTTGCCGTCGAGCACCGCCTCGAGCGGCGACAGGTTCTCGACGTAGCGCACGCCCTCCTCGAGGCTCTTGGCGACCTCTTCGTGGTTGAGGCGGTAGGCGGGCGACTCGACGAGCGAGCGCCGGTAGACGAGCGTGACGCCGCCCCACTTGTCGAGCAGCGGCTGGAGGCGCGGATCGCGGGCCTCGCGCGCGGCGAGCTCACGCTCTTCTTCGAGCTCGCGCGCCTGCTGCAGCTGCACCTCGAGCTGCGCCCACTCCTCGTCGTCGAACATGGCGCGCACGGCCTCGGGCCCGCGCTCCTTGGTGAGCGCGTCGATGCGACGCGCCGTCTTCTCGAGCTGCACGGGGTAGTAGGCGAGCAGCTCGGTCGCGGTGTCGATCGCCGTGAGCCCGCCGCCGATCACGATCGCGGGCAGGCTCACCTGCAAGTTGGCGATACTGCTGCGCTTGTAGGCACCCGTCAGCTGCAGCGCCATGAGGAAGTCGCTCGCCTTGCGGATGCCGCGGGCGAGGTTGTTCTTCATCGGGATGATGGTGGGGCGGCCGGCGCCGGCGGCGAGCGCAACATGGTCGAACCCGAGCTGCCACGCGTCGTCGAGCGTGAGCGTGCCGCCGAAGCGGACGCCGCCGTACATGCGGAGCAGCGGGTTGCGCGCGAGCGTGATGTAGAGGACCGTGAGGAAGTTCTTGTCCCAGCGGACGGTGATGCCGTACTCGCTGACGCCGCCGAACCCGAGCAACGTGCGCTCGTCGAGCTCCTCGTACAGGGCGCCGAAGTCGCGCACCGGCGCGGGGGGCGTGTCTGCGTCGCCCACGAGCGAGGCCGGCAGCGGCTCGACCTTGAGCCCGTCGACCGCCACGACGCCGAAGCCCTCGCGCGTGAGGTGGTGGGCGAGCGTGTAGCCGGCCGGCCCGAGGCCCACGACGAGCACGTTCTTGCCGCAGTACGGCGCGGGGAACGGGCGGCGCACGTCGAGCGGGTTCCACCGCGTGAGCAGCCCGTAGATCTCGAGGCCGAACGGGAGCCCGAGCACCTCGGTCAGCACGCGCGTCTCGATCTCGGGGATGTTGACCGGGTCCTGCTTCTGGAAGACGCAGGCCTTCATGCAGTCGTTGCAGATGCGGTGCCCGGTGCCAGGGCACATCGGGTTGTCGAGCGTGACGAGCGCGAGCGCGGCGAGCGGATCGCCGTCGCGTCGCATCACGTGCATCTCGCTGATCTTCTCGTCGAGCGGGCAGCCGTTGAGCAGGACGCCGAGCGCGTTCTTCTTGATCTCCTTGGTCTTGGGATCGCGATAGCCCTTGCTGCACGAGTCCTTGTCGCGCTCGTGGCAGTAGAGGCAGTAGTCGATCTCTTGCTCGACGTGCCGCGGGCTCATGCGACGGTCGGTGAGGACGAAGCCGTCGCGCTCGCGCCGCTCGTCCTGCGGTCCGACGAACAGCTCGGGGAGCTTGGCCTCGGGGCGCACGAGGCGCACCAGGTTCTGCGGGTCGAGGTTGTGGGGCTGGCGGAGCGTGGCCCAGGTGTGCGCGGGATCGCCGTGGTCTTTGCGGCGGCTCGCGAGCCACGCCTCGATCGCGTCGAGCGCGAAGGCGACGACGCGGCCGTTCTCGGCGTCGGTGGGCGCCGACGCGTCCTCGCAGGCGCACGCGTGCTCGGCGATCTTGGTCACGCGCCAGTCGTCCGAGAGCGCCTTGCGGACGGACACGGCGCGCGCGCGCAGCTCGTCGGTCCACGAGGCACCGCCCGCCTTGGCCGCGCGTCGCGCGGTGTCGTCGACCTCGTGCAGGGCCACGACGGCCTTGGCGACCGACAGCTCCTCGTCGGGCAGCTCGCGCGTGCCGCGGCGCAAGACGGCGTGGGACTCGAGCGGGAACATGGCCGACACGGCGGCCGTGGCCACGGCGGCGGCCTCGGCGAGCGTGCCCGTCCACGCCTTGCCCGCGCTGTCTTTGACGACGCGCTTCTTGACGAACTCGGCGCGGAACTTCCACAGCGGGCTGCGCGTGCGGATCTCGCCGCTCAGGGACGCGAGCTCCTTGTCGACGCCGAAGAGGCGACCGACGAACGCGCTCACGTGCGGCGCGACGGCGAGCAGCGCCTCGCTGACGGCCTCGGGGCCCATGCCCTCGCCCTTGCACGCTCGGTAGGCCTCGTAGGTCTTCCACGCGTCGGGCGCAGACTTCTCGAGCTCGGCGCAGAAGACGGCGTACAGATCGCGCAAGCGCTCGGGCGCGTGCAGGTCCTTGTATCGGAAGCCGGGGACGCCGAGCTCCCTGTCCGAGCTCTCGGGGCCGCCGGGCGGCGGGTAGGACCTACGCGTGGCGGTGAACGAAGCAGAAGCGGACACGACGATGTCTCTCCTCGGCGCGCCTCGGGAAGAGGCCGCGCGCTGTCACTCTTTGGCGTCGCCGGCGGCGGGCACGAACGCGGTCTTCGCGAGCTCGCCCTCTTCGAACCCGAAGTACACCTTGCACTGCTCGAACATGAACTTCTGCCCGTCGGGCGAGGACAGGTCGACGCCGTACGTGTTGATGTACTTGACGGAGTCCTTGAGCCACATGCCCCAGGCCTCTTTGCTGATCTCCTCGTAGATGCGCTTGCCGAGCTCGTTCTTGTAGGGCGGCCGGGACAGACCGGGCAGCTCTTTGCCGAGCTTCTTGCACATGACCATGCGGGGAGCGTCGCTCATGGGTGCCCCTTTTAGTCACACAGGGCGCGAATGGCCAGCACGCCCGACGGGCCCGAACGGGAGCGCGAGCTGACCCCACGCCCGCGCGCGCGCCCCTGGGGCGGCCGGCGGAGGGCGGCGGAGCTCTCGGACCTCCCCCTGCTCGACGAGATCCACGTCGAGCCATGGCGCGCGCGCCCGCACCGTCGCGAGCGCTCGGTCGGCCGTGTTGTTCGCGCGCGAGACATGACCGAGCAGCATGCCCCGCAAGCGCGAGCCCTCGAGGCGCGCCGCGAGATCGGCGACCTCTCGGTTTGACAAGTGCCCGAGACCACTCGATATTCTCGCCTTGAGGTGGGGCGGGTACGGCCCCTGGCGGAGCAGCTCGGTGCAGTGGTTGGCCTCCACGAGCGCCGCGTCGCACGCGCCGAGGAGGTCGACGAGCGCGTCGGTGACGCGCCCCACGTCGGTGGCGTAGCCGACGGCGAAGTCCGCCGTCGCGACGCGGAGGGCCACCTGCGGGGCGTCGTGCGGCACGGTCACCGCCGTCAGCTCGAGGTCACCGACGCAGAACGGGCGCCCGATCTCGTACGGGCGGACGTCGTGTCGTCTGCGGAGGCGCGCGCCGGTGATGCCGTCGTGCGCGAACACCGGGCAGCCGAGCGCACGCGCGAGCTTCTCGGCGCCGCCGAAGTGATCGCCGTGCTCGTGGGTCGCGACGATGCCGTCGAACGGACGCGACGGGTCGAGCCCGGAGGCCGCGAGCGTGCGCTCGAGCGCGCGCGGGCCGATGCCGGCGTCGAGCAGCACGCGGGCCGACGACTCGACGACGACCGCGTTGCCGCTCGAGCCGCTGGCAAGGACCACGACGCGCATGCGCAGGTTCTTTGGGTGAAACGGGCCGGCGACGCAACCCTCGCGGCGCCCCGTCGACGGTCTGCGCGGGACATCGGCAGGGCTGTGCGAACGTGCAGGTTTCGCGTATCGTCATCCCGCCGTGTCCAACCGCAGCTGCCCCCAATGCGGCGCGCCTCTTCCGGACAACGCCCGCTTCTGCGGTCAGTGCGGGAACGTCCTCCGGACCGACGAGAGCGCGACGAGCCCGCCCGCGGGGGCTGCCGTCAAGACGCCCGTCGCTCCGCCGCCGGGGCCCGGCGCAGGGCGGGCCGACATGTCGCGCACGATGCTCGACCCGCCGCCGCGGTTCGAGCCCGACGTGCACGAGGAGGTGACGGTCGCGAGGCCCATGCCCGACCTCAGCACGCTGCTCGACGCCGTCCCCTCCGAGCGCCTCGACGAGCCGAACGCGCCGCCAGCCCAGGGTGCAGAGAAGAACGCGCTGGCGCAGACGCTCGCCGACCCCGAGGCCATCGCGCGGGCGCGTGAGATGCTCGACGCGGCGCTGCCCCCCACCGAGGCGACGATGAAGTCGCCTCGTCAGGCGATGGGGCAGACGATGGCGCTCGGCCAGATGCCGCCCGCGACGCTCCAGAGCGGACCCGCCGGCGCGCCGGAGCCGCGTCCGTCGCCGGCGTCGTCGATCCCGACCCCGTACGTGTCGCAGGTGCCCGAGCAGCTCGCGGCCCTGCGCGA
>JAGQJA010000067.1:0-41107 GCA_020430845.1 Myxococcales bacterium
ACGTCGGGCGCGGGGCGGGGCACGCCGACAGCGCGACGGCGAGGGCGGCCGCGAGCACCGGGGGCCGCGGCGCGCGTGCGCCGCGCGGGCTCATCGCGAGAGGGAGGCGTTGAGAACGACGCTGCCGAGGAACTTCTGGCGGCCGACCTCGTCGATGGTGCGCGACGCCGCGACCACGCTGGTCTCACCGATGAACACGCCGAGCAGCGCCGCGTCGATGTTCTGCGCCATCGGCACGGTCGTCGGGTTCTCGGTGACGAGCTTGAGCACGACGATGCACTTCTTGCCGCGGCTGGTGATGCTCTGCACCTGCGAGAGCATACGCTGCATGTCCTTGAGGCCGAGGGCGCGCGCGTCGAAGACGGTGAGCTCCTGGCCGAGGTCGGACGCGAGGCGCGCCATGCCGTGGGCGATCTCGAGCAGACCGTCAGGGTCCTTCTTGCTCGACCCGATGAACGCGAGCGACTTCCACTCCGCCTGTTGGCAGCGCAGCCAGAGGCGCTGCCACACCGGGTCCATCGTGTTGGGCCCGCCGGGCAAGTTGAAGCCGCCGGTGCCGCCCGACGTCTGCGTCGGGTTGGGGAAGGCGGGGCTGCTGCCGCCGCCGTGGGCCTGTGCTTGTTGCGCCTGCGCCCCCACGCCCGGCAGATCGACGGCGCTGGCGAGGGGAATCGTGGCGTTGAGCGGGCGTTTGTTCACCGCGCCACCTTCGGCAGCCTGACCATCCTCCGGAGTATAGACCGACTCCTGACCTCGCCAGAAGCCCGAATTCCAAAGAACGAACGCGGGTTTGCGGTCAGGGGTAGACGCCCTTGAGCGTCGCCGAGGCGAGGGAGAGCCCTTGAATCGTCGACTCGTACGCGGCGGGCGTCGAGACGATGGGGGTCGGCAGCTGGGCGGCGCTCAGGGCGTACAGCGTAAAAACGTACTCGTGCGAGCCGTTGGGCGGGCAGGGGCCCAAGTAGCCCACGTCGACGTTGAACGAGTCGGCGATCTGCTTGGCGCCCGCGGGCGCTGCCGGCGTGGCGCCCGTCGGCACGCCTTCGGGCAGCGATGACGTGGCCGCGGGCATGTCGAAGATCGTCCAGTGGAAGTTGTCGTTCCCGCCCAGCGTCACGTCGCGCATCACGACCGCGAACGTCTGCGTGCCCGCGGGCGCCCCCGTCCAGGCGAGGGGGGGGGACACGTTGGTCCCGCCGGCGCCTGCGCAGAACGTGTTGGCGTACTTGGCCGCGAGCTTGCCACCGTCGACGAACGCCGACGACGTGAGGACGAGCTTGGCCTGCGCGTCGACCCCGCCGTCGGCCGTGCCGGCGTCACTCTCGCCGTCGGCTCCGCCATCGGCCGAGCCCCCGCCGTCGCTCGCGTTGCCGCCGTCGTTGCCAGCGCCCGCTTCGTTGCCGCCCGCGCCCGTGTCTGCGGCCGCGCTGTCGGAGCCGGCGTCGGTCGCAGGTGCGTCGTCGGACGACGAGCAGGCGACGACGAGCAGGGCGGCGGACGCGAAGCAGAGCCACGAAGCGAAGACCGAGCGCATGACGCCAGCATAGCCCATCGGGCGCCGCCGCGGCCGCCGCCCGAGATCTGGGTCACGTCGTGCGCCTGAGGCACCGATTTGCCCCGTGCCGGGTATACTGTGGGCGGAGATGTCCTTGCGCTTGTTCCGAGATGAGACGCGCTCGCCCCTGAGGCGCGCACTGGCCGTCGCGCTCCTCGCGCTGCCCGCGTGCGTGGTGAAGTTCACGGATCGTTACTCGCCGATCCCCAACGGCGGCGTCACGGGGCCCGCGGCCGACTGCTCGCAGGTCACGCCGCTTCCCGCCGAGGGCGCGCCCGCGGGAGACCCCCGCGTGCGTCTCATCGGTCGCTTCGCCGATCCCGTCCAGACCGAGATCCCCGTGTGCGACCCGACGACGCTCAAGCCCACGAACGACGTCACGGTGGTCCCCGCGCGTCCGTTCGAATACAGCGGCACGCAGATCCAGTTCCGATTCACGGGCAAGAACGCGCTGGTGAACATCCACCTCCCGCCGCGCGCGCCCGTCACGGATCGCGTCAGCGGGCAGCCGGCGTTCGACCCGGGCGACATCATGCTCTTCACCCTCGTGGTCGACGACCTGCCGCCCGTGCTCTTCAAGGTCGTCCCGTGCAACCCGGTCTACAGCGTCGCGAGCCTCCTCGCGAAGGCCGGGCGCCCGTTCGCGCCGGGCGAGCACACCGTGACGGTTCATCGCAACTCGGAGGCCCTCTTCGGGCCCGCGTTCTTCTACGACGTCGCGATCGAGGAAGGGCAGCTCCTGCCGCCCATCGTGCGGCCGCGCCGCATCGAGATCATCGGCGACTCCATCTCGTGCGGCTACGGCATCCTGGGCCTCACGGCCACGTGCCCGTTCTCGCCGGCGACCGAGGACAACTACTCCGCGTACGGCTCGCTCGCCGCGCGCATGCTGGGCGCCGAGGTGACGACCGAGTGCTGGTCCGGAAAGGGCGTCTACCAGAACTACAGCGACGAGAAGTTCCCCGACGAGCCCACCGACACGCCCGAGCAGAAGAAGCTCAAGGCCGAAAGGCGCGCCGCCGCCCCTGGCGAGCTCATGCCGCTGCTCTGGACGCGCACGCTCCCGTCGCGCGGGCCGCTCACGCTGCCCGAAGCGCCCGAGATCAAGTGGGACTTCACCAAGCAGGACCAGCCCCAGGTCGTCGTGGTCAACCTCGGCACCAACGACGTCACGCGAGACGACAACTTCGACAACGTGCCCGACGGCTTCGACCCGGTGCCGTACAAGGACAAGTTCGAGGTGTTCCTCAAGGACGTTCGCTCCAAGTACAAGGACGCGCACGTCTTCGTCGCGCTCTCGCCGATGGTGAGCGATCAGTTCCCGTTCCCCGACGCGCGCGGCATCATGCGCACGTCGACGCGCGAGCTGGTCGAGCGCCTCAACGCCGCGGGCGACGCCAAGATGTACTTCATGGAGCTCGTCGAGCAGGGCTTCAGGTACGGCCTCGGGTGCGACTACCACCCGAGCCTCGAGGTCCACCGCATCATGGCCGAGCAGGTGGCCGGCGCCATTCGCTCCAAGCTCTGCTGGTAGCGGGGCGACCACGAGCCAGCCCATGCAGCCCGGAGACATCCCGCCCCACCTCGCGTCGCAGAGCCAGCTCTTGCGGCTCCGCGAGCGGGTCCAGCAGAAGTACGGTTCGTTCGGCAACCGCGAGGACACGGGGCGCGTCGACCTCGCCGCCGTGATGGCCGACACGGGCTTGCGGACGACGATCAAGATCGTCGCGGCCGTGTTCTTCGCGTCGCTCGCGGCCTCGTTCGTCGCCTCGCCCGAGTTCGAGCAGTTCCGCCTCGACGTGGCGCTCGTCGCCTTCTGGGGCCCCGTCCTCTACCTCTACGTGGTCAAGCCGCCGCTCTGGTCGAGCGCGCGCGTCTTCCTCACGCTGGCGCTCTTCATCGAGCCGTTCAGCGAGGCCATGTTCGTCACCAAGGGTGAGGGCGGCTACTGGAACACGGTGCTCTGGCCCGCGTCGGTGGCGTTCTACGGCACCATCAAGGAGTGGTCCGGGGCACCCGGCGCGTCGCTCTCGCTCTTCACGGTCGTGGCCGGCTACCTCGTGTACCGCGCCGTCGGCGCGCGCAAGAAGCCCAAAGGCTACGTCCGCCCGCCCGACTTCGCGCGCTTCCCGCTGCAGCTCTTCGCGGGGGCGATGGCCCTGTTCGTCGTCATCGGCGTCGTGCGCGGCGCGCCGATCGAGCCGGCTTTTCGGCAGACGTACCACATGATGCAAGTGCCGCTCGCGGCGCTGCTCTTCTTGCACGCGATCCGCACGCCGCACGATCTCCCCGCCATCGGCACCATCTTCGTGGTCGCCGCCGTCGCGCGCAGTCTGCTGGTCGCGTACATCTACTTCTTCATATGCGTGCCCAACGGCATCGCTCCCGAGTGGTGCACCAACCACTCCGACACGGTGCTCTTCGTCACCGCGCTGCTCATCCTGGTCGCCCACGGGCTCGAGCAGCGCAAGGGCAAGGTGATCCTCAAGTGCCTGGCCATCGGCACGGTGATCCTCGCCGGCATCGCGCTCAACAACCGCCGCCTCGCGTTCGTGAGCCTCGGCGCGGCGCCCGTGGGCATGTACCTCGCGCTCAAGCCGAGCCCGCGCAAGACCAAGGTCACGATCCTGATGACGGTGCTGTCCGTCCTGGCCGTGGCGTACGTGAGCATCGGCTCGCAGATCGACTCGCCTTCGCCCCTGCTCAAGCCCGCGCGCGCCGTCGTGTCGGTCATGGAGCAGCGCGACTCGTCGAGCAAGTCGCGCGACATCGAGAACGAGAACCTGATCTACACCCTCAAGCAGAGCCCCCTCATCGGCACGGGCTTCGGCTTCGAGTACAAAGAGGAGAAGAACGCCGTCGACCTGGGCGTCGCCTTCAAGGACTTCAAGCTCATCGCCCACAACGGCGTTCTGTGGATCTGGTCGCTGCTCGGCGTCGTGGGCTTCACCGCGCTCTGGATCCTCTACCCGACGACAGCCACCCTCGCGGTCCGTGGCTATCGCGCGGCCAAGACCCCGCTCGAGCGGTCGGCGTCGCTCGCGTCGCTCGGCGCCGTGGTCGTGTGCATCATCCAGATCTGGGGCGACCAGGGCTTTCTGAGCTACACGACGCTCGTGACGTTCGGGGTCGCCTACGGGGTGTCGGCGCGGCTCGCCGAGCCGACCTGACGCGAGACCGGTCGACCCACGCGTTCGCGGCGCCAGTCGTAAGCGCATGAATTCATGATTGATTTGAGGCTGAGGTCTCGCGGCCCACGGCGCCTTCTCGGCTGTACGGGGGTCGGCATGCTAACCTCCTGGCTTATGGGCTCACTCGAGTCCGGAGGCTCCTCCAGGAGATGAACGCGCAACAGGCCGAGCGCAGGGTGGGGTCCGTCATCGGGGCGAAGTGGCGCGTCGATGCCCTTTTGGGGTCGGGCTCGATGGCCGCCGTGTACGCGGTGACGCACCGCAACGGCGCGCGCGCCGCGCTCAAGATCCTGCACCCCTCGCTGTGCACCGACCCGGCCGTGTGCGAGCGCTTCCTGGGCGAGGGCTACCTCACCAACGCGGTCAAGCACCCCGGCATCGTGCGCGTGCTCGACGACGGCGTCACCGAGGACGGCTGCGTCTTCTTGGTGATGGACCTGCTCGAGGGCGAGACGCTCGAGGCGCTCCGCCAGCGGCGCGACGGTCGCATCCCGCTCGTCGAGACGCTCGACCTCTCCGACAAGCTCATGGACGCGCTCGCCGCGGTGCACGCCGCGGGAATCATCCATCGCGATCTCAAGCCCCAGAACGTCGTCGTGTGCAACGACGGCGCCGTGAAGCTCCTCGACTTCGGCGTGGCGCGCGTCTTCGACCGCACGTCGCAGAGCAAGCTCTCGATGTTCGGGCTCGTCCTCGGCACGCCGTCGTTCATGTCGCCCGAGCAGGCGATGGGCTCGCGCGACAAGGTCGACAACACGAGCGACATCTGGTCGCTCGGGGCCACGATGTTCACGTCGCTCACGGGCGAGACCGTGCACCTCGGGCCGAACGTGCAGGCCAAGCTGCTCGCGGCGGCCACGCAGAAGGCGCGCTCGATCTCGATGGTCATGCCCGATCTGCCGCCGCAGATCGCGTCGATCATCGACATGGCGCTGCGCTTCAAGAAAGAGGACCGCTGGCAGAGCGTCGACGCCATGCGGCGCGCCCTCCGCGAGGCGCGCGAGCAGCTCGGGCTCGGAAAGCCTGCGTCGCAGCGCGAGGGGCTCTTCGACAGCCCGCTCGACGACCAGACCGTCGTCGACGCCGGCGCCCCGCGCTTCAGCTCGAACACGATGGCGAGCGCGCCGCCGGCGCACGGCCCCGAGGGCACGTTCATCGGCATGGGCTCGGGCGCGAGCGGCGAGATGTCCGCGGTCGTCGGCAACGACGGCTCCGTCCCGCCCGCGCGCAACATGACCGGGCCGCCGCCGCCAGCCCGCGCGCAGATGGCCTCGTCGCACCCCACGCCCGGCGCCGTCACGAGCTCGGTCCCGAGCCCGCGTGCGCCCATGGGCTCGTTCTCCGACGGCGCCTCGACCGACAGCGAGGGCCCGTTCGGCGCCAGCGTGTCGTCGTCGGCCGACACGAGCGACGAGCTCCGCGCGATCGGCGTGCCCCGCCGTGGCCGCACGGGGTGGATGCTCGCGCTCCTCGCCGCCGCGCTCGGGCTCGGCGCCGTCGCCTTCTTCGCCGTGCGTCGCGATCCGTCGCCGTCGGCGCGTGATCCGGGCGCGGACACCAACGTCCCGTCGCCCTCCACGACCGCGCCCGCCCTCACGAGCGCGCCCCTGCCCGACACGACCCCGAGCGCAAGCGCGCCCGCGCCGAGCGCCTCGTCGGCGACGTCGGCCACGGCCACGGTCGCCACCGCCGAAGATCCGCCGCCGGCACCGAAGCCTGTATGGACAGGTGGGAGGTGGCCGCCGCGTCCGAAGCCTGCGCCGGACCCGCCCGCGCCGACGACCGCCGCGCCGCCGGCCACGACTGCGCCTCCGACGGCCGATCCTCCGGCCGACCCGCCCAAGCCCCCCGACCCGCCCAAGCCGGTCGACCCGTTCGGCACACCCGAGTAGGGCGCGCTCCGCGTCCCAAGGATCTCCACGGCCGCGCGTTCATGTTACGATCGCGTCGGTCGAGGGAGCTGAATGGGCAAGATCGAAGAAGCGACCCTCTTCCGTCCGGGACAAGCGGGCGGAGGCGGAGGCAAAGGACAGGGCGGCTTCGGCGGAGGCGGCGGAGGCGGCGGAGGCGGCGGCGGGCGTGGGCCCTCGGCCGACGACGACGACGGGCCGCAAATCTCGCTGCGCGAGCGCGTGGGCGAGGCGAGCCGGTCGGCGCGAAGGCGCAAGGGCCTGTCGCTCGTGGTGCTCATGCTCTGCGGCGCGCTCACCGTGCTCGGCGCGATCTTCGCGCCACGCAGCTACGAGGTCGAGGCGCGCTTGCTCGTGTCGCCGCAGCAGCAGGCCTCGCAGCAGCAGGTCTACCAGTCCCCCGAAGAGCTCCGCGCGCAGCAGAGCGAGTACGTCGAGCAGATCTTCGCCCAGGACAACCTGGTCAACATCATCAAGCAGACCAACCTCGTCGAGCGCTGGGACGAGATGCGCCAGCCGCACCGTCGCCTCATCGACAAGCTCAATCGCAAGCTCGGCAAGCCCGCGCCCACCGACGAGCAGAAGTTCGAGGCGCTGCTCGGCCTGCTGCGTGGCCGCATGAAGGTGTTCACCGAGGCGCGCACCGTGACCATCAAGCTCGAGTGGAGCGAGCCGGTCGCCGCCAAGGACGTCGTCGCGGCCGCCGTCACCAACTTCAAAGAGGCGCGTTTCCAGAGCGAAATCGCGATCATCCCGGCGCGCGTGAAGGTGCTCGAGGCGAGCATGTCGACCGCCCACAGCGAGCTCGAGAACGCCGCCGACGAGCTCAATCGTCAGATCAAGCTCAAGGACCCGAAGAAGGCGGGCGTGTCGGTCGCGCCGCTGCCCTTCAAGCCCAAGACCGATCCGGCCGACATCGAGGCCGATCCCGCGCTCGCCGCGCAGCTCGAGCAGACGCGCAACGATCTCGCGCAGGCCAAGGCCGCGCGCGTGCAGAAGGTCGCCGAGCTGAACAACGAGCTGACGCAGATGCAGCAGACGCTCGCGCCAGGGCACCCGTCGGTGATCGCCCTCAAGCAGACGATCGCCGCGACCGACAAGGACACGCCGCAGATCATCGCGCTCAAGGAGAAGGAGCGCCGCCTCGTCGAGGAGATCGCGGCCAAGAAGAAGGCCAAGGCCGCGGCGGCCGCGGCGGCGGCCCCCAAACCGGGTGTGCCCCGTCCGGCGGTCGCCCCCGCCCCCGCGCCCACGGTGGCCGTCGGCGGCTCGAAGTCGCTGCAGGACGCCGAGGTCCAGTTCAACGCCGCGACCAAGAAGTACGCCGAGCTCGTCACCGCCCTCGACGCCCTCAAGCTCGAGATGGAGATGGCCAAGACCGGCTTCGAGAAGAAGTACAAGGTCACGCAGCCCGCCGAGGTGCCGGCCGGTCCCAAGCGGCCCGTCGCCGTCATCGCCGTGCTCATCGGCATCATGGCCACCTTCATGGCGATCCTCGCCGTGGCGTCGCTCGCAGACCGCTTCAGCGGGCTCTTCTTCGAGCCACGCGACGTGCGCGACAAGCTCGGGATCCCGGTCTACGCGACCTTCTCCTGACGCCGAGACGTACGCTGCGCGCCGGTTTGACCTTGTGACGGCACCACCAAGCCCGTTAACGTAGGCGTCCGAGGCTCGTCCGCGTGTTCCCCTTCCTCACGCCGGTGCCGTTGGACATTGGGCAGACCGCTGGCGTCGTCCTCAAGGCCGAGGAGCGCGCGCGCGCGGGCAACGACGTCAACGCGATCGAGAGCGAGCTCGCCCCGACGGCCCGCTACGATCTGCTCTGGGACGGCGGCCAGAACCACTTCGTCGCTCTGCTCGCACCCCGCGTCATCGGCACCTACGTGACGAAGACGGCGACGATCGACGAGACGATCGTCAACCCGCAGAGCATCGCCGACCGCGACATCTTCGAGCGCCCCAACAAGAACCCCGTCGCCGCGCTCGCCAACGGCGGCTTCGTGCTCGAGCTCAATCGACCGCGCTACCGGGTCACGCTCAATCAGTTCGCGGCGTACGGCTCGATCACCACCACGGCGCTCCTGCAGAACCAGCCGTGGCCCGGCGAAGGGCGCCCCGCCGATCCCAACCCCGTCATCCCGTCGACCACGGGCGCGCGCCTCACGCTCCTCTTCGCGCAGACGCAGCTCGGCGTGCCCATCCGCGTCTCGCGGCACTTCGCCGTCACGCCCTTCGCCGAGTTCAACGCCTTCGGCGGCGCCGACGACGCCTCGCGCGGCGTCATCGCCCTCACGACCGGCCCCGGCGGCGGCGTCCGTCTCGAGGCGAGGGCGAGCAAGTACGCCCAGCTCGAGACGGTCCTGGGCGGCGGTCGCATCGAGACGACCTTCCAAGGCGATCGACAGGGCGCCGTCATCTACCGCGCCGTCGCCACGCAGTCGTACCGTCACTGGCTGTCCAAGCGCCTGAGCTGGCAGGCGACCGGGGGAGGCACCGTCGGCGGCGACGAGATCAACGGCTACACGTTCTTCACGTTGGCCGACACGGCGCTCCTGTACGACACGTGGGACGTGCCCAAGATCGCCCCAGGCGCGCAGCCCTACGGCGCGTTCGGCGGCAAGAACCCGCGCACCCAGTTCGGCCTCGTCGCCAAGGTCGAGCCGTGGCTCGACATCTTCTCGGGTGATCTCGAGCAGCGCGCCGTGGGCATCGGCGTCGCCAACTACAGCATCGGCCAGGTGACGGTCCGCGGTCAGATCGCCGCCGCGCGCGTCTTCGGCACGCCGCAGTCGGTCGCCACGTACGAGACGGTCCAGGGCGAGACGAGCCTCCAGTACCGTTTCACGCCCACGTTGGCGGCCGACCTCGGCGCGCGCCTGCAGTACCAGAGCTTCACGAACGCGGTCCGGATCAGCACGATCCGTCAGGTGGCGGGCTTCCTGACGCTCACCTACTCTCCGCTTCCCGCGCGCCTCTGACGGCCCGCCCGGCGCCTTCGTGGGGGCGTCACCCCTTTTGGGGGTCGCCACCCCGCGCCAGGCCGTTTAGCATCGCTCCGTGCAAATGGTCCCTGGGGCCAAGATTGGGGCGTACACGCTCGAGCGGCCGCTGGGGTCCGGAGCGTTCGGCGTAGTGTGGCTCGCAAGCCGCACCGACACCGGCGATCGCGTGGCGATCAAGGTGCTTCACCCCCAAGCGGCCGTATCCCACGAGATCGTCGAGAGATTCCGCCGCGAGGCGTGGGTCCTCTCGCAGCTCCAGTCTCCCCACATCGCCCGCATGTTCGAGTTCTTGACCGAGGCGCCCTTCGGGATGGCGCTCGTCATGGAGTACATCGAGGGCGAGCTGCTGAGCGAGGTGTTCAAGCGCGCGCGGTTCGGCGTCGAGGACGCCTGCAGCCTCGGCATCGGCATCTCGAGCGGCCTCGCCACGATGCAGTCGGCGGGCATCATCCACCGCGACATCAAGCCCGAGAACATCATCCTGCGGCCCAACCCCAACGGTTGGCACGCGGTGATCTTCGACTTCAACCTGAGCCGCATCAAGAACCCGACGGGGAAGATGAGCAGCCTGACCTCGATGCACGCGGCCATCGGCACAGTGCCCTACATGGCGCCCGAGCAGCTCCTCGACGCGCGCCGCGTCAACGAGTCGTCCGACGTGTACTCCGCCGGGACGATCCTCTGGCGCGCCGTGGCCGGCCAGCTCCCCTTCGACGCGCGCGAGAGCCTGCGCGAGAAGTTGCAGCAAGAGGCCAAGCCTCTGCCCACCGGGCGCACCGATCCGCTCGCCGTCGGGTTCGCGGAGATCGTCGGCAAGGCGCTCCGCAGGCGGCCCGCGGAGCGGTACGCCAAGGCGCAGGACATGCTGGACGACCTCACCAACCTGGTGACGAGGGGTAGCCACGGATGACGGCGGACGTCGAGACGACCACGACCCGCGCGCGTCGAGCCATCGTGCTCTCGGCGCTCGCGTTCTACCTGCTGTTCGTCCTGCGCACGAGCTTCACCATCGCCGGCACGCGCTACTTCGTCCTCTTCGAGGACGCGATGATCTCGATGCGCTACGCGCGGCACGTCGCGGGCGGTCACGGGTTCGTCTGGAACATCGGCGAGCCACCCATCGAGGGCTTCACCAACCTCCTGTGGGTGCTCTGGATGAGCGTGGCGCACCTGCTCGGCATGAGCGAGTCGAAGATCTCGCTCTTCATCATGCTCAGCGGCGTGGCGATCATGCTCGCCACCGGCCACGTCGCGTCCAAGATCGCGCGCAAGCTCTCGAGCGCCCCGTGGGTGCCGCTCGTGGCGCTCGCGGCGACGCTCTTCTGCTACCCGCTCGTGTTCTGGACGCTGCGGGGCATGGAGGTCGGGGCGCTGACGCTCTTCGTCTACACGCTCTTGTGGCTCACGCTCGAGAACGAGGACGACTTCAGCATCGGACGCACCGCCATGATGGCCGCGCTGGCCGCCGGCTCGCTGCTCATCCGGTCGGACTCGGTGGTCCCCGTCGGGCTCATCTGCCTCTACGGTCTGCTGACCGCCAAGAAGCGCTTCGCCTTCGCCGCCATCATCGGCGGCCTGTGCGTCGCGGCGCTCGGCGCCCAGACGGCGTTCCGCATCCATCACTTCCACGATCGGCTGCCGAACACCTACTACCTCAAGCTCTTTCACATCTCGGCGGCGGCGCGCATCAAGCGCGGCGCGTTCGTGGCGCTCGAGGTCGTGGCGCTCCACCTGCCGCTCCCCATCGCGGTGGTGCTCGCCAACGTCACGGGCATCCGCAAGGACTTCTACAAGGACGTGCAGCTGCGGCGGCGCGTGCTCTTGGGCGCGCTCTTCGGCGCCCAGATCGCGTACGCGACGTACGTGGGCGGCGACGCGTGGGAGTGGATGCTCTACGCGAACCGCTACACGTGCGTCGGCATGCCCGCGCTCATCCTGCTGTCGACCGTCATGGTCGAGGCGCTGCTCTCGGCCGACGCCGAGCAGCGGGCGGTCTTCGCCAAGCGCCTCTCGATCGGCTTCGTCGTCGCGGGCGCGATCCTGGTGTTGCTCAACCTCTACGCGAGGTTCCGCCCCGAGCAGGGCATCGCGGCCACCATCACGTTCAGCAAGACGCCGTTCGCGGCGGGCGGCGCGTTCATCGGCCTGGGCTCGCTCCTGCGCCTGCGCGACATGCGCGAGGGCATCTCCGAGGGGGTGGTGGCCCTGCGCAAGTACCTGGGCAACCGGCGCACGCTGGCCAAGGCCGCCATCGGCCTCACGGTCCTCATGTGGGCGCCGTCGCACCTCTTGCCGCTCGGGCGATGGGCCGCTCAGAACGCCGCGCAGTACGCCGACGAGGCCAAGTACACGCGGCTCGGCCTGCTCATCGCGTCGGCCACCAAGCCCGACTTCCGCATCGCCGTCGCGGCGGCCGGCGCCACCCCGTACTTCTGTCAGCGCCCGACCGAAGACCTGCTGGGCAAGAACGACCGCCACATCGCCAAGCTCGCGCCGCGCGGCGTCTTCTCGCCGGGCCACGACAAGTGGGACTACGAGTGGAGCCTCGCCGAGCGCAACTCGCAGCTCATCGTCGAGGCCGTCGACGTCAACCCCGAGGACGAGGCGTACTTCAAGAAGCTCGGGTTCGCCGAGCTGCCCAACGGCATGCGCCTGCGCGACACGGCCGACGCCAAACGCGAGATCATCGGGCGCGAGATGGAGAGCGGCGCCGACCTCGCCGAGGCGATGTCGGTGGTGGGTGCGACGTTGCCGCCGGGCTTCAAGCCCGTCGACGCCTTGGTCATCGTGGCGTTCGCGGCCTTGATCGGCCTGCTCGTCTTTCGCGTGCCGCGAGACGCCGACTCGCTCGCGGAGCTCTCGGGCGATCCGCTGCCCGAAGAGGAGCTCGACGAGGGCGCCAAGGCGGCGCTCAAGGGCGCCGAGTCGCGACAGATCCCCACGCTCGACGGCATGCGCGGGCTCGCCGTCATCGGCGTGCTCATCTTCCACTTCGCGTGGACGTTCCCGGGTGAGGACCCCGACGCGGCCGTCTCGCTCATCGACAAGGTCGCGGTGCGCATCCACGCGTTCCTGTGGACCGGGTGGGCCGGCGTCGACCTCTTCTTCGTCCTCTCGGGCTACCTCATCACGCGCGGCCTCGTGGGCCCGTCCAAGCGCGAGACGGGCACCCGCCTCAAGATGTTCTGGATGCGCCGCGTCCTGCGCATCTTCCCGCTCTACTACGCGTTCGTCATCGTGGGCACCGTCATCGCCCTCGCGCTCGGCGGGTGGATCCCGGGGCTGTCGTACTGGCTCTACATGCAGAACTACACGCTCGCGTTCGACCACGACGCGATGCGATGGACGGCGCACTTCTGGTCGCTCGCGATCGAGGAGCAGTTCTACTTCGTGTGGCCGCTCGTGGCGGTGCTCACCCCCAAGAAGAAGCTCATCTGGGTCATCCCGCTCCTCGTGGGCGCGGTCGTGATGCTGCGCGCCGGCCTCGCGTTCAAGCTCGAGCACCTCGCGCACCTCGACGAAGAGACCGTCATCAAGTTCGTCTACCGGGCCACGCCCACGCGCGCCGACGGCCTCCTGCTCGGCGCGTTCGTGGCCGTCACCCAGCGCGAAGCGGCGCACCCGATCGCCGCCGCGTGGCGCCGCCTCCGCTACCCGATCCTCGTGTCCACCGCGCTCGCCCTGGTGGGCCTCTACGCCGTGGGCAACGGCCTCAACGGCTACGACCGCCGCGTCATCGTCATCGGCTATGTGGCCATGGCGCTCTTCTTTGCGAGCGCCGTGTCGATGTGCTCCGACTTCGTCATCAGCCCGCGTATGACCTCGCTGCTCGAGTCGCGTCCGCTCGTCGCGTGCGGCAAGGTCAGCTACGGCATGTACATCTTCCACTGGCCGGTCGTGGTGCTCATCGTGCCGCGACTCAAGGTCATCCAAGGCGGCATGCCCACGGCGATGCAGCTCGGCTTCTGCACACTGGTCATCGCGGGGGGGATCACCCTCGTGTACGTGGCGGCCAGCATCAGCTTCCGGTTCTTCGAGCAGCCCTTCTTGAAGCTCAAGGGCCGCTTCCACGACTGACGCCGCGCGGCGCGGAGAGCTGGTATCTTCACGCTCTCCCATGAGCGTGCTCCTCCTCGGTGCGGACTATTACGGAACGCTCGCCGCAGCCCGTAGCTTCGGGCGGGCGGGCATCGACGTCGCGATGGCCGACGACTCCAAGCGCGGTCGTGCGCTCTTCTCGCGGTACGTGCGCGAGAAGCTGGTGCACCCGCCCCTGGACGAGCCCGAGGCGCTCGTCGCGTGGCTCGAGCGCTACGGCAAGGAGCACCCCGGGACGGTGCTCTACCCGCCCAACGATCACCTGTCTTGGCTCTTCGCCGCGTACCGCGAGCGCCTGGGCGAGGTCTTCGCGATGCTCTCTCCCCCCGAGGAGACGATCATCACCCTGCTCGACAAGCAGCGCATGCACGAGGCGTGCGCCAAGGTGGGCATCGACGTGCCCCGCACGTGGTCGGCCGCGAGCGACGACGAGGCGCGCGCCGTGGAGCCCGAGCTCACGTTCCCGGTGCTGCTCAAGCCGCGCACGCAGGTCTTCCTCGCGAGCGGGGTCAAGGGCTTCATCGCGAGCTCGAGCAGCGAGCTCTACTCCGAGCTCGCCCGCTTTCGCGAGCTCGTCCGCTTCCACGACGTGCTCACGTCACGCCACCCCGACATCGGGACGCCGATGTTGCAGGAGTACCTCACCGCCGCCGAGACACAGATCTTCTCGATGTCGGGCTGGCACGACCGCGACGGCACGCTGGTGGTGCGCGCCGCGATGAAGGTGCTGCAGCGACCGCGGAAGGTGGGCATCGGACTCTGCTTCGAAGGGCGGCCGATCGACTTCGTCCTCGCCGACAAGCTCCGCAAGCTCTGCGTCGAGGTGGGCTACTACGGTGCGTTCGAGTCCGAGTTCATCTGCGACGGCGACGCGCGGCTGCTCATCGACTTCAACCCCCGCTTCTACAGCCAGATGGGCTTCGACATCGCGCGCGGCCTGCCGCTGGCGCGCATCGCGTACCACGCGGCCAGGGGCGAGACCGCGCGGTCCAAGGCGCTCCTCGCCGAGGCCGCCGCGTGGAAGCCGTCGGGCGGCGAGGTGTACTGCCACAAGACGATGCTCGACCTGGTGCTCGCGCTCCAGGGCATGAGCGGGCAGATGTCGCGCGCCGACGTGAAGCAGTGGCGGCGGTGGCACAAGGAGCACGCGCGGACGGCGACCGACGCCGTGCGCGACGCCGACGACAGGCTACCGGCGGTCGTCGACGCGGCCTCGTGGGTGCAGCACTTCGCGCGGCACCCGCGGAGCTTCGTGCGGAGCTTCGTGCTGAACAGGTGAGGCAGGGATGAGCGACCTCGAGAAGCGCTTCGGCGAAGGACTGTGGGTGAGCGTCGTGATGGCGACGTACAACCGCGCGGAGCTGCTGCGCCGCTTGCTCCGGCAGCTCGACGAGCAGACGCTCGACGCGTCGCGCTTCGAGGTGGTCGCGGTCGACGACGGGTCCAAGGAGGACACGAAGCAGGCGCTCTCCGACCTCGAGGTGGGCTACGCGCTCACGATCGCGCGCCAGGACAACGCCGGGGCGGCCGCCGCACGTCAGCGCGGCGTCGAGCTCTCGCGCGGGAAGATCATCGTCATCATCGACGATGACATGCAGATCGCGCCCACGTTCCTCGAACGTCACCTCGCCCGGCACGAGGACGATCAGACGGTGGTGCTGGGGCGCCTGCGCCCCGACGCGAACCTGTCGGAGATGCCTCTCTTCGAGCGCTTCTACGCGCGCACCATGGCGGCGGTGGGCGACGCGTTCGCCAGCGGCGCGGAGCAGGTGCGCGGACACAATGTATATACAGGCAATGTCTCGATGCCGCGCGCGCTCTTCGTGAAGGCGGGGGGCTTCGACGCGCGCTTTCGTCAGCTCGAGGACGAGGAGCTGGGCGTGCGCCTCGAGAAGGCCGGCGCGCGTTTCGCGTTCGCCGACGACGCGGTCACGGTGCACGGCTCCGACTGGACCAGCATGCAGAAGTGGATGGAGCGCGCGTACAAGGACGGGCTCTACCAGACCAAGCTCGCGCACAAACACCCGGACGTGCCCGAGTCGAGCCCGTGGCGGCACATCCCGAACATCAACCCCGTCTCGCGTCCGTTCTTGGCGTTCAGCCTGGCGGCGCCGCGCGCGGCGAGCGTGTTGGCGGGCGCGGCCATCCGCTCGGCGTCGGTGCTCGACAAGGTGGGGCTCGAGCCCGTCGCCATCGCGGGCGCCACGCTCGTGTACGGCATCCAATACTACCGCGGCGTGCGCGAAGAGACCGGCGGCGTGCGGCAGGCCGCCAAGGAGTACCGCGAGTTCAAGCGCGGCGTGTCGCTCTTGCGCGCCGGGGCCCGCGGCGACGAGGCGGCGTGGCGCGAGCTCGTCGGCGGCATCCGCGAGGACCACCGGATGATCCGGTTCTACGCCGACAAATACGACGACCGCGTCGACGCGGGGGAGCGCAAGCTCGACGCGGGGCCTCCTTTGCACGGCTTCGCCGGTGCGTCGCTCGGCGGCGCGCTCTCGCTCACGGGCGACGCGGTCAAGAAGATCGGCTTCCAGCTGATGATCGCCTACCGGATCATGCGCTTCTTCCGGAGCGCGGGCCTCGGCCTCGCGGCGCAGTTCATGTCGCGCACCATGCGCCACGCGTTTGCCAGCGACGTGCACTGGGACGCCGAGTTCGAGCCGGGCGTGGTCATCGTGCACGGCTTCGGCCTGGCCATCAGCTACGCGGCCAAGGTCTCGCACGGCTGCATCCTCTTCCAGAACGTCACCCTCGGGTACGGGCCCGACCCCGACACCAAGGAGGGCGGCGCCCCTCTGCTCGAGCGGAACGTGCACGTGGGCATCGGGGCGACGCTTTTCGGTCCGATCGTGGTGGGCGAGGCCACCAAGATCATGGCTGGGTGCGTTCTCAACCGCTCGGTGCCCGCCCGGTCGATCGTCGAGTGCCCCGCGCCCGCCGTGGGCGTCCGCGCCCGCCCGGGCCCCCGCGTGGCTGGCGGGGGCTGACCACGCCGAATGCACGGGACATGCGTCCCCTGCTTGCGAGAGGCCGCGCGCTTCGGTGTATGATGGGACGCGATGAGACCGTGGCCCTTGCTCGCGCTTTCGCTGTTCGCCGCCACCTCGATGGGGTGTGCCTCCACCGGCCCGTTCGTGTGGGTCGACGCGCTCCCTCCGCAGGCCGCGAACGGCAGCGCCGACCTCGTGATCGCCGACGGAGACCAGGTCGTCGTCAAGGTCTTCAAGCAAGAAGACCTGGGCGCGACCGAACGCGTCCGGGCGGACGGCAAGATCGCCCTGCCGGTCATCGGCGAGGTCGTCGCCCGCGGCAAGAAGCCCGCGCAGCTCGCCGCGGAGCTGGCCGATCGGCTCAAGGCCGTCGTCGTCGCGCCCTCGGTGACCGTCTCGATCGTGCAGGGCAACGAGCTCAAGGTCGCCGTCGTCGGCGAGGTGCGCCAGGGCGGCGTCTTCCAGCTCGAGCCGGGCTCCAACGTCTTGCACGCGCTCGCCGCGGCCGGCGGGCTGAACGACTACGCCGACAACGAGAAGATC
This sequence comes from Myxococcales bacterium, assembly GCA_020430845.1. Taxonomy (GTDB): domain Bacteria; phylum Myxococcota_A; class Polyangia; order Polyangiales; family Polyangiaceae; genus Labilithrix. The sequence continues at coordinate 17,290 of JAGQJA010000067.1, forward strand.
TTCGTCGTGCGCCGCTCGCTCCCGCAGCGCGTCCGGTTCCGTTTCCAGGACCTGCGCTCGGCCGAGCCCAAGAACGTGGGCTTCTTGCTCCAGCCCAACGACGTCATCGTCGTCGAGTGACGCACGTCGCGCCGCTCGAGCGCTTCTAGCAGGTCGCGTCGCTCAGACGAGCGGGCGCTCGGCCGCGCAGCCCGCTACGCGACGCACGGCGGAGGTGCCGTCGCCCCCGCACGCGACCGCCGACGAGGCGGCCGCGAGCGAGGCGAGGAGGACGCTGCGCATCGCGGTGGCGAGCCGCTCAGTGCGGCAGGCCGGCGACGTTGAGCTTGACCTGGTAGATCTTGGAGCCCTGCGTGCCGATGAAGAGCGTCTTGCGGTCGGCGCCGCCGAAGCCGATGCTCGTCGCGGGCTCGGGGACGTTGATCGAGCCGATCTTCGTGCCGTCGTCCTTGAACGCATCGACCGCGCCGAGCGTGGCGCCGGCGTCGGTGACCCGCTTGCGCGCGACGAAGACGTCGCCCTGATCGTCGACCGCGAGGCCGTCCGGATCGCTGTCGGGCCCGACGTCGACGAACTTTGCGCGGACGCCCGGGACGCCCTTCGCGTCGAGCGGGTACTTGGCGATGAACGGCACCGCGGGAGGCGGCGGGTTGGTGAACGAGACGTAGAGCGTCTTGTCGTCCGGCGAGATCGACACGCCGTTGGGCCCGTCGAGCTGCGGGAAGGCCTCGATGAGGTTCGCGCCGCCCTGGCCCGAGATCCAGAAGATCGAGTTGGTGCCGGGGTTCTGGTACGCGGGGTCGGTCACGTAGAGGATGCCGGCCTTGCTCACCGCGATGTCGTTGGGCGCGAGGAACGGGATCGCCGCGGCGCCACCGTCGGCGCTGGACGCGATCTCCTCGACGCCGCCGTCGGGGCGCGTGCGCGTGACGCGCGGAGGCACGGCTTCGGCCGTGACGAGCTCGTTGGCCTTGTTGATGCCGTTGCCGATGGCGTAGCCGCCGCTGCGCACGATGGTGGGCGCCGCGTCGCCGGGCTTCCACTTGTAGAGATCACCCGGATCGTAGGGCACCGTGAAGTAGAGCGTCGCGTCGGTCGCGCGCCACTGGATGCCGTCGATGAACGTGGCGCCGACCACCTCGGTCGCCATCGTGGGGGCGGGCGCGCCCTTGATGGGGTCGACGTAGCCGCCGGCGTCCGTCGTGGCGTCGAAGTTGAAGCCACCGTCGTCGGGGGGCGGCGGCGGCGGGTTCGTGCCCGTCGTCGTCGGGTTGGGAGGCGCGCTGCCGTCGGGCTCGGCCTGAGGGGGAGGGGTCTCGTCTTTGCTCGAGCACGCGTAGACGAGGCCACCGAGGGGGAGGAACAGGGAAAGCAGGAAAAAGCGACGCATCCCGCCATGCTACCACCGACCGCGCGTCGCGCCATCTGGTAGCATATAGGACCTATGGGGCTATTCAGACGTGCGTTCGACGACGCGTTTCAGCTGGCCCGGGCGCTCCGCCGCAAGGAGCCTGACGCCGAGCCCACGATGAAAGACGCGCTCCGCGCGGCGCTCAGCCAGGACGGATACAAGGTCCTGCTCATGAGCCGTATCCGCGAGGCAGCGCGCCGTCGGCACATCCCCGGCGTGAACCACGCGCTGCGCCTCGCGACGACGGTGCTCTACGGGATCGAGATCGGCAACGACATCGAGCTCGGCGAGGGCATCGACTTCACCCACACGCTCGGCACGGTCATCGGCGGCACGTCGAAGGTGGGCTCCCGCGTGAAGTTCTTGGGCAACAACACGATCGGGACCGCCAAGGACAACGGCTGTCCGATCATCGAGGACGACGTCGTCATCGGCTGCGGCGCCCGCGTGCTCGGGCCCATCCGCATCGGCGCCCGCTCGTTCATCGGCGCCAACGCCGTGGTGCTCGACGACGTGCCCCCCGACAGCGTGGTCAGCGGCATCCCTGCGAGAGCACACAAGCGGAGAGACCGCGACGGCGAAGCAGAGCAGGACCGCAAGGGTTGACGTGCTTGGTGTTGAACGGCACGTAGTCCCACGACAGCGGTCGCGATTTGGTCGCGCACGGGTCTGAGGGCGGCGTCAGCGTCGTGCCGAACGTGCCCGCCTCGGGCACGGTGACGGGGGCGAGGTCGAGCTCGTCGACGCGCACGAACTTGAAGCCCTCGGCCTTGAGGATGGGCACGATGCGCTTGACCATGTCGACCGTACGATCGTTCGCCCCGCCCGGCGGACCATCGTGCATCAGCACCACGCCGCGCCGCTTGGAGCGGATCTCCACGAGGTAGAGGTCGGAGCACTCCTCGAGGGTGCGCTGCCCGTTCCCGGCCGCGTCCCAGCAGTCCCAATCGGCCGCCGTGGTGGGCGTGAGCGCGTCGCCCATCTCCCAGTAGACCGGTCCGAAGTACTTGTTCATCGACGAGTCGCGCAGGGCCTTGTGCACGCTCGCGTCCCACCGACCGAACGGCGGCCTGAAGAGCGGCCGGGCGCCGGGCTGGAACTGGTTGATGATGCGGTCGGTCGCGGCCACCTCGTCGACGATCGCGGTCGCGCCCTTCTCGGTGAAGAGCACGTCGAGCCCCGCGTGTGTCTGCGTGTGGTTGGCGAGCAGGTGCCCGTCGCTCACGATGCCGCGCACGACGGTCTCGCGGCCCTCGACGTTGCCCCCGTTGATGAAGAAGGCCGAGGGCGCGGCCTGGTCCCTCAGGTACGCGGACAGCTCGGCGGTGCGGTCGCCCGGTCCGTCGTCGAACGTGAGCGCGATCGTCTGGTCGGGGAGCTGGCTGCTGTACTGCCGCTCGAGGCTGATGCCGACGACGAGATCGCACAGCGGGTCCTTGGCGACAGGGCGTTCCTCTTCGCACGCGGCGACGGCCGACGCGACCAGCGCGCAGACCGCGGCGCCCAGCGCGACCCTGCGCGCGCGGCCTGCCGTGCTCGCGAGCTCTCTCCACACACTCCCACCCACCGTATGCGCACCTCCGCGTTCCACTCAGTATACGCCGATACGCGCGGAGAGGCTCCCCGGTTGGGTCGGGCTACATCCCGGTGCCCTTGATGACGACGCCGAAGGTCTTGGCGAGGATGTGGATGTCGAGCCACGGCGACCAGTTGCGCACGTAGTAGACGTCGATCTGGCAGCGCTGCGCGAACGACGTCGCGTTGCGATCGCTCACCTGCCACATGCCCGTCATGCCCGGCGTGGCGCGCAAGATGATCTTCTCCTGGCCGCTCATCTCGGCCAGCTCGCGCTCGAGGTACGGGCGCGGGCCCACGAGGCTCATGTCCCCCTTGACGACGTTGATGAGCTGCGGGAACTCGTCGAGGCTGAACTTGCGGAGGATGCGGCCGACGCGGGTGACGCGCGGGTCCTTCTTGAGCTTGTGGTAGATCTCGTACTCGGCCTTGAGCGCGGGATCGTTCTCGAGCAGGCTCTTGAGGCGCTCTTCGCCGTCGCCGTGCATGCTGCGGAACTTGTACGCGTCGAAGTGCTCGCCGTCGCGGCCCATGCGCTTCTGCGTGTAGAAGATGGGCCCGCGCGAATCGAGCTTGATGAGGAGCGCGATCAGCACGAGGAACGGCAGCACGAAGAAGATGCCGATGAGCGTGAGGGTCGAGTCCATCACGCGCTTGGCGAGGCGGGGGCCGGGCAGGAGGAGCTGCTGGCGGACCTCGACCGCGAGCACGCCGCCGAGGTTCTTGGCCGGGACGCCGAGCGTCGCGAAGCCGAAGAGGTCGGGCACGAGCAAGAGGTGCGAGAACTTGCCGCCGACGCGCTCGACGATGCCGAGCAGGCGATGCGAGTCGACGCCCGGCATGGCGACGACCGCGTACGGGATCTTGAGGCGCTTGGCGAGCACCGGCGCGAGCGACAGGTCACCGACGACGGGCACGCCCTCGACCTCGGCGAACTTGCCGCGCGGGAACCACGTCGCCTCTTGCGCGGGCTTGGACTTGGGCGCCCGGACGCTCTCGGGGCCGAGGAAGTCGTCGGCGTCGTCCGAGAGCGCGAGCTCGGAGTGGAACGACGTGGGCGGTAGCGGGATGCGGGCGGAGCTGCGCGCGCCGCTGCGGCTGCTCGGAGGGTCGTCGTCGCCGAAGATGTCGTCGGAGAGCGCGCGGCGCTGCGACTCGCTGAGGAAGTGCGCGGCCGAGACGTTGACCGAGTAGACGTCCATCACCTCGTTGGTGAAGCTCGCGCGCAGCGTCCCGTGCTTGTTCGGGTCGTCGTCGAGCAGCATGACGGGCTTCATGCCGCTCTTGGGCTGCGCCTTGAGCATGCGCACCACCAGGCGCCCCGTCTTGGCCGCGCCGAGCACGCACACGGGGATGCCCCACCACGGCTTGGTGCACAGCTTTCCGCGCACGACGCCGCGTATCACCGGCACGAGGAAGAGCGTCGCGGCCCACCACACGAGGCGGACGAAGACGCCCCACTTGACGATCGGCAGATCGCCGAGCGTGGACAGGATCGACGCGCCGAAGTGCACGAGCGACACGCCGAAGACGATGTCGCGGATCTCGTCGGGCGTGCTCTTGGCCATCGGCGAGAAGAGCTCGAGGCCCAGGAACACGAGCATGCACATGAGGACCGACGGGCCCACGACGAGCCACGCGCTCCAGTCGATCTCCTGCAGGCGCACGAAGTGCACGGTCGTCGCGAGCGCCGCCGCGAGCGAGAGCGAGAAGAGGTCGGTCATGACCAGCGTGAGCGACGTCCACACCGGGCGCGTGAGCACGCGCAGGCCGGCGACCTCTTTGTTCTCACGCGCGGCGACAGAGATGTCCTCGTGGCCGCGCTTGGAGCGTTGCTTGAGCTGATCGATGAGCGCCTTGGCGATCTGCTCCTCGGTGCACGCGCCGAGGCGAACGAGGATGCGCCCGATCTGACCGCCTTGCTCCTCTTGGAGCGCGATGGCCTTGTCGACCATCACCTGCGATACCGCGCCGTTGCGGAGCAGGATCTCGCAGAGCATGCTGCCGCCCGCGCCCTTGACGTTGCCGAGGGACGAGCTGGGGGGCACGTCGTCCTTGGGCTCGCGGATGATGGGGGGCGCGGCGCCGAGCACGGCGCGGATCGGGCCGGGCGTCGGAGGGCGCGAGAGCTCGATGTCGAGGCGAGGGGTGGCGGGCATTCCCGCCGCCGGCGTGATGCGCCGCGGGATGATGGGGCCGATGCCTCCGCCGACGGCTGACGGCTTGACGCTCTGCGCGGGCGTGCCGGCGTTGGGCGTGAGGCGCCGGGGCATGATGCCTCCGCCGCCGCCCATGGCGAGCGGGTTGACGCCGCTCGTCTGCGTCTCGGTGAGCGACCTCGGGATGTTGATCTCGATCTTCTCGGGCGGCGTGCTGCGCGGGCCCATGGCCGGAGGGGGAGGGGTCTCGATCTTCGACGACGAAGAGGCGCGCACCTCGATCCGGTCTGGCTCTCCTTTGGGGGAGGCGGAGCTCTCGGTGACCGGTCCGGCCTCGGGCGGAGCGAAGGGGCTGCGCCCCGACACGGGGGTCGAGATCTTGGCGCTGGAGGACGGCTGCGCCGGCGGAGGGGAGGCGTCGGCGCTCGCCTCCGGGACGGGCGACGTCACCGTCGGGCGTCCGCCGTCGGCGTCGTCTTTCACGGCCGTGGCCGTGTCGGTGTCGTCGGGGCCACCCCGCTCCGCGCTGCTCACCGCCCGGATTATACCCTATGCGCCGCGCGCATACATCGGCGTCATCGCAGGGATCGAGGGTGCGCCGGAGGGCGCTTCAGCGTGCCCGCAGCCAGCGCGGGACCGCGTGCGCGCGGAGCAGCTCACCCACGAGGTACAGGTGGTTCATGTGATCGCGCTTGGCGGTGCCCTTGAACCCGGTGACGTGAAGGTCGCCGTTGTCGGCGTGGTAGTACGCCTCCATGCCGCGCGCGTTGGTGTCGTGCGCCTCGGTGGGCGTCATACCCAGCTCGCGCAGCAGCGCCATCGTCGCCTCGCTCGCCGACGCGTAGTCGGGCGGGAGGATCGACGAGTGGGTCATCACCATGGCCTTCTTGCCTTCGATCGCCTCACGCGCGAAGCGCACGAAGGGCGCGAGCGACTTGACGTTCACGCGGTCGACCCCGAGGCCCGGGCCGAGCGGCGCGGCGCTCGTGCGCGTGTACGCCGTGTGCAGCGCGTCGTTGAGCACGACGGTGTCGACCATGTCGAAGTACTCGGGGACGGAGAGGATCTTGGAGACGGCTGCGAAGCCGGCGCTCCACGCGGCGAGCGTGACGCGGCGGGCGTGCAGCGCGCGGCCCGCCTTGGCCCCGAGGCTCTTGAGCACCTCGCCGAGCATGCGCTTGAAGCGCGTCGGATCGCGGAAGGCCTCGACGTACGGCGTGGTGCCGATGCCGAAGCCGGCCGACACGACGACGAGGTTGGCACCGCTCGCGCGCCACTGGGCGTCGGCCATCTGGCCCGCGTGGAAGTGGAAGAGCACGTCGACGCCGCCGTCGTCGGTGACCGGCAGCTCCTTGGGCGCGAGGTACGCGCCGAAGCTGACGCCCTGCCAGTGGGGCTCGAACGCGACGTCGCCGATCGTCGGCTCAGGCGTCTCGACGGAGCTGGGGATGGTGGGTGAGTCCTCGACGGGCTCTTTCGTCGCGTCGAACGACAGAGCGCCGTCGCCTCGCGCGGAGGGAGAGAAGGCGGTGCACGCGAACGCGAGCGCGGCGCCGAAGCTCGCACGCAGGATGACGCTCGTGCGCCGGCTGGGGACTTCGCCGGTCATGGCGGGCCAAATTACACGGAAGCGAGGAGAGGGATACCCTGAAAATCGTGGCGCACATGGACCTACGTTGGGGACGGGGGGCGGGCACGTGCACGAGGGACGAGCACGAGGGACGAGCACGAGGGACGAGCACGAGCACGTGGGACGAGCACGAGCATGGGCACGAGCACGAGCATGGGCACGAGCACGTGGCACGGGCACCTGCACGAGCACGGGCACGTGGCAGTGGGACGGGCGCGGGGGCTGGCTCGGGGGCTAGAGCAGGAGGCCGGGGGCGGGGAATTTGGCGCAGACCTCTTTGACCTCGCCGGCGATCTTCGCGAGCTTCGGCTCGTCGGTGGGGTTCTTGGAGACGTCGTCGATCCACGCGGCGACCATCTTCATCTCGGCGGCACCCATGCCTCGTGAGGTGAGCGCGGGGGTGCCGAGGCGAAGGCCCGAAGGGTCGAAGGGCTTTCGCGTGTCGAAGGGGACCGCGTTGTAGTTGAGGACGATGCCGGCCTTGTCGAGCGCCTGCGCGACGGGCTTTCCGCCGACGCCGCGGTTCGTGAGGTCGAGCAACATCAGGTGGTTGTCGGTGCCGCCCGTGGTGACCACGAAGTCGCGCGCGACGAGCTCGGAGGCCAGGACCTTGGCGTTCGCGACGACGGCCTTCGCGTACTCGGTGAACGAAGGGGCGAGGGCCTCTTTGGCCGCGACGGCGATGCCCGCCGTGGTGTGGTTGTGCGGACCACCCTGCAGTCCGGGGAACACGGCGCGATCGAGCGCCGACGCGTGCTCCTTCTTGCAGAAGATCATTCCGCCGCGCGGGCCGCGGAACGTCTTGTGCGTGGTCGACGTGACGACGTCGGCGATGCCGATCGGCGACGGGTGCACGCCCGCGGACACGAGGCCGGAGATGTGGGCGATGTCGCACGCGAGGATCGCGCCGACCTCGTCGGCGATCGCGCGGAACGCCTTGAAGTCGAGCGTGCGCGGGTACGCCGTCGTTCCGCACCAGAGCACCTTGGGCTGGTGCTCCTTGGCGAGCGCGCGCACCTCGTCGAGGTCGATGCGGTGCGTCTCCTTGCCCACGCCGTAGGGGACGCTCTTGAAGTACTTGCCCGTGATCGAGACCGCGTGGCCGTGCGTGAGGTGGCCGCCCGCGGGGAGGCCGAGGCCCATGATGGTGTCGCCGGGCTTGCAGAACGCGAGGTAGACGGCGAGGTTGGCGGGGCTGCCCGAGTACGGCTGCACGTTGACGTGGATCTCTCCGCCCCACGCCGACAGATCGACGCCGCGGCCGAACGCCTCGCGCAACCGAGAGATCGCGAGCTCTTCGACCTGATCGACGATCTCCTGGCCCTCGTAGTACCGCTTGCGCGCGTAGCCCTCGGAGTACTTGTTCGTCAGGCACGAGCCGCTCGCCTCCATGACGGCGCGCGACGCGTAGTTCTCGCTGGCGATGAGCCGCATCGAGTCGTGCTCGCGCTGGTTCTCCTTGGCGATGAGCGCTGCGATTTCGGGGTCGGCTTGGGTGAGGGTCGGCTCGGGCATGGAAGCGGCTTACCCAAAAACGGCGGGCCCGTCACGCTCGACGGCGCCGACCCTCCACGACGCCACGCTCGCGCTCTCCCACCAGCGCGCGGCCGGTGCGCTCGTCCCCGGCCGTGTGGTAAAAGGGTCGGCGATGCGATTCGGCGCTGGCATGGCAGCGGTTGTCCTCGGCCTGGTGGGTCTCTCTGCGACCGGCACCGCGCACGCGCAAGGCGGCAGCAAGGTCGCGGGCGCCGAAGAAGAGGAGTGGCTCCGCGACCTGCGCCCCGAGCGGCGAAACGGCGTGGTGCTCGGCTTCTCGACCGGCATCGGGTTCGCCGGGGCGAGTGGCTACCCGAACGACGCCAAGCGCATCGACAACCCGGCGTTCTATTCGTCGAGCCCGCTCCTGCTCGGGCCCTCGACGAGCATCTTCTTGATGGGCGCGCTCTCCGACATCGTGAGCTTCGGCTTCATGGTGACCACGGCGTCGTTCGAGAGCTCGCAGTGGCGGTCGAGCGCGCTCGGCATCGGTTTTCGCGTCGAGGCCTTCCCGCTCTACCACCTCGTGCCGCTGCTCCGTGACACGGCGATCTACGCGCAGCTCGGAGGCGGAGGCATGAGCCTCGAGGCGAAGGGGGGCGTCTTCCCCAAAGCCGACACCGCGGAGGCCTTCGTGGGCGCGGGCGTGCACCACGAGCTGACCCTGTGGAAGGTGCTCGGCGGTCGCCTCACGGCTGGCCCGATGATCGAGCTCGACGCCGTGGCCGGCCAGAGCGCGCAGGCCCACTGGCTCACGGGCGGCGCCCGCGTCGTGTTCTACACCTCGCGCGGCTCGATGAAGTGATTGAAACCATTGGTGTATCTCGGGCTCGGCGCAGACTCGCTACCCGCCCGGGATCGCTGATATCGTCCCTGGCGTGAACGCGGACCCGTTCGGGCTGAGTGGCCAGGTCCTCGATGGACAGTTCCGCGTCGACAAGCTGATCGGCGAGGGCGGGTTCAGCGTGGTCTACAAGGGCCACCACCTCGGCCTCGACGAGCCCATCGCGCTCAAGTGCCTCAAGCTGCCGTCGTCGCTCGGCACCGCGCTCGTCGAGACGTTCGTGCAGCGCTTCCGCGACGAGAGCCGGCTGCTCTACCGTCTGTCGCAGGGCAACCTCCACATCGTCCGGTCCATCGCGAGCGGGATGGCGACCGCCAGCCTCACGGGCGCGCTCGTGCCCTACATGGTGCTCGAGTGGCTCGAGGGCCGCTCGGTGGCGCAGGACTTCACGGTACGCCGCACGCTCGGCCAGCAAGGGCGCGAGCTGTCCGAGATCATCCGGCTCTTCGGCACCGCCGCCGACGCGCTCGCGTACGCGCACTCGCAGGGCGTCATCCACCGCGACCTCAACCCCGGCAACCTCTTCTTCACGACGACGTCGACGGGACCCAAGATGAAGGTCCTCGACTTCGGCGTCGCGAAGATCATGCACGACTCGACGCTCGCGATCGGCCCGCGCGCGCAGACGCTGGGCGCGATCCGCATCTTCGCGCCCGCCTACGGCGCGCCGGAGCAGTTCGACGATCGCGTCGGCCCCATCGGCACGTGGACGGACGTCTACGGCTTCACGCTCGTCCTCCTCGAGGCGCTGACGGACCGCACGGTCAACGACGCCGAGCACATCGGTGAGTTCGCCAACCTCGCGCGCGACACGTCGAAGCGACCGACGCCGCGCGCGCTCGGCGTCGCGGTCTCGGACGCCGTCGAGGCCGTCTTCGCCAAGGCGCTCGCGGTCGACCCCACGCAGCGATGGCAGAACGTCGGCGAGCTCTGGGCGGCGCTCGTCGAGGCGAGCGCCAAGAACGCGTCGCCGGCCGCGACCTCGCTCACGCCCAAGAAGGACAGCGGTCTCTTCAGCACGGCCGTGATGGATCCCATCGCGCACGCGCGCGCGGCGGGGCTCGCCGACCCGCGCCCGGCAGCACCGGAGGCCGCGCCCAACACCCAGAGGCTCGGCACGCCGCTGCTGCAGACGTTCGCGATGGCCGAGCGCCCGCCCATGCCCGCTGCCGGCCGTCCCCCGTCGAGCCCGGCCCTCGCAGGCCCCGCGCCCGCGCGTGAGCCGTCGTTCGTGGGCCCTCCGCCCGCGACGCCGCGCGAGCCGTCGTTCGTCGGGCCTCCGCCCGCACCGCCGCGTGAGCCGTCGTTCGTGGGCCCTCCGCCCGCGACGCCGCGTGAGCCGTCGTTCGTGGGCCCTCCGCCCGCGACGCCGCGCGAGCCGTTCGCCCGCCAGAGCGCCCTCCCTCCGAGCGCGTTGCCTCCGAGCGCGCTGCCGCCGAGCGCCCTCGCCCCGGCGCAGGGCGCGAACGGAAATGTGCAAGATGCACGCATGTCGATCGCGTCGCACGTCTACGCGCCCGCGCCGCACGACGCGTCACCGCCGGAGATCCCCAAGTCGCGCCTCCCGCTCGTCGTCGCGGCCGTCGGCGGCAGCATCCTCGCGCTCGTGGTCGTCGTCGCCGTGGTCATCCTCCTGCGGAGCCCGGCCAAGGTCCAAGGTGGCCAGCTCCCGACCGCATCTGTGAGCGGCGTCTCGTCGACCGCACCTCCGCCCGAGAGCGCGGCGCCGCCCGTCGAACAGCCCGCTGTCGCCGTCGAGGACGCGTCGGTCCCGGAGGCCGTCGAGGACGCGTCCGTCGTCGAGGCCGCCGCGCCCGCCGAGCCATCGCCGGAGCCGGCGCCCCGCCCCGCGGGAGACCCCGCGCCCGCGCCCTGGACACCGCCGCCGCCCAAATCCGCCGACCCGCCGCTCGACCCCGACGCGTTCGACGAGGCCGCGGCCCGCGCGGCGCTCCGCAACGCCAACGGCGTGCTGGCGTTCTGCAAACGCGGCGGCACCTCCGGACCCGGCTACGCGACGGTCACGTTCGCGCCGAGCGGCGCGGTGACGTCGGTGGTCATCGCGCAGCCGTACGCGGGCACGCCCGAGGGCGCGTGCGTCGAAGGCCAGTTCAAGCGCGTCTCGACGAAGAAGTTCGTGGGCGCGCCCAAGTCTCTGACCCACGCGTTCTCCGTGCCCAAGTGAGCGCGCGGCTCAGGTGAGAAATCGCGCGCGCAGCTCGGGCGTCGGCACGCGACACACCTCGCTCTTGCCGAACCACCGGTATCGGTTCTCGGCGATGAATCGATAGACGAGGTCTCGCAGCGGGCGCGGCACGACGAGGAGCACGAAGAGCACCCGCCACGGCCACGTCAGGTGCCGCGCGATACGAAGCGCGGCCGACGAACGATCGTAGAGCTTGCCTTCTTGGAAGAGCAGCACGCTGCCCGGATCGTCGCCCTCGGACGGGAGCGCGCGGTCGGCGGCGTCCTTGCCGAGCGCGCCTTCGAGGGCCGCGCGGGCCCCCTTCGACTGCAGCGCGGCGAAGCGAAGGCGCGCGCCCGGGTCGCGGTCGATCATGAAGTTGACCGAGCCGTTGCACAGGTTGCAGACGCCGTCGAAGAGCACCAGCGGCCCGGTCATGGCGGTCGCCTCCTGCGCCTCCGCGGCCTCGTCTGTCACGCTCTCGGCCTCACCCACACCGGGATGATACCTCGCCCGGTCGCCGGCGCGCTCGTGCGACGGGGCGCTTGAGTCTCTGGCCAGGTCTGCCATATTCCGTTCGATGTACCCGCAGTCCCTACCTTCTCCTACGCGCGCGGCGCTCGGCCTCGTGGCGGCGGCCTCCGTCGCGGCCCTCTTGTCGGTCGCGTGCAGCTCCACCACCGTCGTGCAGGCGCAGCCACCTGTCGAGGAGGACGCGGGGGCCGAGGCCTCGACGCCCGACGGCCTGTCCGCCGACGGCGAGCGCCCCGCGTGCACGGGCACCTCGGGCGCTTCGACCGCGACGCCCGACCCGCGCGGCGACGCCGCCGGCGCGCTCGACCCCACGGCGCGCCGCTTCGTGTTGTTCGGTGGAGACGTGGCCGTGCCCATCTGCCCCAACGTGCCGACCGCGAAGTTCGTTGGAGACACGTGGGTGCTCGACGTCGCGTGCGGCGAGTGGCGCAAGCTCGACGCGCAGGGGCCGAGCGCCCGATCGCGCCTCGCCTCGACGACCGACACCACGCGCGGGCGTGGCATCTTCTTCGGCGGCCGCTACAGGCAGGGCACGAGCGGCGCCTACACGCTCTACAACGACGTGTGGGCGTTCGACTTCGCGGCAGAGACGTGGGCGCAGCTGCCCACGACCGGGACCGGTCCGTCGGCCCGCGCGAACGCGACGGCCGTGTACGACGCCGAGGGCGATCGCGTGATCGTCTTCGGGGGCAACTCGAGCACCAACGGTCTGAGCTTCAAGCCCGAGGCCGACGCCTTCGCACTCGACCTCAAGACCAACGCGTGGTCGCCCGTCGGGGCCAACGGCACCAAGCCGCGCGGGCGCCTCTTTCACTCGATGGCGATCGACGCCACGACGCGCACGGCCTACGTGTTCAGCGGCGGTGACGAGAACGCGTTCCTCGGCCCCTTCTTCAAGGACGTGTTCGCGCTCGACCTCGCCACCGACACGTGGCGTGAGGTCGCGGCGACGGGCGACACGCCGCTCGGCCGCATCAACGGCGCGGCGACGTTCGACTCCGCGCAGAAGCGCCTGCTCGTCTTCGGCGGCCACGACGACGGGCAGGTCGGCAATCAGAACGATCTCTACGCGCTCGATGTGTCGGTCACCCCCGCGGTGTGGTCGCGCGTCGAGGGTGGCGACACGTTCAACAAACCGTCGGCGGGGCAGTGCGACTTCGCCCCCGACTTCACCAACGTCGACAAGGACCGACCCGACCGTCGCGGCGCGTTCGCGTTCGGCGTGCGCAAGGACGGGCGCGGGCTCGTGCTCTTCGGCGGCAAGACCGACTGCGGCCTCGCCGCCGACGCGTGGTGGATGGCCGCGGGCAGCGCCAAGTTCACCCCGGTCAACCAGAGCCCGGTCGGCCTGTCGTGCGTGCGCGTGTCGACGACGTGCAAAGGGCTCTGCGGGTGAGGTCGTCGCGCGCCTGCGCGGCGCTCGTGCTGCCGCTCGTGGCGCTCGTGGCGTGCAGCTCGACCGACGGCGCGGTGTCCGGCGACTGTCCGTCGCCGGCGTCGCTCGTCGTGGGCGTGGAGGCCGAGCAGGGCATCGCGCAGCGTGTGCGGAGCTACCGCGTCACGGCCGAGATCGACGGAGCCGTCGTCGCGCGCGATCTGCTCAGCGTCACCGGCGCGCGTCCCATGTTCCCGTCGGAGCTGCCCGTCAGCGCGAGCCGCGCGGCGCAGGTGAAGATCACGGTCGCGGGGTTCGACGCGCCCACCACCTCGAAGGAGCCCACGCCGGGCGAGCCCGCGCCCGTGCTCGTGCGCACCGCGACGACGCAGCTGGTGTGTGGTGAGCGTCTGCTCGCGCGGATGCGCTTGCAGAACGGGTGCGTGAGCGGGGGGGCCGGGGCGACGGGGCCCTCGTGCAACGAGCCGCAGACGTGCATCGGCGGCAGCTGCGTCGACGCCACGATCGTGCGCGAGAACCTCGAGACGTACGCGGCCGACTGGGCGCAGCGCAGCGACGTGTGCAGCTCGGGCGGGGAGCCGGAGCTGGTGCTCGGCACGGGCCAGGCCTCGTTCGCGCCCGTCACCGAGGCGCCGCTGCAGGCCGAGCCCGGTCCGCAGGGCGGTCACCACATCTGGATGGCCGTCCGCATGAAGAACCTCAAGCAGTACGAGTCGACCGTCATCGTCTCGGCCGAGCAGCCCGGCGGGGTCTCGGTGCCGGCCACGGCCGCGGCGTTCCCGTTCGCGCCCGACGCCGACGGCTACTGCAAGCTCGTGGGCCTGCGCTTCCAGCTCGACGGGGCCGACCGCCCCATCGCCGGCTTCTTGGGCAAGCCGCTCGACGTGACGGCGACGGCGCGCGACTCGGCGGGCAAGACCGTCACGGCGAAGGCCCGCGTCAACGTCGCCGCCACGCTCGCGAGCCCGTGAGGGCGCGGCTCGCAGCTCGGCTCGCGCTCGTGGGCCTCGCGCCGCTCGTCCTGGGGGCGTCGCGCGCAGAGGTGCGTCCGCGCGTCATCGGCGGGCAAGACTCGCCGCCGGCCCGCGACGCGGCGGTGCTCCTCGTCACCGACGATCCCGCGCTCTCGGGACGCGCGTGCACCGCCGTGATGCTCGCGCCCCGTCTCGCGCTCACCGCGCGGCACTGCGTCTCTCGCTCCGACCCGAGCGCCGAGTGTCTCTCAGACGGCACCGCGCGGTCCGGCGGCGCGCCGGGGCCAGACCTCTCGGCGGGCTCGCTCTTCGTCGTGTCAGGCGCCCTGCTGCCCGATCTGTCCGCATTGTCGCGGTCGGCCCCGCGTGGCGTCGCGATCCTGCACGAGGGCGCCGCTTCGCTCTGCGACGCGGACGTCGCGCTCGTCGTGCTCGATCGCGACGTCGTCGACGCGACCCTCGCGCCCGTCCGCCTCGACCGCGCCACGGCGCCCGGTGAGCCGATGATCGTCGTCGGCTGGGGCGCGACCGCCGACGCGAGCCTCCCGCGCGTGCGTCAGGAGCGGTCCGCGGCGGTCACGCGCGTCGGCCCGGCGCCGGCGCCGGAGCTCGCCCTCGGCCCTCGCGAGCTCGAGGTGGGGGAGGGGCCGTGCGTGGGTGACAGCGGCGGACCGCTGCTCGCCGCGTCGTCGGGGGCCGTGGTGGGTGTGCTCTCGCGCGGCGGTCGTCCGCCGTCGGACGACGACCCGAGGGGCTGCCGCGACGCAAAGAATGTATACGCAAGTATTTCGTCGCGGGCCGAGCTCCTCCGGGCCGCCTACACGCGCGCGGGCGCCGAGCTGTGGCTCGAGGGGACGCCGCGGCCCGAGGCCCGCGGCGACGAGATCGCGGGCGGCTGCGCGGCGCGGTGACGCGGCGCCCTCGACGACGCACGCGCGGTGCAATCGGCGCAGAACGGCGGTAGAAGGGGCCCATGCCCCGCGCACGTCAGCTCTCCCTCGCGCTCGCCGCTGCCGCGCTCTCGTGCGGCCCTGCCCCCAAGCCCACGCCGCCGGTCGTCGACGACGTGACGCTGAGCCCCATGAGCGCGCAGGCCGACGAGACCCACCTCTCGAAGCTCCGCCAGCTCACGCTCGCCGGTGAGAACGCCGAGGCGTACTGGTCGTGGGACAGCCGGCAGCTCATCATGCAGTCTCGCAGCGGCGACGGCGACTGCGACCGCATCTACCGGATGCAGATCGCGGGCGCGCCCGCGCAGGAGGGCCCCGGAGGTCGTGAGTGGACCCCGCCGCTCATCCCGGTCTCGAGCGGAAAGGGCGTGACGACGTGCTCGTTCTTCATGCCCGGCAACGACGATGTGATCTTCTCGTCGACCCACCTCGGCGGCGACGCGTGCCCGCCCAAGCCCGACATGAGCCAGGGCTACGTGTGGCGCCTCTACGAGTCGTACGACATCTTCCGCGCACGCTCCGACGGAGAGAACCTGCGCCGCCTGACCGACACGCCTGGGTACGACGCCGAGGCGACCGTGTGCGGCAAGGACGGGAGCATCGTGTTCACGTCGGTGCGCGACGGCGACCTCGACCTCTACCGGATGGACGCCGACGGCCAGAACGTCAAGCGGCTCACCGACACCCCCGGCTACGACGGCGGCGCGTTCTTCGACCGCGACTGCAAGCGCATCGTGTGGCGCGCGTCGCGCCCGAAGCCCGGCAAGGAGCTCGACGACTACAAGGCGCTGCTCGCCAAGGGCCTCGTGAGGCCCACCAAGCTCGAGCTCTGGACCGCCAACGCCGACGGCTCGGACGCGCGACAGATCACGTACCTCGACGCGGCGTCCTTTGCGCCGTACTGGCACCCGTCGCAGCGGCGCGTGCTCTTCAGCAGCAACTACGGCGATCCCAAGGGCCGCGAGTTCGACATCTGGGCGATCAACGACGACGGTACGGGCCTCGAGCGGATCACGCACGCGCCCGGGTTCGACGGCTTCCCGATGTTCTCGCCCGACGGCGCGTGGCTCGCGTTCAGCTCCAACCGGGCGACCGCGAAGGGCAAGCACGACACCAACGTGTTCATCGCCAAGTGGGTCGAGGGACCGCCGAAGGTCGTCGAGTCGGCCGCCGACCGCGTGCGCGCCGACGTCGCGTGGCTCGCCGACCCGGCGCGTGAAGGGCGGGGCATCGGCACCAAAGGGCTCGACGCGTCGGGCGCCTGGATCGAGGCGCGCATGCGTTCGCTCGGGCTCGCGCCGGCGGGGGACGCGGGCAGCCACCGGCAGGCGTTCGACGTCGCCACCAGCCTCGCCGTGAGCGGATCGGTCTCGCTCGGCGCCAAGAAGCTCGACGCGAGTGACTTCACCGCGCTCGGGTATTCGCCGCTGCGCTCCAAGGTCGACGCGCCGCTCGTGTACGCGCGCTGGGGCGTCGTGTCCAAGGACGACAAGATCGACGACTACGCGGGCGTCGACGTGAAGGGCAAGGTCGTCGTCGTGCGGCGCTTCACGCCCGAGCTGCCCGCGTTCGAGAAGCCCGACGCGCAGCGGCGCCACGGGGACATGCGGCACAAGGCGTGGCTCGCGCGGGAGCGCGGCGCGGTGGGCATGATCATCGTCGACGCGCCGGTGCCCGCCAAGGGCGCGCCGCCCAAGAAGGACGAGGCGGAGGCCAAGCTGCCCGAGCTGCGGCCCGAGGGCTTCGGAGACGCCGGCATTCCCATCCTCGTCGTCAAGCGGGCGGCCGCGGCCGACGCCCTCGCCAAGGCGACGCGCCGCCAGCCCGTGCGCGTGCAGATCGACCTGGAGCTCACGCCGAAGAGCGAGCCTGCCTTCAACGTGGTCGGTCGCCTGGCCGCGAGCCCGCGTGACGGCAACAAGCTGCCCGGCGCGATCGTCATCGGCGCGCACTACGACCACCTCGGGCTCGGCGGGCGCTACTCGCTCGACCCGCACTCCAAGGCGCCGCACGTCGGCGCCGACGACAACGCGAGCGGCGTCGCCGTGCTCCTCGAAGTAGCGCGCGCGCTGTCCTCGTCGCCGGCCGACCGGCGTCGTGACGTCATCTTCGCGGCCTTCAGCGGCGAAGAGACCGGCGTGCTCGGGTCGGCGCACATGGTGCGGGCGGCCGGCAAGAAGGGCCCGAACGGGATGCCCACGCTCGCGGGCGACGTGTACGCGATGCTCAACATGGACATGGTCGGTCGCATGCGCGACAACCGCCTCATGGTGCTCGGCACCGAGACGGCGTCGGAGTGGCCCGGCCTCGTGACGCCCGCGTGTGACGGCGGCCGCGTCGAGTGCAGGCTGGGGGGCGACGGCTACGGGCCGAGCGATCAGATGTCGTTCTACGTGGCCGGCGTTCCGGTGTTGCACTTCTTCACCGGGGCGCACAGCGACTACCACAAGCCCTCCGACGACGTGTCGAAGATCAACGCGGGCGGCGCCGGACGCGTCGCGCACATCGTCGCGTCGATCGCGGCCGAGCTCTCACGCCGCGAGGGAGCGCTCTCGTACACCAAGGGCGTCGACGGTCCGTCCTCACGCGGCGACATGCGCGGCTTCAACGCGTCGCTCGGCACGATCCCCGACTACGGCGGCCCCGGAAAGGGCAAGAAGGGCGTGCTGCTCGCGGGCGTACGCACGGGCGGCGGCGCCGACAAGGCAGGCATGAAACGCGGCGACATCTTGGTGCGCCTCGGCACCCACGAGATCGGCAGCGTCGAGGACCTCATGTACGTGCTCACGTCGAGCAAGCCCGGCGAGACGGTCACGGCGGTCGTCGTCCGCGAGGGCAAGGAGGTCAAGCTCCAGGTCACGTTCCAGCCGTCGCATCACTGAAGGCTCCCGCGGCGTGCGCGGAGTTGCTACCGTGCTCGCGCCGCCCGGCGCGGCCACGAGGAGGACGACGATGAGCGACGCCAAGAGCCTGGAGCTGCATGCCCGCGCTGAGAAGATCATCCCCGGCGGCGTGAACAGCCCGGTGCGCGCCTTCCGCTCGGTGGGAGGCCACCCGGTGTTCATCTCGCGCGCCGAGGGCGCCTACCTCTACGGCGCCGACGGCAAGCGGTACACCGACTACGTGGGCTCTTGGGGCCCCATGATCCTCGGGCACGCGCACCCCGCCATCGTCGAGGCCGTGATCGAGGCGACCCGTCGCGGCACGAGCTTCGGCGCGCCGACCGAGCTCGAGGTGCTTTACGCCGAGAAGCTCATCGAGCTCTACCCGAGCATCGAGATGGTGCGCGCCGTGTCGAGCGGCACCGAGGCCTGCATGGCCGCCATCCGCGCGGCGCGTGGGTTCACGGGGCGCGAGGTCATCGTCAAGTTCGAGGGCTGCTACCACGGTCACGCCGACTTCTTGTTGGTCAAGGCGGGCTCGGGCGCGATGACGTTCGGCGTCCCCGACTCGGCGGGCGTGCCCGCGCCGACCGCCAAGGCGACGACGACGTTGCCCTACAACGACGTCGCGGCGCTGAAGAAGCTCTTCGACGAGCGCGGCGCCGAGATCGCGGCCGTGATCTGCGAGCCGGTCGTGGGCAACATGGGCGTGGTACCGCCCGAGCCGGGCTTCCTCGAGGCGATCGTCGAGACGTGCCGCGCGCACGGCGCGGTGAGCATCTTCGACGAGGTCATGACCGGCTGCCGCGTCGCGCGCGGCGGCATGCAGGAGCGCGCCAACGTGCGACCCGACATGACGACGCTCGGCAAGATCGTGGGCGGCGGGATGCCGCTCGCGGCCTACGGCGGGCGCCGCGCGATCATGGAGAAGGTGTCGCCGGTGGGGCCGGTGTACCAAGCCGGCACGCTGAGCGGCAACCCGGTCGCGGTGAGCGCGGCGCTCGCGCAGCTCGAGCGCCTCGACCCCTCGGTGTACGCGCGCCTCGAGTCTCTGGGCGCGCGTCTCGAGGCCGGGCTCGTCAAGGCGTGCAAGGAGCACGACGTCCCGGCGTGCGTGCAGCGCGTCGGGTCGATGACGACGCTCTTCTTCACGCAGGGGCCGGTGCGCTCGTTCACCGACGCGGTCAAGTCGGACACCGCGCGCTTCGGGCGCTGGCACCAGAAGATGATCGCGCGCGGGCAGTACTGGCCGCCGTCGCAGTTCGAGGCGTCGTTCTTGTCGACCGCGCACACCGAGGCCGACATCGACGCGACGGTGGCCGCGGCGCGCGACGCGCTCGTCGAGAGCGCCTGACCGACGTCGTCGAGGTCAGGCCGTCTTTGCGCCGGCGTGCGCGCCCTTGGCGGCGACGGCCGCCTGGGCCGCCGCGAGGCGCGCGATGGTGACGCGGAACGGTGAGCACGACACGTAGTCGAGCGCCACGCTGTGGAAGAAGCGGATGCTCTCCGGGTCTCCGCCGTGCTCGCCGCACACACCGACCTTGAGGCCGGGCTTGGACGCGCGCGCCCGCTCGGTGGCGAGGCGCACGAGCGCGCCCACGCCGTCGACGTCGATGGTGACGAACGGGTCCTTGGCGAGGATCCCGCTCTCGACGTACGCCGGCAGGAAGCGCCCGGCGTCGTCACGCGAGAGGCCCATGGTGCACTGCGTGAGGTCGTTGGTGCCGAACGAGAAGAACTCGGACACGCTCGCGAGGTCGGGGGCGCGGAGCGCGGCGCGCGGCAGCTCGATCATGGTGCCGAACGCGAACGGCACGGGCTCCCGGTCGGCGAAGACCTTGGCCGCCACGTCGTCGACGATCTGACGCATGCGGACGAGCTCCGCGCGCGTCATGGCGAGCGGGATCATGATCTCGGGGATGACCCGCTCGCCCTCGTCGACCACGGCGGCGGCCGCCTCGAGGATCGCCCGGATCTGCATCGCGTAGATCTCGGGGTAGGTGACGGCGAGCCGGCAGCCGCGGTGCCCGAGCATCGGGTTGAACTCGTGCAGCTCGGCGATGCGCGCGTTGAGGCGCGCCGGCGTGACGTGAAGCAGCTCGGCCAGCTCGTCGATCTGCGCCGCCTCGGTGGGCAAGAACTCGTGCAGCGGCGGGTCGAGGAGGCGGATGGTGACCGGCAGCCCCTTCATGGCGCGGAAGATCTCGACGAAGTCCTGGCGCTGCACCGGGCCGAGCTTGGCGAGCGCGGCCTCGCGGGCGGTGACGTCCTCGGCGAGGATCATCTCGCGGACCGCGCGGATGCGGTCCTCCTCGAAGAACATGTGCTCNNNGGCCGATGCCCTCGGCGCCGAAGCCCCGCGCGGTGCGCGCGTCGAGCGGCGTGTCGGCGTTGGCGCGCACCTTGAGCGTCCGCGCGGCGTCTGCCCACGACATGAGCTCGGCGAACTCGCCCGACATCGCGGCGTTCACGGTGGGGACCGCGTCGGCGTAGAGGTGCCCGGCGCCGCCGTCGATCGTCACGATGTCGCCCTTGCGGAGCGTGATCGTCTCCTGCGGGTGCCCGTCGTCGTCGTACACGGTGATCGTCACGGTCTCGTCGCGGTAGCTCACGTTGAGCGCCGAGCAGCCGGCGAGGCAGGGCTTGCCCATGCCGCGCGCGACGACGGCGGCGTGGCTGGTCATGCCGCCGCGGGCCGTGAGGATGCCGCGCGCCGCCTTCATGCCGTGGATGTCCTCGGGCGAGGTCTCGACGCGCACGAGGATGACCGCCTGGCCTTGGCCCGCGCGCCGCTCGGCGTCGTCGGCGTTGAAGACGATCTGTCCGCTCGCGGCGCCGGGGCTCGCGGCGAGCCCGCGCGCGAGCAGCTTCTTGGGCGCCTTGGGATCGAGCGTGGGGTGCAGGAGCTGATCGAGCGACTGCGCGTCGACGCGCAAGAGCGCCTCTTCTTGCGTGACGAGGCCCTCCTTGGCCATCTCGACCGCGATGCGCACCGCGGCCTTGCTGGTCCGCTTGGCGCCGCGGCACTGGAGCATGTAGAGCCGCCCCTCCTGCACGGTGAACTCGAGGTCCTGCACGTCGCGGAAGTGGCGCTCGAGCTTGTCGGCGATCTGGACGAGCGTCGCGTACGCCTCGGGCATGCGCTTCTCGAGCGAGTCCTCGGCGCCGCCCTCGCGGAGGGGCAGGGGCGTGCGGATGCCCGCCACGACGTCCTCGCCCTGCGCGTTGGGGAGCCACTCGCCGTAGAGCGTGCGCTCGCCCGTCGACGGGTCACGCGTGAACGCGACGCCCGTGGCGCTCGAGTCGCCGAGGTTGCCGAACACCATTGCCTGTATATTGCATGCAGTGCACCAGTTCTCGGGGATGTCGTGCATGCGGCGGTACACGACCGCGCGTGGGTTGGACCACGACTTGAACACGGCGCGGATCGCGCCCCAGAGCTGCTCGCGCGGGTCGGACGGGAAGTCCTTGCCCGTCTCGGCCTTCACGATGCGCTTGAACTCGGTCACCAGCGACTGGAGCTCCGGCGCCGTGATGTCGGCGTCGGTCACCTTGCGGCGCAGCTCTTCGGCGTTGAGCCTCGTGACGTCGATGCCCTTTTCCTTCGCGACGCGGGCGCGCGCGTCGTCGAGGGCCTTCTCGAAGTGCTCTCGTCCCACGCCGAGCGCGACGTCGGAGTACATCACCAAGAAGCGCCGGTATGCGTCGAGGGCGAAGCGCTCGTTCTTGGTCTTGGCGACGAGGCCGCGGCACACGTCGTCGTTGAGCCCCAGGTTGAGGATCGTGTCCATCATGCCGGGCATCGACGCCCGCGCGCCCGAGCGCACGCTCACGAGCAGCGGGTTGGTGGCGTCGCCGAGCTTGGCGCCCATCGACGCCTCGAGGCGGGCGAGCGCCGCGTCCACGAGCCCCTCGAGCTCGTCGGGGAACGTCCCGGCGCGCACGAACGAGCCGCACGCCTCGGTCGAGATGGTGAAGCCGGGGGGCACCGGGAGCCCGAGCGACGTCATCTCTGCCAAGCCCGCGCCCTTGCCGCCGAGCAGGTCCTTGCGGGTCGGATCGCCGTCTGCTTTGCCGTCACCGAACGAGAAAACGAGCTTCATGGTCGCCTCACACAAGTCTCGAGAAGTCGCAGATACGGAGCATGCAGCTGGCGCCGTAGGAGAGGAGCTCGAGCCGCTGCGGTGTGCGCGCGTCGTCGGGGTCGTTGACGAGCGTGCGCTCGAAGACGTCGTCGAGCCGCTTGGCCAGACCCTCGGCTTGGGCGAGCGCGGCGGTGACGGCCGACTCCGTCGACAGGTCGCGCGTGGCCTCGTCGACGCGCGTGACGAGCTCGACGATCGCGGCGTCGTCGGGCTTCTCGAACGCGGACTGGGGGTGGAGCACGGGGCTCTTCTCCTTGGAGATGCCGCCGAGGCGCTTGGCGACGGTGCGCGCCTGCGCGAGCCAGTCCTTGCCCAGGGTCACCGCGCTCGCCACCGCGCGTGCGCGCGCCATCGCCCACACGGGGTGCTCGAGCCGGCCGCTCGTGCACACGGCGTCGGCCACGGCGCTCGACGTCGCGCTCGCGAGCAGTCCGCGCAGGCGCTCGTCCGAGAACTCGAGGAGCTTCTTGGTGCACTCGCCGCGGTCGAGGTCGCGCTTCTTGTCCTCGAACCCGTCGTACGCGAGCGTGAAGAGATCTCCGAGGCGCAGCGCGGCCCACTTGTCGCTGGCCGCGCCCCGCTCGAGGAGCGTGCGCAGGACGGCAATGCAAGCGCGGCGCAGCGCGAACGGGTCGGCGGCGCCGGTCGGGGAGAGGCCGACGGCGAAGCAGCCCACGAGCGAGTCGAGGCGGTCGGCGAGCGCGACGATGGCGGCGACGTCGTCCTCGGCGACGGGCCCGTCGGCGCCGATGGGGCGATAGTGATCGCGGATGGCGTCGGCGACGCGCGGCGGCTCGCCGGCGAAGAGCGCGTACGCGCGGCCCATCTCGCCCTGCAGCTCGGGGAACTCACCGACCATGAGCGCGACGAGGTCGAACTTGCAGAGGTGCGCCGCGCGGAGCGTGTCGTGGCGCGTGCCCTCGCCGACCGCGAGCGCGTCGGCGATGAGGCCGGCGAGGCGCTCCAGGCGCGTGACCTTCTCGCGCACCGTGCCCAGGCGGTTGTGGAAGACGATCCCCGAGAGCTTGTCGACGCGGCCCTCGATGCTCGCGCGTTTGTCCTCCTCGAAGAAGAACCGCGCGTCGGCCAGGCGCGCGCGCATCACGCGATCCATGCCCTTGGCGATCCGCGCAGGGTCGTTGGCGGTGTTCACCACGGCCAGGTACCGAGGCAGGAGCGCGTCTTTGCCCTGTTGCTCGACGCAGAAGTACTTCTGGTGACCGCGCGCGACGGCACGGATGACCGACGCCGGGAGCTCGAGGAACTGCGTCTCGAACGACCCCGTGACCACGGCGGGCTCCTCGACGAGCGACGCGTTCTCCGACACGAGCTGCGGGTCGGGATCGTGCACGCCGCCGGCCGCGGTGGCGGCGGCCACGACGCGCTCCATCATGACGCGCTCGCGCTCTTGGCGATCGACGAGCACCTTTCGCTCGCGGAGGGCGTCGACGTAGCCGTCGGCCGCGGCGAGGTCGAACGGCGCGGGCGCCAAGAAGCGGTGCCCGCGGGTCTGCCGGCCGGAGCGCACGCCCGCGAACGTGGTGTCGACGACGTCGGCGCCGAAGAGCGCGACGAGCCACTGCACCGGCCTGCCGAA
>JAGQJA010000067.1:41284-62760 GCA_020430845.1 Myxococcales bacterium
CTTGGCGCCGATCTTCGTCGCGAAGGCCTCGGCGGCCTTGGTGGGCTTGCCGTCCTTGAACGCCGCGGTCTCGGGCGGTCCGGTCACCTCCTCGTCGAGGTCGGGCTGACGGTCGCTCACGCCTTCGACGAGCAGCGAGAGCCGGCGCGGCGTCCCGAGCGCGTGCACCGCGCCGTGCGAGAGGCGGAGGCCGGCGAGCTTGACGCGCGCGAGCTCGGGCAGCGCCGCGAGCGCCGCGTCGACGAACGAAGAGGGCAGCTCTTCGGTCCCAATTTCCAACAAGAGCGACTTGGCCATGAACGACCGCACGCTAGTTCACGTGGCGCGATTCCGCCATGGGATCGCGCGCCTCCACGCCGTCCCCGAGGGGCTCGGGCGCGAGGGGCGAAATCCGCGCCGTGGACGTCGCGGGGCGCGTATTCTCGTGCGATGAAGCGTAGCCTCGTCGCGTCGCTCGCCGCGGTCGCGGCGCTCTCCCTGGGCGTGGCGAGCGCGTGCGGTGAGAACCTCGTCACCGCGATGAAGATGACGGTGCCTCCCGTGCGCCGTCTGCCCATCGCCATCGAGGGGGCCGTGGTGCGACTCGCCGAGGACGCCGCGATCGAGACCAACAACCCCGTCTACCAGCAGCGCGCGCGCGACACGCTCATCCCTCAGCAGCTCCGCACAGAGATGATGCGCGCGCTGCGCGACGCCGGCTTCGTGGTCGTGACAGACAGCGCCGGGGACGCCGATCTCGTCGCCCACGTCGCGTTCAATGTCTCCGATGTAGGTGGACATCCGCGCCAGCTCTATCGGTGCAAGCTCAGCTCGCCGGAGGGCGAGGTCGTCGAGGCCGTCGACTGGGTGTGGCCCGAGGGGACGTTCGTCGAGGACGACGCGGTGCTCGAGTTCGCTTCGCACAACCTCGTCAGCGAAATCTCCAAGTCTTCGAACCTATGGACCTGGTTCGGCGCGCACCCCAAGGGCTCGTTCGCGCGCCGCGCGGCGCCGCCCACCGCGCCCGTCGCTTCGGACGCCGGCGCGGCCCCCGTCGCCCCGCACGCGCCCGAGCCGTCCGTCGACGCTTCTGCCTCCGCGCCCGCCGCGCCCGCGCTACACCCCGCCGCGCCCGACGCCGCCGCCCCCTGATTGCGCGCGCCGACGCATGCGCGGCTTGCGCGCGGCGTGCTCAACCGGCAGGCTGTAGCGCGCGCGGGTCCGGCCGCGCCTAGCTTCGCGTTCTCAGGAGGAGTCGATGTACAGTCGCTTGCGTCAAGCCGCGGTCGTTCTCATCGCCGTGGCGGTCTTTCTCGGCGTCGCAGAGACGTCCGGCGGCTGCGGAAATGATCCGGACTCGGTGTTCGACGCGTCCACCGACGAGAGCGCACAGAGTGACGCGACGACCCCGCCCCCGTTCTCCACGGGCGGCGACGGCGGCGGCTCGCGCGACGGATCGTCCGACGACGACGCGTCGGGAGACCTCGTCGTCACGCCGGCGACGGTCACGTTGCAGGTCGTGCTCGCGAACGGCGTCGTCACGGTGCGGCCCACGCAGCAGTTCACGGCCACGTACCAGGGAGCTCCCGTCGCCGCGCAGTGGCTCTTCGATCGCGGCGAGCTCGGCGCGGTCGCCGCGAGCGGCATCTTCACGCCCAGCGGCGGCGCCGTCGGTGAGGGCGTGGTCACGGCGCGCTTCGGCGCGCGCGAGGGATCGGCCAAGGTCAAGGTCACGCTCTCGGCCGCGCAGAACGGCGCGCCGGCAGGTGCAGACGCAGGCGCGGACGCGGGTCTCGGCGGCCTCGGCGGCGTCGGCGGCGAGCCGCTCGGCGGTCCGGTCCCGGTCACGCTGCTGCAGCGCTTCCGCGTCGAGTCGAACCTGCCGGTCACGCCGCAGGAGCTCGGCTTCCAGTACCCGTACGATCGCACCGTCTGGCCGCGTGGTCTGCTCCCGCCCCTCATGATGTGGGACACCACGCACGAGGCCGCCGCCGTGTACGTCAAGCTCTCGCAGGGCAACTACACGTTCGAGGGCGCGTACGCGTACGACGCGCAGCCGCCGGGTGGCGTCCAGCGAAAGCGCGTGCGCCTCGAAGAGGTGCCGTGGCGTGTGGCGACCAACGGCAACACGGGCGACGCGCTCGTGGCCGAGGTCAAGATCTACTCGGCCGCCGACGACAAGGTCTACGGACCCATCAAGCAGACCTGGCGCGTGGCGCCCGGCGTGCTCAAGGGCACCGTGTACTACAACTCGTACGACTCGCGCGTCACCAGCGGGGGCGGCGCCGAGCTGGGCGGTGTCATCGCGATCAAGCCGCGCTCGCCGGAGCCGGCGCTGGCCGTGCCGTCGATGGCCGGCAAGTGTCACGTGTGTCACACGCTGTCCGCCGACGGCTCGCGGCTCTTTGCGCAAGACGGCAAGGTCGACTTCGTCAACGGCGGCGACGACTACCGCAACGGCGCTTCGTACGATCTCACGAACAACGGCGCCCGCACCGACTACAAGGCGACGGGCGCGGGCGGCGTCGCGGCCAACGATCGCAAGTTCGTCTGGTCGGCGCCCTATCCTGACGGGTCGTTTGCCCTCGTCAGCTCGAGGTTCGCCCGCGAGGCGTACACGCAGGGCGACGCGAAGCTCTTCGAGACGTCGGCCGCGGCGACCGAGGTGCCGGCCACGGGCCTCGACGCCGTGCAGAGCGCGGTGACGCCCGCGTTCTCTCCCGACGGCCGCAAGGTGGTCTTCAACTTCTGGGAGGGGCTCGGGGCAGGCGGCGTCGCGGCGGGCGCGGGCCGGTCGCTCGCGATCATGGACTTTGCGTGCGGCGCGGCCGCGGGCAGCGTCAAGTGCGCCGCGGGCACCACGCCCGCCTTCACCAACTTGCGCCAGGTCTACAACGACGGCGCGAGGTACCCGGGATGGCCGGCGTTCGTGCCCGACGGCAAGGCGGTCGTCTTCCACAACACCGTCAACCCTGGCCAGTGCGGCCCCAACCCGCCCGACCGCGCCAGCATCTACAACTGCCACCTCACCACCTGGTACGACGCGCAGGCCGAGCTCTGGTACGTGCGCGACGCGGCGGGCCAGGTGGCGCGCCGCCTCGACGACGCGAACGGGATCGGACCGGGCGGCACGTCGTACCTGCCGACCAACGGGGTGCACCCCGACGACACGCGGCTCAACTACCAGCCGACGGTCAACCCGGTCGCGTCGGGTGGGTACTACTGGGTCGTCTTCACGTCGCGCCGCATGTACGGAAACGTCGCGACCGGCGATCCGTTCAACGGCAGCCCCGACCCCAAGAAGCTCTGGGTTGCCGCGATCGACATCAACGCGCCCGCGGGCACCGACCCGAGCCACCCGGCGTTCTACCTCCCCGGTCAGGAGCTCGGCGCGGGCAACTCGCGAGGCTTCTGGGTCGTCGACCCGTGCAAGCCCAACGGCACCACGTGTGAGACCGGCGACGAGTGCTGCAACGGCTTCTGCCGCAGCGCAGACGGCGGCCTCGTGTGTCAGGACAAGCCGCCGGGCGTACAGTGTGCGCAGGAGTTCGAGAAGTGCACGGTCGACGCCGACTGCTGCAACCCGAGCTTCAAGTGCCTGAACGGGCGCTGCGCGCGCCCCGATCCGGTCGTGAAATAACGCCCGTCGGAATGCCGGCCGAGGCTCGGGCGTAAGACTCTGTGTGGACGTGAGCGGCATTCCGCCGGTGAGGGCGCTCGCGCCCTTGTCCAAGGCCAAGCTCCGCGCGGCGGTCTACGCGAGCGTCGCGGCGGTGTCGTCCGCGGCCGCGCTCGTCGGTGCCTATCCCTTCAGCACCGATCGAGAGACCTCCCCGGGCTACTACACGCTCGTGCTCAGTACCCCCGCGCTCGCGATGCTGGCGATGCGGGTGGTGATGTCGCGCAAGGGCGCGTCGCCGGGGCGCGCGGTGGGCTCACTCGTGGCGCTCGCGACGCTGTTCGGCGTCATCAACGCGGTGTTCGGCGCGGTCGCGCTCGCCGTCGCGGCGGGCAACCCCGCCATGCTCGTCATCGCGACGTTCTTCGCGGTGCTGTTCGGCGCGCCGACCGGGATCGTGTACGGCCTCGCGATGTCGCCCCTCGCGGGCGCGGCGGCCGCGTGGATGCCCCGCAAGGAGCTCGACGCCGACGAGCGGCTCCTCTTCGCGTGCGCCGCGTGGGTCGGGGTGGCCGCGCTGGGCCTCGTCGGCGCGACGGCCGCCCTCGGGCTCGGCGTGCTCGCCGTCGCGTCCGCGATCACCCTCACCGTGCTCGGGGTCGCGCTCGCCGCCGTGGGCGCTGCGCGTCGCGCCAGTCGGGCGCGCTGGATCGCGCGCGTGCGGAGCGGGCTCGAGCCGCGCTTTCGCGTCCGTGTCGCGTCCTCGATCGAGCCGGCCAGCGAGCCCAGCGACGAGCTCATCAAGCTGCGCGTGGGCGAGGACGAGCCCGAGGAGCTGCTCGAGTGGCTGCCCGACACCGTCGGCGGCGCGTACCGAGCAGGCGCCGCCGTCCCGATCGCCCGCGTGCCCGCCCGCGGCCCCGGCACGTGAGCTCCTCGCGCGAGCGCGCGGGGCGGACGGGCATCAACGCGTCAGGGGCAGGGGGCCCTCGAGTCGGACGACCTCGAGCTTGGTGTGGGCGCCGTGCGCGCGGAGCGCCTCGACGAGGCTCGCGTCGCGCTCCACCATGACGCTCACGTCCGCGTCCTCGGGGCGCGCGCGCGACCGCATCGCCCGCAAGAGCGCCGCGGCGTCCTCGACCGCCTCGGCGTAGAACGGCGCGGCCCCCGGGAACGTCGGGTCGAACACGGCAAAGCCCGTGATGCGCGCGCCGCGCTCCGTCACCAGCAGCACGCGGTGGGGCATGGCGCGCCGCTGGGCCACGAGCCCCGAGATCAGGCGGGCCGCGCGCTCGATCTCCGCGTCGTCCGCGGCCGTGGCCTCGCGCGACGTCGCGGCGCCGACGGGCAGACGCGCGGCGGCCTCCCACGTCAAGCCCAGCGACCAGACGCGGTACTGCACCTCGAGGCCCGCGCTCCGGTAGAGGGCGAGCGCGGTGTGGTTGTCGGGCTTGGTGGCGAGCTGGATACGTGTGCATGATGCATCTACCATCCGCGCCGCCGCCCGCCGCATCAGCTCGAGGCCCACGCCCGCGCCGCGCGCCGCCGGAGCGACGATGAGCTGGTGGAGATAGCCCGTCTGCCCGACGGTCCGGTGGTACGCGAGGCCCATGACCTCGGTCGTCTCGGCCACGATCGCCGTGGGCGCGATCTCGGCCTCGAAGCGCTCGCGCGTCGGTAGCGCGTCGGGCACGCCGAGCTCGGGAAACAGGCGCACGTACGCGTCGTAGTCGTGGGGGCGGGCGTCACGGAAGGTGGGCGGAGCGGCCATGGGGGACTGGACGATGATCGCTCCAACGCCGGCCTTGCGCGAGCCCCCGCGTCGTCGGAACATCGCGCGCATGTCGCTCGGCGCGCGCGCACATCGGCTCGTGCGCGCTTGCGCGCTGCTGGCTGGGTGGGGGCTCCCGTGCGTCGCATGGGGGCAGGATGCGGATGCGGATGCGCGTGCGCCTGCGTCTGCGTCTGCGGATGCGGATGCGGATGCGGCTGCGCCTGCGGATGCGGATGCGGCTGCGCCTGCGGCTGCGTCTGCGGATGCGTCTGCGCCTGCGGATGCGTCTGCGGATGCGGCTGCGCCTGCGGATGCGTCTGCGCCTGCGGCTGCGCCTCCCGTGCAGACGATCGATGTGCGGGGCGCGCCTCGGGCGCCGTCGATGCGCGCGCTCGGGCCCGCGGAGGTGCGCACGCTGCCCGGCGCGTTCGGTGATCCGTTCCGGGCGCTCGACGTCGCGTCGGGCGTCACGCCCATCCTCAGCGGCTTTCCGTATTTCTACGTGCGAGGCGCGCCGCCGGCCAACGTGGGCTACTTCCTCGACGGCGTCCGCGTCCCGTACCTTTTCCACTTCGGCCTCGGGCCGGGCGTCATCCACCCCGAGCTCGTCGCGACGACCGAGCTGCACAAGGGCGGCTATCCCGCCGCGTATGGTCGATACGCCGGAGGCATCGTGAGCGGCACCACGACCGCCCCGCGCGATCGTGTCCGCGGGAGCGCGCTCGTACGCGCGTTCGACGCCGGCGCGCTCGCCGAGGCGCCGTTCGCCGACGGCAAGGGCTCCGCGCTCGTCGCCGGGCGCTACTCGTACACCGCGGCGCTCTTCTCGCTGCTCCAGTCGGACACCGAGCTCGACTACCGCGACTACCAGGCGCGCGTCTCGTACGCCCTCAGCCCGCGCGACACCGTCTCGCTGCTCGGCTTCGGCGCCTACGACCTGGCGGCCGAGCGTGGTGACCGCGCGCCGGTGCCCGGGGGCCGTCGCGTGCTCTTCGCGTCGGAGTTCCACCGCGCCGATCTGCGATGGGACCGGCGACTGGCCGGCGGCGGCCGCGCGCGCGTGGCGGCGACCGTCGGGCTCGATCGCACCCGCGTCGAGGCTCGGCGCTTCGCCTCCGACGTCGTCACCGGCGCGCGGGCCGAGCTCGAGCAGCCGCTCTCGGACATCGCCACGCTGCGCGCGGGCGCGGACGTCTGGATAGATGCATATGCATCCGATCCGCTCGAGCGGTTCGCGGACGACGACGACGTGGTCCTGCGCCAACAGAAGGTCTTCGCCACGCGGGTCGACTTCGCCACGGGGGCGCGCGCCGACGTCGTTGTCCGGCCCACCCGCGAGCTCGAGGTCGTGCCCGGCGTCCGGGCCGACGTCTACGGCTCCGCGGGCGAACGCGCCTTCGCCGTGGACCCACGCCTCGCGGGGCGCGTCGCCGTCACGAAGGGGCTCCGGATCGTGCACGCGTACGGGCTCGCGTCGCAGCCCCCGTCGTCTCCCGTGGCGCTCCCGGCCGTGTCGATCGCCAGGCTCGAGGGCGGCCTCCAGCGCGCGTTCCAGACGTCGGCCGGCGTCGAGGTCGACCTGCCCTACGATCTCACCGCGGGCGCCGGCGTGTTCCACAACGCCTTCTGGTCGATGAACGACGCGCTCGGGAGCTCGCAGCGAGAGTTGCTCGAGATCGAGCGAAACCAGGAGCTCTTCGACAAGTCGCAGGGCTCGGCGCTCGGTCTCGAGCTCGAGGTCCGGCGCAAGCTCTCCAAGCGGGTCACCGGCCTCGCGTCGTACACGCTGTCTCGGTCGACCCGCGCGCTCAACGGGCGCCGCTTCCTCGCGGCCTTCGACCGGCCACACGTTCTCAACGCCGTGCTCTCCGTCGATCTCGGGCGGGGCTTCCGCGCGGGCACGCGCGTCGTGGCCTACAGCGGCGTGCCGGTCTCGACCGTCGCCCCGCGGTTCGCCGAGGAGCGCATCGCCACGCCGCCGTCGCGCACGCCGACGTTCGTGCGGCTCGACGTGCGCCTCGAGAAGCGGTGGCGCATCGGGCAGACGGGCTACATTTCTGTCGTGGCCGAGGGGCTCAACGCGACGTTGTCGCGCGAGGTGACGGGGTATCTCTGCGCGCCCGTGATCGCGCGCGCGGGCAGCACGGTCACGCCGCCCGCGTGCGTGGCCGACGCGGTGGGGCCCATCGCCGTGCCGAGCCTCGGCGTCTCGGGGGGCTTCTGATGGTGCGGCGCCTCGGCTTCGGGTGCGTCGCGCTGCTCGCGGCGGCGGCGGCGTGCATCCCAGACGACGACGCGCCGAGGCTCGGCTCGGTCGCGTTCACGTTCGGCGCGAGCCGGCTCACCACCGCGGGGTTCAACGCGCGCACGATGGCCGACGGGTGGACCGTGACCGTCACCCGCGTCCTGCTCTCGTACGACTCGGTCACCGTGAGCGAGACGACCGACGGCGACGCGTCGATCCCCGGCCTCGTCATCAGCGATCGCAAGTGCGCGTACCGCGGCCGCGGCGCGCGGCGGCACGTCGTCTTCGATCCGCGCTTCGGCAACCTGCAGACCCTCAACGGCATGGAGCCCGGCGAGTGCCCCGACGTGGGCTTCGTGCTCGAGGCGCCCGGCGTCGACACCGAGCCGGGCCTGGGCGCGACCGGCGCCGACGTGGCCGAGCTCGCGGCCGACCCGCCCGCCGTGGCCTTGTTCGAGGCGCGCGCGTCACGCCGCGGCAAGTCCGTCGAGGTCAAGCTCCGCTTCGACCGCGCGCGCAGCCCGAGCGCGTTCACCGCCTGTCAGGTCGCCACGGGCGTCGGGCTCTCGCGCGGCGTCGTCGTGCGCGCCGGCGAGCGTCAGCAGCTGTCGTTCCAGTTCCTCGCCGAGTCTCTCTTCCGTGACGACATCGGCGGCGCGTTCCTGCGGTTCGACCCGTGGGAGAGGGCCGACGTGTCGTTCGGCGACGGCGACGGGGTCGTCACGATGTCCGACCTCGACGCGGTGCCGCTCACGGCCGTCCGCGGTGGGCCGTACACGCTCGCCAGCGGCTCGCGGCGCGGCACCTTCGGCGACTTCGTCCGGCAGCAGCTCGGGTACGCGTTCGGGTACCTAGATACCGGATTTTGCTCACCTTCTGCGTCTGCCTCGAGGTGACGCCGGGCGGCGGCGCGGGTGCTTTCTAGGCGTGACGCCTGCGATTCACCATGGTACTTCTCCCGGCCATGCGAGCCCTTGTTTGTGCGGCGTTGGTCCTCTCGGCGGTCTCCATGCTCGGCTGCGGCAACAGCGAAGAGCCCTACAAGGCGGCTCCGGTGTGGTCCGGTCGCAAGGCGGGGCTGCCCTCGATCCCGTCGTTGCCCACGACGCCCATCAAGGCGGGAGACGCGTTCACCATCTACGGCGCGACGCACCACCTGCACAGCCGCATGCACGAGAAGGAAGTCACGTCCAAGCCCATCACGATCCAGGGCTACATCGTGGCCGAGAACGTGAGCGAGGCGCCGGCCTGCGCCATCCACAAGACGGGCAAGGCCGACCCCGAGGACTGCAAGACCGAGATCCCGTCGTTCTGGATCGCCGACACCAAGGACGAGAAGAGCGCGCGCATCCGCGTTCTCGGTTGGGCGAAGAACTACGCCACCGTCTTCGAGGCGCTCGACAAGTACAAGAACGTCAAGGACACGCCCAAGGAGATGTACAAGGACGAGCTCTGGGGCGGCGAAGTGCCGTACCCGCTCCCCGCCGTCGGCGCCAAGGTCAAGGTCACCGGCAAGTACGGCTTCATCTTCAGCAAGGCGTCCACGGGTCTCGTCTCCGATCCCCAGTACGGCGTCATCACGTACGAGAAGATGGAGACGCTCGAGAAGGCGCCCGCGCCGGTCGCGTTCAAGAACAAGAAGTAGGCGTGCTGCGGCGCCTCACTGCGCCATGAAGAACGCCCACG
Source organism: Myxococcales bacterium (assembly GCA_020430845.1). Taxonomy (GTDB): domain Bacteria; phylum Myxococcota_A; class Polyangia; order Polyangiales; family Polyangiaceae; genus Labilithrix. The sequence continues at coordinate 50,588 of JAGQJA010000067.1, forward strand.
TGATCTCCGGCGAGCGGTCCCACACCCAGTGGCCGAGCCCGCGGATCTCGCAGTGCGCCACGTCGAGCCCGCGCGGGCAGCCGCGGAAAGCGTGGCACTCGGGGTAGCGCGTGGTCTCCATCTCGTCGGTGTTGCAGCCGTTGACGTAGGCCCAGTACTCCGCCGAGAAGCGCCCGCTGTCGGGGGTCACGCCCATGTCCATGAGGCCGTGGAGGGCGAGCATCGCGACGGGCTTCTGCCCGGGGCACTTGGGGTAGCCGTTGGGCCACGTCTCCTTCTGGTTGTACGGGGCGCCGCCCGCGCTCGACGAGATCGCGCGCAGCAACCCGGGCCGCTGACACGCGAGCACGTTGGCCATGAATCCCCCGCTGCTGTAGCCGGTGGCGAACACCCTCTCGCGGTCGATGGGCAGCTCGCTCGACACCTGCGCGACGAGGGCCTCGAGGTAGGCGACGTCCCTGTTGTCGGTCGCGCGCTCGAGCTCCCACGTCGAGCCCACGCCGTCGGGGTAGGCGAGCACAGCGTCCTCGCCCGAGCCGCGCTCGAACTTGTACGCGCCGTGGTAGCTGCCCGCGGTGCCGCCGTCGCCGTGCAGCACGAGCACGAGCGGGTAACGACGCTCCGAGGCCATCGTGACGGGACGCAGGAGCAGGTATCCACGATCCTGCTCGCCGACCCGCACCGTCCGGACCTCCTGCGTGAGCCTCGCGTCGGTGTTCGGCAGCGCCGCCGGGAGCACGCCGTCGCCCGTGTGCGCGACGATCTTCACGTTCTTCTTGGGCCGCAGGTGACCGATGAGCGGGCGGCCCACGATGAGCGCCGTCGCCACGAGCAGCCCCCCGTACACGACGACGCGTTGCACGAGCGCGCGCCTGTCCACCTCAGCCACCGAAGAGCGCGCGGACCTCGTTGGCCGCGGCCGACTTGGCCGCGGGGGCGAGGATGGCCAGCATCGTGCGTCGTTCGTGCTCGCTGAACGCGTCGCCCTGCGTCGCGATCCAGTGCTGCGCGGCGAGCGCGCCCGCGCCCACGGCAAAGGCCGCGTCGTCGGCCGAGAGCGGCAGCGGCTCGGGATCTCCGTCGCTCTTGCTCATGCGGATCGCCGCGAGGCCCAGCACGCGCTCACGCAGCAGGTCGACCGCGATGCCGGCGGCGCGGATGGCCCTCGCCTGGAAGAGGGCGCGCGTGGCACGCCCGATCGCGACGTGCACCCGGTGATCGGGGTGCTGCGCGAGCGCGCGGAGGGCGAGCGTGCGACCGGCGCGGGTGGCGATGAACGACAAGCTCGACTGCGTCCACACGAAGGTCGGGCTCGAGCGCGTGCAGGTGGCGATGTCCGTCAGCGGGCTCCTCACGAGCATCGCCTCGATCGCGCCCGTGAACTGCGACGGGTCGGCGGCGCTGCCGCTCGAGGGCAGATCCATGAGCGGGTGCGGCGTCCGCGTCTGGTTCACGCGGCGGAGCTCGGGCCACGCGGTCAGCCGCGTGGGCGGATCTTCACCGAGGAAGGTGGCAGAGCCCGTCCACCAGCGGAGCGTGACGTCGGTGCGCGTGATCTCGAACAGGCGCGAGAACCATGTGTGGCGCGAGAGCGCGGCGCGGGCGCTCGCCGGCGGCGGGATCTGCTCGAGGAGCTTGTCGACCACGTGCAAGAGCCGTCGCGGGGACTTCCTGCGGAACGCGCCGTCGAAGCCGGGGTGCGCCGCCTGGACGATGTCGTGCAGCGCCGCGCCGAGCGCCCACTCCTCGGGGCTCGGGGCGGGGTCGAAGAGGTCGACCGCGACGATCTTGCGCGCGAGACGCACGCGCGCGAGCCCCACCTTGCCCACCGTGTCGATGTCGGACGGCTGACGACCGCCGAGCGCCAACGCGGTCTTGGCGCCGATGGGCTTGCCCGGTTTGAGCTCTCCACCCACCACGAGCGGCGCCATGAAGCCGTCGAAGAGTCTCTCGGCGACGCCCTGGAGGTCGACGGCCACGGTCAGCCCTTCGGGGGAGCGGGCGGGAGCGCGGCGACGGGCGCGTTCTCGTCGGGCGGCGCGACCTGGCTCATGGGAAAGACACCGAGCGGCTCGAGCTTGAGGTCGATGGGCTCCTCGGCCAGCGCGCGCTCGATCGCGTCGGCGACGAGCGGCTCCCACGCCTGCGCCTCGAGCAGCGCCGTCTCGAGCGGGCTGAACGCGGACTCGTCGACGGCCATGGCGTGGGCGCGCGTGTCGATGAAGAGCACCTGCGAAGACGACGCCCCGAGCGCGCGATAGAGCACCTCGGGCGCGACCGCGGGTGTGACGTCGTAGCCCGCCGGGATGTAGAGCGACGGGTGGATCTCGACGAAGAACGTCCCGAGCGGCACGGCCTCGATGCCGGTCGGACACCGCAAGAACGCGCCCTTGGGCGTGACGGCGACCTGCGTGCGCAAGATCGTCTGGTGCGGGAGCGCGTACGCGATGCGCCGGAGAAGCACGACCTGCGCGGGGTCGATCCAGCTCGCCGTGACGTTGCGCCACGCGGCGGGCGAGGGGACGATCCGGAGCGGCACGCGCACGGCCTCGGGCAGTCGAGAGCCGGTGGCGGCGAGCGACTCGGCCGACGTGTCGCCGCGCAGCTCCACGCGCGCGAACGCGCGGAGGTCGCCCATCTGCGGGGTCTTGTCGAGCGTCCACGGCTCCTTGCCGTCGCCGCGGATGAGCACGAGGCCGCCCGGGTCGAAGACGGGGCACGCGCGCAGCGCGACGGGGTGCCGATACCCGAGCTCGACGGCCACACCGGGGCCGGACGGCAAGAACGACGTGATGCCCGGCGTGCCGCGCATGAGCGGGTGCATGCGCTTGGGGAGCTCGGGGATGCGCAGGATGTAGCGGCGCACGGGGCCCTCGTCGAACGCGCTCTCGGGCGGCCACTCTCCGACCGAGACCTCGCCCTCGACGCGCGACCGCACGAAGTAGTGGATCAGCGCAGGACCGAGCCCCTGCTCCGCGACGAGGATGCGCGGCCCGGTGTCATCGTCGGTCGACGGGTCGACGTGGGGCATGAGCCGCAGGAGCAACGCGCGCAGCGCGATCTCCTTTTCGATGTCGTACACCTGCGTGAAGCGGTCGTGGTAGAGCGCCAGCGCCGCGTCGGTGGTGATGAGCTGCGTCGCGTCGTACCCGAAGGGCGCGGCGGCGTCGCGGTACTGCACGTAGTGGCGGCTGGTGCCGGTGAACGTGAAGCCGCCCACGAGGCGCGCGGTCTCGGCCACGCGGTCCATGCGGTCGCTCGACTCGGCGGCGAACGAGAGTGTGATCTCGCGAGTGCCCAGCTTGCTGCGCACCAGCTCGATCGACATGCTCGACATCAGATCCTCGAGCGAGTGCTCGCGCGTGTACACGCTGAGCCACGCGACGAGGCGGTCGAGCGACGGCAAGAGGACGAGCCCCTTGGCGCCGAGGGCCACCCCTTTGCCCTCGAGGCCGAGGCCGGGCGTTCGGAGGCGGGTCTGATGTAGGGCGATGCGCTCGAGCATCGGTCGGAGCCCGATGCTAACACGCGCGCCGCGCCCGCGTGGGGCACGATCCGGCGCCGGTCGTCGCCTACCTCAGGCGTGGCGCCGCGTGACGCGGACGCGCAGCCCGCCGCTCGGCGTGGCGAAGAGCTTGCCGCGGGTGGGGGTGAGGTCTTGCCCGGGCGTGAGCTGCCAGGTGTAGCCGCGGAGCATCTGGATGGCGAACACCTTGAGCATCAACGTCGCCAGCTTCTCTCCGGCGCAGCGGTGTCCCGACGCGTGCGCGCCCGCGCCGTGCGGCACCCATGCCTCCGCCTGGCGGTTGCCTGCCTTTCGCCATCGGTCCGGATCGAACTTCGACGGATCGCCGAACGTCTGCGCGTCGTGCATCGTCGCGTCGAGGCACCCGATCGCCTTCATCCCCTCGGGGATGCGGTAGCCACGGAACGAGCACTCGCGTCGGACGCGACCGAAGAAGGTGATGGGGACCACCGTGGAGACGCGGCGCGACTCCTTGCAGACGGCGTCGAGGTATCGCATCCGTCGCAGGTCTCCGAGGGTGAGCGTGCCCCCGTGCTCGGCCTCGATCTCCTCGCGCGCGCGTGCGGCCACGTCGGGGTGCTGGGCGAGCAGCTGCCCCAGGAACGAGAGTCCGCCGATGACGGCCGCGTACGCGCCGAAGAAATGGAACGTCTCGATGCGGAGCTCTTCGCGCGAGAGCTTCTCTTTGCCGACCCGCGCGTCGATCAGGCGCTGGAGCAGGTCGGCCTTGCGCTCCCCGCCTTCTCGCGCGTCGAGCGCCGCGTCGACGACGCCCAGCAGGTAGTCGCGCGACTTGAGGGCGCGCCCGAAGGTGGTGAACGGGAGGCGGATCGGCGGCGCGAGCAGGCCGGCGGCGGCGCGCTCGAAGGCCTCTTCGATCGTCGCGTCGTCGACGTCGGGGTCCGACCCCACGAAGAGCGCCCCCGCGATCGCGTAGCCCATCGAGGTCAGCTCGGGCACCCACTCGAACGGCCCGATCTCGACCCAACGCCGCGCGAAGCGTCCGACCACTCGCTCGATCATCGGCAGGTACGACGCAAGGGCGTCGTCGGTGAACGCCTCGAGCAGGAGCTTCTTGCGGCGCCGGTGCGCGTCGCCGTCGAGGAACGGGACGGCCTTCGGGTTGAAGATCTCTTCGACGTGCGGCGGGTTGGCGCCGTCGCGAACCACGTTGCGCTCGTCGAGGAAGACCGACAACGCCTCCGGGCCCACGAAGCAGGCCGTCGGCTTGCCGAACACGTCGATGCGGAAGACGGGGCCGAGGTCACGCGTGCGCTTCGCGAGGTAGCCCGCCGTGTCGGCGATGAACGCGAGCGTGTCTCCGATGAGCGGCAGGGACATCGGCGCGGGCAGCTCGCGCAGCGGGCGCGCGGTCTCGGTCATCGTGGTGGCCTGGTCGGACGTCGTCACCGGACCATCCTATACCGAGCGGCCTGCCGCGCACCTCGCGATCGGGGGCCCGTCAGAGATCCCGCCGTGCGAAGAGCTTGAGCACTTCGGGCGCCAGCGTCGCGAGGTCGATCGGGTGCCCCAGATCGGCCAACGTCTGCACGCCGACGATGAGGGCGAGCGCGAGCGTGCCCGCCGCCTCCGCCGGGACGTCCGCGCGCAGAGACCCCTCGTCCTGGCCCGTGCGCACGAGCGCCGCGACGCGCGAGACGCTGCTGTCGACGAGCGACAGGTACCGCGCCCGCAGCTCGGGGCTGCGCGCGCACGCGTCGAGCAGCTGGTAAGGGCGTATCCCGCCCTTGGGCATGAGGGGATAACGGCCCGACGCGCTGGCCGTGACGAAGCGCGCGGCCGCTCCGCCGAAGCCGCCGTCTCCCGAGGCGAACAGCTCGTCGAGCAGCTCGGTCCCCACGCGATCCATCACCGCGAGCATCAGCGCCTCGCGGTCGGCAAAGTGCACGTAGAGCGCGCCGCGCGTGAGCCCCGCGTGCGCGCAGATCTCGTCGAGGCTCGGCCCGTCGAGGCCGCGCTCGGCGAAGAGCTCCATCGCGGATCGGATGAGCGCGTCGCGGGTGCGCTGCTTGGACGCCTCGCGCGGGCCGCGCCGCGCGGCGACCTTCTTCGGCTTCTTCTTTGCGGCGCTCAAGACTGCGCGCCCGCGGGGGCCCCACACTTCTGACAGAAGCGCCAGCCCGCCTTGACCTTCTCGCCGCAGGGGCAGGCCGTCTCCTTGGCGCCGGCGGCGAGGGGCACGCCGCACGCCACGCACACGGCCCACGTCGGGTCGACCGGTTGCCGGCAGCCGGGGCACGCGGTCGTCGTCATCGCCATGCGCTCGCCGCACCCGGGGCAGAAGGCGGTGTTGGCCGGGAGCGCCATGGCGCAGCGCGGGCACGACGTCGCCTGGCCTTGGCGCTTGGCCGCCGCCTGCGCGTGCGTCACGTAGTCGCCCGCGAGGATCTTGGCGTAGTCGTCGGCGCGCGACCAATCGAGGATCATCTTGGCGCGGTAGATCGGGTACGGGTGCGTCATGTGCCAGCTCTGATAGAGCTGCATGCCCTTGGTGAGGATGCTGTCGTCGATCTTCTCGTACTCGCGCGCCTGCTCGCACACCTGCTCGAGCGACAGCTCGTCGACGCGTTTGCGCAGCCCGCCGCCGCCGAGCTTGGCGAGCGCGCGCGCCGACGCCTCCGGGTCTTGCGTGCACAGCAGCGCCGCGCGGTCGCACGACAGCTCGGCCTTGCGTGACCACGCGAAGAGGGCGGCCTGGATCGGCAGGAGGATCAGGTTGGTGACCCCGAAGAAGCTCGTGAGCGCGTCGGCGCCCAGGTCGCAGACGATCGCGGCGAGCGACTTGTAGATCATGTGCTCGCACTTGACGTGCCCGAGCTCGTGCCCGAGCACCGCCATGAGCTCGGTGTCGTCGAGCAGGTCGACGAGGCCCGAGTTGAGCGAGATCGTGTACTTCTTCATGCCGAACGCGAAGGCGTTCACCTCGTACGACGTGTTCAGGTAGAGGTCGGGCAGCACCGGCACGTCGAGGATGCGCCCCGCCTCGACGTACATCTCGTAGATGTGCGGGTACTGCTTGGGGCCGAGCTTGAGGTCGTCGCCGATGGTCTTCACGTAGAAGAGCCGCTCGGTCCAGAGCTCGGACACCTTGCGCATGATCGTCGCGGCCATCGGGACCTTCTTGACGGCCTCGATCGCCTCGAGATCGGCGGGGTGCTGGAACGAGAGCGCCGACAGCTCGCTGAACACCTTTCTTCCGGACGCGGTCGTGGCGAGCTGCCTCATGCGATCCTCCTCGCGGCGTTGGGATCCTCTTCGGCGGGCGCGCCGCAGCCGGGGCAGAAGCGCGCGCCGGGGTCGAGCGGCATGCTGCACCGCGCGCATGTCGCGTGTGTGGGCGCGGCGTTCTCTCGGACGCGCCGTCCGCACTTGGGGCAGAACTGGGCCTCGAGCGCCACGGGCCCCTTGCAGTCGGCGCAGGCCGCGCCGCCCTTCGCGTGCGCGTCTCGACCGCAGCGGGGACAGAAGCGAGCGCCGTAGGGCATCGGTGACGAGCAGGCCGCGCAGCTGCCCCCGGCGGGCACCGCGGCCGGCGCGCGGTCGACCTTGACCTCGGCGCCTTGCGCGACGAGCTGATCGACCACGCGGAGCACGCGCTCGTCGAGCTGCGACTGCTGGAACGCGGCGTAGCCCTCGGTGACGAGGGCCGGCGTGGCGAGCAGCCACTCCACGGCGCCCGCCGCCTTGTCGCCCCACCGGCCCGTGCCGATCTGTACGCGGAATCCGCTCGCGTCGGGCGTGATCCACACGTTGAGCGCGGCGCCTTTTCCGGTCGCCTGCTGCACCATGTGGCTGGGCCGCCGCACCTCGATGAACACGCCCACGTGGGGCGGGGCGATGGGCGCGACCCGCACGTCGTAGCCGTCGCGGCTCAGGTCGGCTTGGATCACGGTCGCCACCTGGTTCAACTCGAAATTGCGTGTAGGGTACACACGCGTCTTCATCGGCCGTTCTCGCTCCCGCTCCCGCCCTCTCCCTCTCTGTCGCCCGAGCCCTCGGGCGCGTCGCTCGGGATCCGCGAGGCGGCCCCGCCGAACTCGTCGATGAGCAACGTGGCGTGCATCGCCTGCAGCACGGTCAGCTCCTCGAGCACGCGCGTGACCTTCTCGTGGAGCGCGTCGTCGAGCTCGGGCTCGATCTCGCGCAGCAGGCCGAGCACGCGCTCCTTCTGGTCTTCGAGCTCGTGTGGCTCGATCACGCCGTCGGCCATCGCGGCTTGCCAGCTCTCGAGCCGGGCGACCGAGCCGTCGAACGGCGCGCCGTCACCGGCAGGGTCGAACCACGAGCGTCTCGCCATCGCGCCGATCCTAGACGATCACGGACGCGGGCGGAGCAGCGACGAGAGGCGCGCCTTGGTCTCGTCGGAGGCCCACATGGGGACGCCCTCCTCGCGGAACCGGCGGTCGTCGTCGGGCTCGACCGCGAGCGAACCGTTCTGCAGGCCCAGCTTGTTGCGCGCGTAGACCTCGCTCGGATGTCGCGCGAGCGCCTCGAGTCGCGCGCGGGCCGTGGCGCGCGGTGCCTTGGACACCTCGTCGACGAGGCCGAGCGCGCGCGCCTCGTCGGGCGCATAGAGCCCGCCCTCGAGCACCACGCGCGCGACGGCGTGACGGGGCACACGCGCGCGGACGAGGGCGAGCACGCGCGGCGGAAAGACCAGCCCATTGGCCGTCTCGTTGAGCCCGACCTTGAGGGCGGGATCGTCGGCGACGACGCGGTGATCGCACGCGAGGGCGAGCACGCACCCGCCGGCGATGGCGTGCCCGTTCACGAGCGCGACGGTCGGGCCGGGATACGTGTAGAGCGCATAGATGAGGGCGTCGAGCGCGCTGAGCATGTCGACGAGGTGGTCCTCGTCGGCGGCGATCACCTCGCGCAGGTCGAGGCCAGCGCTGAAGGCGCTTCCTTCGCCGGTGAGGAGCACAGGCGCGCCTTGGGCGTCCTCCAGCTCATGACGCGTGCGCTCCATGAGCTCGGTGCTCATGGCGTTCTTGCCCGGTCCGGAGAGGACGATCTCGCGGTGCATGGCGGCGATCGAACCCGCCGGAGCCCGCGCCGTCAATGGTCGGCGGGTCGAACGTCACTTGCAGCCGCACCCCGCGAAGAGCGCGCGGAGCGCTTGCTCGTCTGCCTGCTGCCCGCAGGCGTTGGCCGCGTCGATGCTCTTGTCGCCGCACCGGCACTTGCCCCCGATGCACGCCATGATGGTCGCGCCCGCTCCGTCGCCGCCCTGGCACCCGCAGATGCCCGCGGCGCCGAAGCACCGAGGGTTGGCGCACGTGCCGTCGCTCGAGGCAGGCTTGGCGGGTGTCGCGTTCGATCCGTTGCCGCCGCTGTTGTTGTTGCCCGTCGTACCGCCGCCCTGGTTCGTGCTGGCGCCCGTGCCGTTGCTCGATCCGTTGTCGGCGTTGTCGCTCTGCGCGGGCGGCGTGAAGCGCCCGGTCTCCGCGGTCGTGCCTCCGCCGCCCTGCGGGTCCTCCTCGGGATCGGCGTCGCAGGCGGCGGCGCAGCAAAAGAGGAGAGCAGACACGACGGAGATCCAGCGGGAGGCCAACATGCCCCGCTGTAGGTGCAAGTGTTCTGCCAACGGATCTCCTTGTGATCACGGCGGAAAACTCCAGGGGGCCCGCGCCCGCGCCTAGAAAACACGGGTCCGTGCGCGGCGCATCCGTCCACGCGCGCGTCTGCTCCCTGGGGCGAGGCGCCCCGGGCTGGTCCGCGCTCGACTCAGCCCGCGGCGTCCGGACCGCGGGTGCGTCGCCGCGTGATGGCCCGTGTGTCGGTCGGTGGTGTCGGAGGCGCGGGGCTCGGTGTCGCGTGGGCGCGGCGGTCTGCGGGCGCGCCGGAACGGCCAGAATGTGACGTCAATTGTTGCTTGACGCACACGGTGCCCGTGGCGACCCTGCGCTGGGGGTGCGGGGTATGGCGTGTGTATCGAGCATCGACGGCTGGGAGCCGCGCCGAGACGCGGGCTCTTCGCTCGTCGCGTCGCTCTCCGAGGTGTCCGCGGTCGTGCAGCGTGGTCGGTCGACCGACGACGTGCTCCGCATCGCAGGTGAGGGGGTCGCCGCGCTCGGCATGCGGCTGCTCGTGCTGCAGTGCACGGACGACGCGTTCGTGCTGCGCGCGCTGTTCACCGCGCCGGCGCGTCTCGCCGCGGTCGAGCGCACGCTCGGCCGTTCGCTCAAGGGTCTGCGCGCTCCGGCGTCCGAGTGCGCGTCGCTGCGCGAGCTGGTCGCGGCGCGCCGCACCACCTACTGCGATCACATCGACGTGTTCGATCGTTTCGTCCGCGCGGCGACGGGGCAGGAGCTCGCCGCCCTCGAGAGCGCCTCGACGACCGCCAGCATCGCCAACGGCGTGCTCGCGCCGCTGTTCGTGCACGACCGCCCCTGGGGCCTGCTGAGCCTCGTCTCGCCGCGGCTCACGCCCGACGACGCGGCCGCGGCCCGCCTGTTCACGTCGCAGATCGGCTCCGCGCTCGAGGCCGCAGAGACGATCGAAGCGCTCGAGACCAAGAACCGCGAGCTGTCGTCGGTGAACCAAGAGCTCTCGTTCGCCAACGCCGAGCTGGTCAAGCGCGAGCGCCTCGCCGCGGTCGGAGAGCTCGCCGCGATCGTCGCCCACGAGGTGCGAAACCCGCTCTGCGTCATCTTCAACGCGATCACGTCGCTCCGTCGGGCGCTCGACGACGACGCCCCGCGGGGCACGCGCGCCGAGCTGCTCGAGATCCTCGGCGACGAGGCGCACCGCCTCAACCACATCGTCGCGCAGATGCTCGACCTCGCGAAGCCCAGCGCGCTCCGCATGCAGCCCACGCGTCTGCAAGACCTCCTCGCCGGTGTGGTCAGCGCGGCCGCCGCGAGCCCCGACGCCGGCGCCGTGCGCTTTCGCGTCGAGGCGTCGCCCGACGAGCCGGCGGTCGACATGGACCCGCGCTTCATGCACCAGGCGATGCTCAACCTCGTGCTCAACGCGATGCACGCCAGCCCTCGCGGCGCCGACGTGGTGCTCTCCGGCGCGGTGACGGCCGTCCACGGCAGACCGGTCGTCCGACTGCAGGTCGTCGACACGGGGCCCGGCATCCCGTTCGAGGATCGCGCGCGCATCTTCGAGCCGCTGTTCACGACCAAGTCGTCGGGCACCGGCCTCGGCCTCTCGTTGGTCAAGCGCGTCGTCGAGGCCCACGCGGGCGAGGTGACGTGCAGCACGGACGCGTCGGGCAGCGTGTTCGTCGTCACGTTCCCGGCGACCGTCGCGGGCGACACGCTCCGCGAGCGAGAGTCGGGCGTCGTCGCGACCTGACACTTCTCTCGGCGACCTCCGCGAGGCACGGCGAGTGCAGGGTGCGCGCGCACCAGGCCGTTTTGCGCAGGAATTCGCGCGGGCGGGCCGCCGGACCATGGCGATCGTGTCATGGGCGCCACCCTTCACAGGACGCACGACATGCAGAACGTCTTCACTTCCCTTCGCGCGCTCACCGTCGCCGGCGGAGTCGCGCTCCTCATGACCGCATCACCCCCCGAGGCCCGCGCATGCGGCGGATGTTTCCACCCGCAGGGCGAGGTCAGCGGGAGCGTCGTGACCGACCACCGCATGGCGCTCAAGGTCTCGCAAGACGAGACGATCCTCTGGGATCAGGTCCGGTACGCCGGCGACCCCAAGGAGTTCGCGTGGGTGCTCCCCGTCCGCGACGGGGCGAAGGTCGAGCTGTCGCGCGACGAGTGGATCGCCGCGCTCGACGCGAGCACCCGCACCACGGTCGACGGTCCGGAGCGCTTCTGCGGCGGGAGCGGCGGGGGCGGCGGCGGCGTCGGGTGCGGCGCGTCGTCGGCGACCACGCTCGCCGCGTCCGACAACGGCGGGTCGAGCGGCGCGGAGGGCGCCAAGTTCGACAGCAACGGCAACGTCGAGGTGCTCTCGCAGAGCGTCATCGGTCCCTACCAGGCCGTCACGATCCGCGCGACGGGCGGGCAGGGCATCGCCGAGTGGCTCGTCGACAACGGCTTCGCCATCCCTCCGACCGTACGCCCCACGGTCGATGCATATACACGCGAGCGCTTCGACTTCATCGCGCTGCGGCTGCGCCCCGGGCAGGGCGTCCAGGCGATGCGGCCCGTGCGCGTGCGTACGCCGGGCGCGGATCCGACGATGCCGCTGCGGATGGTCGCCGCCGGCGTCGGGGCCAAGGTCGGCCTCACGCTCTGGGTGCTCGGCGAGGGTCGCTACCGCACGCAGAACTACCCCGAGGGCGCGATCGACTACGACAAGCTCGTGTGGGACGGTCGCGTCGGACGCTCCAACCTGAGCTCGCTGCAGCTCGAGGCGCTCTCGTCGAGCGACGGTCGCGCGTGGATCACCGAGGCCGCGATCAAGCTCGACCTCCGCGTCGGCGCCCCGACGCCGTCGCGCCGAGGCAACGTCATCAACGGCGCCCCGACCAACCCGACCCTCCCGAGCGCCTACCAAGGGCAATGCCAGAGCCTGCCTTCGAAGTACGTGCGCTGCGACGAGGACGAGCTGCCCCCGCCCGACGGACGACCGACCTCGAGCGACGGCGGCTCCGACGACGGCGGGTCGATCGACCCCGACGCGGGCACGGACACGGACGCGGGCGCCGACACGG
>JAGQJA010000067.1:62792-63327 GCA_020430845.1 Myxococcales bacterium
GCCGGATCCGGGGAGCCCGTGCATGAAGCTCGTCAGCGGGTGCGAGGCGTTCGACGATCTCGAGGTCGCGACGCGAGGCCTGCACTCGACCGACATCTGGATCACGCGGCTCCGCGCCGATCTGCCCGTGCAGGCGCTCGATCGCGATCTGCGCCTCGAGGCCTCGCCCGTGCAAGTCGAGCGCTCGCCTCAGCACCATACAGAGAAGTTCAGCGATCCGACGTTCGACCCGTGCGGCGGACGAGGCAACAACGCCGCGTCCTCGGGCGGCGACGACGGCGGCGGCTGCGTGTGTCAGAGCACGCGCCCGCGAGGGCCGGCGTTCAGCTCGTTCCTGCTCATGGGCGCGACGGCCTTCGCCGCGTCGCGCATCTTGCGGCGTCGCCGTCGCTGAGGCGCAGCTCGGCTCGGCGCGAGCCGAGCGTCAGAGCTCGCGGATGTAGCCGTGGCTCCCCGCGGGACGGGGAGTCGACGGCGCCGCGGACGGGCTGGCGGGCGCAGCCGAGGGCGCGGGCGCCGTGAGCGCGCTCGGAGG
>JAGQJA010000682.1 GCA_020430845.1 Myxococcales bacterium
GGGCATCGTCCCCGGCGGCGGCGTCGCGCTCCTTCGCGCGGGCAAGGTGCTCGAGACGCTCAAGGTCGAGGGCGAGCAGGCCTTCGGCGTGAAGCTCGTCACGCGCGCGATCGAGGAGCCCCTCCGCCAGATCTCCAAGAACGCCGGCCAGGAGGGCTCGGTCGTCGTCGACAAGGTCAAGAACGGCAAGGGCGCGTTCGGCTTCAACGCCGCGACCGAGACGTACGAAGACCTGCTCGCCGCGGGCGTCATCGACCCGGCCAAGGTCGTGCGCTCGGCGCTCGAGTTCGCGGCCAGCGTCGCGGGCATGATGCTCACCACCGAGGCGGTCATCGCCGACAAGCCGGCCAAGCCCTCCGCGGGCGGCGGCGCCGGCGGCGGCATGGGCGGCATGGGTGGCATGGGTGGCATGGGCGGCATGGGCGGCATGGGCGACTTCGGCATGGACTGAGTCGCGCAGGCGCTCACCGCGCGATCGCTCACGCGGTCGCCGGCCAGCGAGGACCGGCCCGGAGCTCTCGAGCTTCGGGCCGCGTTCTTTTGTGCGCGCCGGCGCGCGGTCAGCGGTACGGGGGCGCGGCGGCGGTTGGCTGGCGGCACGCGTCGATCACCGCGCAGAGCGCGTCCTCGACGAGCGCGGGATCGGTCGCGGGTGAGAGCCTGAGCACGATCTCGTCAGCGTCCACGCGGATGGATCGCAGGTGCCTTCTGCGGGCCACGACGTCGTAGAGCGCGACGAGGCGCGGAGGCGCGCCCGCGTCGATGGCGTCTCGTGCGCGAACGATGCAGGGCTCGATCGCGCCGGCGATCGCTACGGTCGCGGTGACGTCGTAGAGTCCGCTCGCGCGCACCCCAGACGCGACGCGCACCGCAACGTCGGCGACCACCCCGCGCACGACGTCAGGGGCCCCGTCGACCGGTGAGAGACGCAGGCCCCGCGCCCAGCGCGCAAACGCGCGCGCGTAGTCGGAGGGGCGCAGGGGTGGTCCGTCGACATCAGCCTCGGCGTGATCGGCGGATCCTGGCGCCGGTTGCGCGCCATCGACGGGGCCCGCGAGCAACGGCGCGTGCGGCGCGCGCATCGGAGAGCGGATGAAGGCGATCTACAAGGGCGAGATCATCGCCGAGAGCAGCGACACGGTGGTGGTCGAGGGCAACCACTACTTTCCGCCCGAGTCGGTGAAGGCCGAGCGCGTGAGACCCAGCGATCTCCACACGACGTGCGTCTGGAAGGGCGTCGCGAGCTACTACGACGTCGTCGTCGGCGACGACGTGGCCAAGGACGCCGCCTGGTACTACCCCGAGACCAGCGAGCAGGCCGCCAAGATCAAGGGCCGCGTCGCCTTCTGGAAGGGCGTCGAGGTCGTTCCCTGAGCGGCACCCACGCCAGCGATGGTGGATCGCGATTGCCCCAGCTGAAGTCGGCGGGCCTCGGTCGCGTCGCGCGATAGCTACGTAAGAACAGCGAGTTAGCCAATGTCCTACATTGGCGCACATCGTGC
>JAGQJA010000683.1 GCA_020430845.1 Myxococcales bacterium
CGTGCGCCCACCGTGACGCGAAGATGCGGATGTCTACGGTGCTGACGCTCTGCCCCATCGTCCCGAAGAACTCGACGTTGTCGTAGGTGCCTTCGACCTCGATGACGGCGTGCGCGTTGCGCGTCACGGTCTTCACGAAGCCGAGCTTCGGCAGCTCGGCGATGAGCCGGGGCCAGCTCGCCTCGAGCCGTATGGCCGAGACGGGGCTCGTCTCGCCGCACGCGGATGCGAGGAGCTCGCACTCGCTGACGCCGAGGCGCTCCGCGAGCTCGAGGGCGTGGAGCCCCTTCTCGGCCGCGCGTAGGCGCGCCCAAGCTGCTCGGAGCGCGGTCGGATCGGTTTTCATAGGAGTCCTCCTTGAAACTGTTCGTTGGGATGGGAGAGAACCGAGCCCGTCGACGCGTCACGCTCGCGCGCGAGGGGGCCGCGGGTGATGACCATCGGGCACGAGAGCTCTGGGTGCGGCACGACGAGGGCGTCGACGTCGAAGACCTCGGCGAGCAGCGCCGGCGAGAGCACCTCTGCCGGGCGACCGATGGCGTGCAGGCAACCCGCTCGCATGACGGCGATGCGCGTCCCGTACTGCGCGGCGAGGTTCAGATCGTGCAGGATGCACACGACGGCGCAGCGGTCGTCGGCCATCCGCCGCGCGAGCCGCATCATCGCGTGCTGATGCGCGAGGTCGAGGCTCGCGGTCGGCTCGTCGAGGAGCAAGGCCCGGGCTGAAGCGCCGTCCCAGATCTGCGCGAGCGCCCGCGCGGCGTGGACGCGCTGCTTCTCGCCGCCCGAGAGCGTGGGGTAGGCCCGCGCCTCGTACGCGCGCGTATCGGTCGCCGACATGGCCATGCGCGTGATGGCGTGATCGCGCGGACGCTCGCGCCCGTCCACGTGCGGGGTCCGGCCGAGGAGCACCACGTCGTAGCAGGGAAACGGGAACGACAGCTCCGAGTGCTGCGCCACGACCCCGCGCCGCTCCGCGAGCTGCCGCGCGGTCCAGTCGGTGGAGCGTCTGCCCGCGAAGTCGACCTGGCCGGCGCTCGGCGCGATCTCGCCGGCGAGCACGCGCAGCAAGGTCGACTTCCCCGCGCCGTTCGGTCCGACCACGACGACGACCTCCCCGGCCTCGACCGAGATCGAGACGTCCAAGAGCAGCGTCGCGTCGCCGATGCGGACTGAGATGGAGCGTGCGTCGATCACGCGATCCTCCGACGCTCGCGCAGGAGGAGCGCGACGAAGAACGGCGCCCCGAGGGACGCCGTGACGATCCCCAGCGGGAGCTCGGCGGGCGAGACGACCGTGCGCGCGACGGCGTCCGCGCCGAGGAGCAGCGTCGCGCCGAGTAGCAGCGATGCCGGCAGGACCAGCCGGTGGTCCGGACCGAGCGCGAGCCGGAGCAGGTGCGGCACCACGAGCCCCACGAACCCGAGCACGCCCGCGACAGACACTGCCGCCCCTACGACGACGGCGACGAGCACGATGGTCGTGCGCTTCGTGCGTTCGACGTCGACGCCGAGGTGCCCGGCCTCCGCTTCGCCCAGGAGGAGGACATTGAGCGCGCGCCCGCGTCGCGCGAGGAGCAGGGCGGGGACCCCGAGGAAGGCCGACGTCGCGAGCACGCTCCGCGGGGTCGCGCCCGCGAGACTGCCCATGCTCCAGAACGTGATCGTACGGAGCTGCGCCTCGTTCGACGTGTAGACGAAGAGCCCCGTGAGGGCCGACGCGAGCGCGTTCACAGCGATACCGGCGAGCAGGAGCGTCGCCACGGACACGCGCCCTGCGACCCGCGAGATGCGCTCGACGATCGTCATCGCCCCGAGCGCGCCGCCGAACGCCGCTGCCGGGAGGGTCAGCGATGCGAGCGTCGGCGACAGGCCGAGCGTGAGCTTCGCGCCGACGACGATCATCGCGACGGCCCCGAGCGACGCCCCCGCGGAGACCCCGAGGAGGCCGGGATCGACCAGGGCGTTGCGGAAGACTCCTTGCATGCACGCGCCCGAGAGCCCGAGACCTGCACCGACGATCCCTCCGAGCAGCACGCGCGGCAGGCGAATCGCCAGGAGCACCTGCGCGCTCCGCTCGTCGGCACTCCGCGCACTCTCGAGCCCTGCCTCGCGGAGGAGGATCGATCCCACCTCCGTGAGCGTGATGTGCACGCTGCCGACGAGGCACGATGAGAGCGCGACGCCGAGGAGGAGCGCCGCGAGCGCGGGAAGGGCCCACGTCCGCCGCGCGCTCCGCGGGGGGGCCTCTGCCTCGCGCACGGTGCGGAGGGCGGTCGTCATTTCGCCACCGCTCCGGCCCCGCGCAGCTTGTCGCCGAGCTCGATCGCGGCCTTCCCAGTGCGGGGGCCGAAGCCGAGGAGCAAGAGATCGTCGATCGCCACGATGCGCTTCGCCTTCCCCGCCGGAGTCATCTCGACGCCCGGCACGCCGAGGAGCGCGTCCGTCCCGCCGAGGCTCGCGAGGCCCCGCGACGGGAGGACGATCACGTCCGGCGCTGCGCCGGCGAGCGCCTCGGGCGTGAGGGGCTTCGTCCCCTCGAAGCCGCGCACCGCGTTCTCCGCGCCCGCGAGGCGGAGCATCGTCTCTGCCGGTGTCTGCTCTCCGAACACGTGGAGGTTGTTCGCGCCGCGCGCGTAGAGCACGAGAACCTTGGGGTGTGCCGCGGACTTCTCTCGTTCGACGCGCGCGCGCGTGAGGTCTCCGTCGAGCTCGGCGAGGACGGCGGTCGGGTCACGCCCGGCGATCTGCGCGACTCGGCGGATCCGATCCTTCACGCCCTCCACCGTCGGCTCCGAAGCGACGACCTCGAGTCGCACGCCCGCGGATCGGAGTTGCTCTAGGACCGCTGGAGGCCCGGCCTCCGCCGAGGCCACGACGAGCGTAGGACGCAGCGCGAGGATCCCCTCGGCGGAGAGCGCTCGCTGATAGCCGACCTGCGCGAGCTTCGTCGCCGCCTCCGGGAAGAGGCTCGAGGTGTCGACCCCGACCAGATCGTCGCCGGCGCCGAGGGCGTAGAGGGTCTCGGTGACCGCGCTCCCTATGGAGACGACGCGCGCCTTCACCCCCGCGTCCTCTTGCGCGGCTCGCGCAGCGGCGCTGCTCTTGCCCCGATCGCACGACGACAGCGCCAGCGCGACGAACGCGAGAACGAAGGGGATCCACGGAC
>JAGQJA010000684.1 GCA_020430845.1 Myxococcales bacterium
TCGGGGATGCCCGGCGCGACCTTGATGTCCTTCCAGCGCGCGAGCTCGACCATCCCGACGGGCGCACCGCGCGGCTTGGACACGTCGGACACGCGGCAGTAGCTCACGGGCACCTTGGGGGCGCCGCGCGCCTTCGAGTACCACGCGGCGGCGGCGGCGGCGGCCTCGAGCACCCCCTTGGGGATCTCGACCTTGTCGGGGTTGCGGATGACGACGTGACTGCCCGCGGTGCCGCCGCTCGCGTGCAGCCACGTGTCATGGGGATCGGCGACGTCGAAGGTGAGCTCGTCGTTCTCGGCGCTCCCGCGCCCGACGAGGATCTCGAAGCCTTCGACGCGCAGCGTCCTGTACGGTTTGCCTCGGCTGCCCACGGGCCTGTCATCTTCTGCGCAGGGCCAGGCGTCAAGGCGCGAGCTGCGAGCTCAGCGCGCGGCGGGGCCTCGGGCCTGCGCGCGGAGGAAGTACTGGCTCGCCGCGAGCGACGTGCCCACGCCCGCCGGGCCCTTGGCGCCCGGGACGTTGTCGCCCGCGACCAGCAGCCCCTCGCCGTAGAGCGCGGAGCGCGCGGCGTCCTTGTCGTCGGCCGTGCCGGGGGCGGCGTCGAGGTCGAGGCCCGAGACGTTGGCGCGCGACGACGCGTTGAGCTTGATCTCGCGCACGGACGGGCAGGGGAACGTGATGCAGCGGATGCCGCTGTCGGACACCTTGAAGAACGTGCCCGTGATGGCCGCGTCGCCGCGGGCCGTCCACGCCTCGGTGGCGCGGAACCGACCGAGCTTGCCGAAGCTCGGGTGCGTCTCGCTGCGCATCACGCCGCGGAGCACGGCGCGCGTGGTCTCGGTCGACATGCCTACGGCGTCGCGCACGTCTTGCTCGGCCGCGTCGAGGCGCAGCTTGGACAGGTCGAGATCGGTCACGTAGCACTCGGGCGCGTAGGAGCCGTCGGCGCAGCGTGTCGTGTCGCGGTTGACGCGCGAGACCCAGAAGCCGCCGCAGAGCGGGGCCACGCAGCGGCGCAGGTCACGGCGCGCGACGTAGTACGTGTATGCGCCCGCCTGGAGCTCGTCGGCCGACGCCTCCGTCTCTTCGGCGCCGTCGTCGGCGGCCTCGGGGGAGGCAGAGCAGCCCGCGAGGGCGAAGAGGCTGGCGCTGAAAACAAGAGCAATTTTATTGAGATACATGTAAGTCCCCTCTCGCGTTGACGCGGCACGTCAACTTGGATGCGGAGAGCTAGCGCACAACCTCCCACCACGCAAACCCAAGTCGTCGGGCTCCGCCCGCCCCGGGCAAATGAGACGCGGGCACCAGGGGCCCCGTGCTACCGGCACCCTCGCTCGGAGGTGTCGTATGGGAGATCGATCGCTCGCAGCCCGGTTCATCACGCTCACCGCGCTCGTGGGGCTCGTCGCGTCGTGCTCGTCGTCGAAGGACGCCGCCACGGTCGAGGGGTCGGCCGCGTGCGACAACCTCGACGAGTCGACCTGCGTCTTTCCCTTCCCGTCGGACCACTTCCGCAAGCCGGGCGGTCCGTACGGCCAAGCCTTCCAGCTCGACCTCGGCGATCGACTGCCCGAGAACGCGACCTCGGGCGAGCGCATGAGCCCCGAGCCGTTCCGCGTGCACGACGGCTTCCCCGTCTATCCGCAGATCGCGTTCCACATCGACGGCGCGTCGCTCGAGGGCGCCGCGACGCTCGAGACGATCGCGGCGTCGGTCGACAAGGCGAGCAAGACGCTCGTCGTCGACGCCGAGACGCTCGAGCCCGTGCCGCACTGGGTCGAGCTCGACTACCTGGCCGAGGACAAGGGCGCCAAGGTCATCCAGATCCGCCTGGCGCGCGGCCTGTCGCACGCGCGCCGCTACGTGGTGGCCGTGCGGGGGCTCGCGGGCGCGCAGGTCAGCCGCGGCTTTCGCGCGATGCGTGACGGCGCCGCGAGCCCGGTCGCGGGCGTCGACGAGCGGAGGGCGCGCTTCGACCGTGAGGTGTTCTCGGTGACCGACCGCCTCGGCATCCCGCGCGCCGAGCTCCAGCTCGCGTGGGACTTCACCACGACGTCGAGCGACAACAGCACGCTCACCCTCCGCACGATGCGAGACGAGCTCTACCGGCTCATCGGCGACGACGGGCCGGAGTACACCATCACAGACGTGCAGAAGGACCCCGACGGACCGAGCGGAGTCATCGACGCGATCCTCGTCGGCGTCGCCAAGGTGCCGAGCTTCGTCCTACCCGGAGAGCCGGGCGCCCTCCGCAGGCTGCGCCTCGACGCCAAGGGGCTGCCGTTCGCCGAGGGCTTCGAGGACGTGCCGTTCCGCGTGCAGATCCCCAAGTCGGTGCTCACCGGGCCGGAGCCCGGGAGCGTGCTGCAGTACGGTCACGGCTTCTTGGGGAGCGACAACGAGGCGAACAACGGCTGGCTGCGCAACTTCGCCAGCGAGCGGCGCTTCGTCATCCTGTCGTCCGACATGCAAGGGATGAACATCGACGCCGGGGTGCGCTGGTTCCTCAACCTGCCCAAGGACATCACCAACCTCGCGTTCATCGGCGACGAGCCGCTCCAGGGCAACATGAACCACCTCGCCCTGGTGCGCATGATGAAGGGGCGCTTCACGCGCGAGCCGCTCGTGCAGAAGGCGAACAAGCTCGTGTACGACCCCGCGGCGCTCTACTACCACGGCAACTCGCAAGGCGGGACGCAGGGGGCCCTCGTGATGAGCATGTCGCGCGACATCTCGCGCGCGACGCTCGGCGTGCCGGGCGTGTCGGTCGCGTGGATCCTGGCGCGCGCGAGCCAGTGGGAGGAGCTCGCGCCGAGCATCCAGCGCAACTACCCCGACCCGTTCGACTTCGCGGCCGTCATGTCGCTCGCCGCGGTGGGGTGGGATCGGGGCGACGGCTCCAACTTCGTGCCCTACCTCTCGCAGACGCCTCCGCCCGACGGGACGCCCAAGAGCGTGCTCCTTCACGTCGCGCTCGAGGACGCGCAGGTGAACAACGACGTGTCGCGCGTGCTCGGTCGCATGGTCGGCGCGAAGATGATCCCCCCCGCCACGCGCGAGGTGTTCGGCATCGAGGTCGCGAGCGGTCCTCTCGTGGACCAGAACGCGTACGTCGAGTTCGACTACGGCGTCGCGCCCCGGCAGAAGACCAACCGTCCCGCCGCCACAGGCACCGACACCCACGGAATGCCGCGCAAGAACCCCAAGGCGCAGGCGCAGACGTGGCGGTACTTCAAGACGGGCGAGATCGCCCACGCGTGCGACGGCGTCTGCGATCCCGAGTGATCGCTGCTCGTAGCGCGCGCGTGCGCGCCTTCACGCCCCCACGTGGGCGCACACCGCGGGCGACTGCGCTCGAATCGACCGCCGCGCCTGCTACGCTCGTGGTGTGTTGCGTTTCCCTCGAGGTGCCCTCGTCGGCCTCGTGGCGAGCGCGTACGTCGTCGCTTGCTCTTCGAGCGGTGCAGGGCCCGATACGATCACGCCGCCGGAGGACGGGGGCGCGACGCCTGCGCGCGACGGTGACGCCCCGCCCGCGGACGATGCAGGCGGTGGAGCCGACGCGTCGCCCGACGCGGACGCCGCTGCGCCTCTCGAGCCTCCGACCATCGTTCCCGGCGCGAAAGATCGCTTCTTGCTCACGGGCACGATCGTCACGCCGGAGACGGTGATCCTCGACGGTCAGGTGCTCGTCGAAGGCGAGACGATCACGTGCGTGGCGCCCAACGTCGGGTGCGCCGCGGCCGCGGGCGCCGCAGGCGCGACCCTCATCGACACCAAGGGCATCATCGCGCCCGGGCTCGTCGACACGCACAACCACATCTTGTTCGACATCTTCGACGACGACGACTGGAAGCCCGCGCAGGTCTACGCGAACCACAACATGTGGCCGCAGGAGCCGCGCTACCAGGCCATGCTCGACGTCAAGCAGTGCCTCGTGAACGACTCGCAGGGCAAGCCCGCGTGGTGCGATCAGACGCCGTACGGCTCGCCGGCCGGGAGCCTGCGATGCGAGGTCGACAAGTACGGCGAGCTCAAGGGGCTCATCTCGGGCACCACGAGCATCGTGGGGCTCCCGGGGCTCTCGGCGGGGTGCTTCTCGTCGCTCGCGCGCTCGATCGACGTCTCGCAGAACGGGCTCACCACAGACCACGTTCAGACGAGCGCGCTCTTCCCCCCGTCGCGCAGCTCGGCCGACGGCGTGTGCAACAACTTCACCACGCTCAAGACCGAGGCCTACCTCATCCACGTCGGCGAGGGCGTCGACCCGCCGTCGCTCGCCGAGTGGACCCGCCTCGGCACCGTGTCGACCGACGAGGGCTGCCTCTACGCGCCCCAGACGGCGATCACCCACGGGACGGCGTTCCGCCCCGAAGAGTTCGCGATGATGGCCGCCGCCGGCATGAAGCTCACGTGGTCGCCGCGCTCGAACATCTCGCTCTACAACGCCACGACGAACATCCCGGCGGCGCTCGACGCCGGCGTGCTCGTCTCGCTCGGGCCCGACTGGTCGATGGGCGGCAGCCAGAACATGCTCGACGAGATGCGCTTCGCCAAGTCGTGGAGTGACACTCACTGGGCGGGGCGGCTCACGGCCAAGGACGTGGTCACGATGGGCACGCTCAACGGCGCGAAGGTGCTCGCGCTCGACACCAAGATCGGGCGCATCGCCGTCGGAGGGCTCGCCGACATCGCCGTGTACGGGGGCGATCGCAACAAGCCGTACGACGCGATCGTGGGCGCCGAGCCCAAGGACGTGCGGCTCGTCATGGTGGGCGGCGTGCCGCTCTACGGCGACAAGGTGCTCGAGCCGGCGGCGCCCACGCTGCCGGGGTGCGAGACGCTCGACGTGTGCAAGGCGCCCAAGTTCTTGTGCGTCGCCACGACATCGACGGCGAACAAGCTCGATCAGACGTACGCGACGATCAAGGCGACGCTCGAGCAGGCGCTCCTCGAGGCCGACGCGCTCACGCCGGGCGACGGGTGGAACTTTGCCCCGCTGACGCCGCTCGTGAAGTGCAGGTGACCGCGTCGCTCACCGGGCGGCGCGCAGGACGGCGAACCCGATCGTGCCGGCGACCAGCGATCCCAGGAGCACGCCCACCTTGGCCTGCTCGAGCAGCGCCGGCGCATCGGCGAACGCGAGCGCCGAGATGAAGAGCGCGACGGTGAAGCCGATCCCCGCGATGATCGAGGCGCCGAGGAGCTTGGTCGCAGACACCCCGCCCGGCATCGGCGCGACGCCCGAGCGCACCGCCACCATGGCAAAGCAGAAGATGCCGACCGGCTTGCCGACCGCGAGCCCCAGCGCGGCGCCCAGAGAGACGGGGCCGGTGATCGTGGCGAGGTCGAACTCGCGGACCGGGACGCCCGCGCTCGTGAGCGCGAAGAGCGGCATCACCACGAACGCGACCACAGGGTGCAGCGTGTGGATGAATCGCTCGAGCGGGGGCTCGAGGTCGTCGAGGCCGTCGGCGATCGTCGCGATCTGGGCGGCGTCGATGTCCGCGTCGGGCGGCGACTGCGCGAGCGCGGCCGTGTGGTCGGCGAGATCGCGCAGGACGTCCCTCGAGGCGCGTCGCCCGCGCGCGGGGATGGTGAGGCCGAGCACGACCCCGGCGATCGTCGCGTGCACGCCTCCGGCGTGGAACGCGTACCAGAGCGCGACGCCCACAGCCGCGTAGGGGAGCCAGCCCCGCACGTACGCGCGGTTCATGAGCAGCAGCAGCACGGTGAGGCCGCCGGCGGCGGCGAGCCACGACGCGCGGAGACCGTGCCCGTAGAAGAGCGCGATCACGATGATGCCGCCGATGTCGTC
>JAGQJA010000685.1 GCA_020430845.1 Myxococcales bacterium
CCACGTCTTCGATCCCGCGACGATTCTCGAGCGCGTCGCGCTGGTGCGCGTCTTGGCCGGCGCGCCGCGGCCGCTCGCCCCCGAGGACGCCCCCGTGTCGCTCGCGGCGTCGGCGGCCCGCGTCGGAACCTACGCCCTCGCGCCGCTCGGCCTCGGCGCGATCGTCCTCGGCAACGTCCGCTACGCGCCGCTCGACACGAGGCCCTATGTCTTCGGCGTCGCGATCGGGCTCGTGCTCGCGCTCGCCGTCCACCCGATCTTCCGGCGCGCGTTGCGCGGCCGGTCGACCTCGCACAAGGAGATCCTGCTCGCGCGCGCCGCTACGCTCGTGTGGCTCCCGTGCTTCGTCACGGGCGCGCTCTTCATCTACAACGGCGCCGCCGACCGCTCTGCCGAGCGCGTCGTGACGCTCACCGTGACGTCGAGCAAGGTCGACGAGGACGACGCACGCGACCTGCACGTCAAGACGAAGGACGAGCGCGGCGCCACGCACGAGTACACGCTCCACAGGTGGCCCACCCAGAGCCCGGCGCAGATCTCGGTGCGCTGGCGCGACGGCGCGCTCGGCTGGACGTGGCAGAGCGGAGGTCCGAGCGTGCTGCCTTGACGCAGGCGCGGGCGAGCCGCGGCGGCGACGGGACCTTGTGAATATCCGAGACTGCGCTACGTCTCACGCCGCCGCCCGATGGCCTTTCCCCTGCGCACGCCCCTCACCATCTTCTCGCTGGTTGCCGCCGTCGGCGCGACGGCCGGCTGCGGCGCAGGGACGCCGGCTGCGGCAGCTCGCCCCACCGCGCCCACGGCCGCGACCGGCCTCGGCGAGGTGGCGTGCTCGCAGACGCCGCTCGTCATCGACCTCCCCGCCGCGGAGCGCGCTCGCGTCGAGGCAGCGCTCACGCACGGCCGCACGTTGCTCGCGCACCGCGAGTGCAGCTCCGGCGCGAGCAAGCTCACCGTGCTCACGCAGTGCGAGCTGTTCGTCGGGTACGACTACTCGCCGCTGACCCGCCGCGAAGAGGTCGTGCGCATGCACGACGCCGACGCCGTCCGCGCGCACCTCCCGCTCACCGGCGAGGGCCTCGCCGCCAACCTGTCCGCAGAGCTGTCGCGCGGGAGCACGCTCGACCTCGCGCTCGTCAACGTGGGGCGCTTCGTGTCGCGCACCAAGACGACGTACGCCGACGACGTGCCGAAGGGGTGCGAAGCGGCCAACGTCGTCGTCTCCGGCATCTCGACCGGCGCCTTTGCGATGAGCGTCGGCACACGCGCGCACGCGCGGGCCGTCGCCGAGATCTTCGCCGCCGGGGCGTCGGGCGCCAGCCAGAGCGAGCTCGTTCGTTCGACGCGCGACGGCGACCTCGCCGCGTGCGACGGCACGGGCCGCGGCGCGGAGCCGCCCGCGCAGTGTCGGGCGCCGCTCCGCATCGACCTGCAGCCGATCGACCCGCGCTCTCGAGCGCAGGCCAAGTGCGAGGACGGCGCCACGGACGCATACTCGTGCGACGAGTGGCTGCGACGGGCCCTTTCGCGCGGCGACGCGGCCGGGGCTCGTGCGGCCGGCACCTTGTCACTCGCCCGATGCCGAGCGGGGCAACGTGAGGCGTGCCGCAGCGCGCGCATGTACGCGATCCAGGCTCGCGACAAGACGATCGACCTCGAGGAGATCGAACGGCTCGCCTGCGCCGGCGGCGATCACGACGCCTGCACGTCGCACGCACAGAACCTCATGGTGGCCGGCAAGGTCGACGACGCCTTCGCCCTGCTCAAGTCGACGTGCTTCTTCCACGACCGACCGTCGGCGTGCGTCCTGCTGGGGCTCTACGTCCGAGAGGATCGCGTCGGCCCCCCGCCCGGGGCCGCGCGCGACCGGCTCTTGGCCAACCTCCACGCCCGCGGCTGCCAGACCAACTCCGGCGAATGCGAGCGGTACGCGGCGTTCTTCAAGCGGGGCATCCGCGCCGAAGGCGACTTCTCCAACATGCAGAAGATCGTGCAGACCTGCGCCGAGAAGAAGATCGCCTGCGCGATCGCCGCGGGCGCGCACGCGCTGGCCATCGGTGTGCCCCGCGACATGTCCAGGGCCAAGAAGGCGTGGGCCATGCACTGCGAGGCGTCGAAGCCCATGTACGTGAGCGAGCAGCGCGCTTGCGAGATGCCCAAGGTCTACGGCCGGTAGCGCGGCCTGACCGGTGGGACGAAGGCGCGGGCCACGCGCGACGTAGAGCGTGCGGCAAGAAGGATCACCCGCGGCGGCGAGGGTATGCGCGTTGCTGTAGGCGCCCCATCACGGCGCGGCGCGCCGATTCGCCGCGAACGCGCGAGCCCTGTCGCCGCCGCTCCACGCCACCCGTCGCGATCCACCACGATGCCCGCCGCGCGCACAATCTTCCTCCTGACCGCCCGCTTCGCCCTCCCCCTCCTCGCGATCCTGCTCGTCACCGGCTGCGGCGGCGGCTTCTCGGTGCGCACGGCGCACATGCGCACGGCCCTCGACCGGGGCGACCCGCACGGCGCCATCGCGCACCTCTCGCGCGAGCTCGGCGTGACGAGCGGCGGCGAGCTCCCCAAGAAGCTCTCGGGCGACGACGCGCTCCTCGTGCTCGACCGGGCCACGATCCACCAGGCCGTCGCCCATCACGCGCGGAGCAAGCGCGACTACGAGGTCGCCGACAAGGCGATCGACGCGATCGATCTCGCGCGCGGTACGGCCGACGACATCGCCAAGTGGACGCTCTCGGACTCCGCGGGCCGATACGTCGCTCCGCCGCACGAGAAGCTCCTCGTCAACGTGCTCAACATGGTCAACTACCTCGAGACGGGAGATCTCTCCGGCGCGCGTGTCGAGGCGCGGCGCCTGAACGTCACCGCGCGCTACCTCCGCGAGCGTGAGCACAAGACGGGCGAGCGGAGTGCGGTGCTCGGCATGGGCTCCTTGCTCGCGGGCTTCGCCTACGAGAAGAGCGGAAACGCCGACGAGGCGCGCCTCTACTACGACTACGCGTCGGGGATGGACGCGGGCCGCGCCGCACGTGAGCGCGCGCAGGCGGCCACAGCGCGCGATGACTGGAGCGAGGCGCTCATCGTCGTGGGCTGGGGGCGCGTGCCTCACCGCATCGCTCGCCGCGTCCCCATCGGCCTGGCCCTCACGCGCGCCTCCCCGTTCCTCGCGCCCGGCGACCGTCAGCAGGCGGGCGAGATCGCCGCGCAGGGGCTCGTCACGTGGGTGGCGTTCCCCGAGCTAGCGCCCGACAAGGACGTGTCGGCGGCGCCCACCATCGAGATCGACGGACGTCCCGTCGCGCTCGACGCCACGCTCGACGTCAGCGCAGAGGTGCGCGCCGAGTGGCGCCGCATCGAGGGCGCGATCATGGCAGCCGCCGTATCGCGGGCCGTCACACGCGCGGCCGCGGGCGCCGCGATCCGCAGCATGGCGAAGAGCTCCGAGAAGAAGGAGGTGCGGGCGGTGGGCTTTCTCCTCTCGCTCGTGGCGCAGGTCGCGCTGGTCGCCGCCGACACGCCCGACACACGGAGCTGGGAGACGTTGCCCGCGCGCCTCGGCGTCGCGCGCGTGCGCGTCGCGCCGGGGGCGCACAGCGTGGTGCTCGCGGCGCGCGGCCATCGGCGCACGGGCACCCTCCGGATCGCGCCCGGCGGGTGGGGCGCCGCGTCCCTCTTCGCGCTGCGGTGAGCGCGACGCGACTCTTCGCGCTGCGGTGAGCGCGACGCGACCCCTCGACCGATCTCCGAAACGCCTTGCGCGAGTCGGGCATCGGTGTCACATACGGCCTCGTATGTAATTCACATACGGCTTCGTATGCAAGGAGGCCCCATGATTCGTCGTGTTTTCTTCGCCGCCGCCACCACCTTCGCCGCCGCCGGGTGTATCGGGAACGCCGAGCCCCAAGAGGAAGAGGTGGCCGAGACCTCCTCGGACGCGCTCATGTCGTGCGGTTGGTTCTCGGGAGGCGACTGCAGCAGCGCGCCGCGCGGCGACTGGCGCTCCCCGTACTTCTGGGGTGACGTCTACCTGGCCAAGTACGCCCGTCAGCGCGCGGCGTTCAACGACCACATCGAGCCCGG
>JAGQJA010000686.1:0-1323 GCA_020430845.1 Myxococcales bacterium
GACGGCCGTGTTCCTGGGACCCCACACGTACGTCTCGCCGCTCTGGTACGAGCACCCCGACGCGCAGGTGCCGACGTGGAACTACGCGGCGGTGCACGTGCACGGCCACGCCCGAGGTCCCATGGACCAGGTCGCAGCGCGCGAGCTGCTCGATGCGATGTCGCGCCGTTTCGAAGCGCCCGGCGGGTGGTCGCTCGATCGCCTGCCGCCCGAGCTGTCGCGGTCGTTGGCGCACGGGGTCGTCGGCTTCTCTCTCTCGATCGAGCGCGTCGACGCCAAGCTCAAGCTCTCCCAGAACCGCAGCCCCACCGACCACGCGCGCGTCGAGCGCGCCCTGGCGACGCGCGGCGACGACGTCGGGCGTGAGATGGCCGAGATGATGCGAGCGTCGCCCGTTCGCTGACGTCGCGGTCCGTCACGCGCCGCGGAGCTTGCCCAAGAACGCGCGCGTGCGCGGCTCGCTCGGCGCGTCGAAGACCTCGTCCGGCGCGCCCCGCTCGATGATCTCGCCCCCGTGCAAGACGAGCACCTGGGCGGCGAGCTCGCGCACGAGCGCCATCTCGTGCGTCACGAGCACCATCGCCGTCCCCTCGGCGGCGAGCTTGATCAGCACGTCGCACACCTCGGCCTTGCGCTCGGGATCGAGCGCGCTCGTGGGCTCGTCGAGCAAGAGGGCGCGGGGCGACATCGCGAGCGCCCGCGCGATCGCGACGCGCTGCTGCTCTCCGCCCGACATCTCACGCGGCAGCGCGGCCGAGCGGTGCGACACGCCGACCTTGTCGAGCAGCGCAGCGGCGCGCTCCGTGGCCTCGGCGCGCGAGAGCCCCAGCACGCGCATCGGCGCCTCGGCGACGTTCGACAGCGCGCTCATGTGCTGGAACAAGTGAAACTGCTGGAACACCATGCCGACGCGCGATCGTACGCGCGCGATCGCCGCGCGTTCGTCGGCCGACCGCGGGCCCGTGCCGCTCGCGACGCGCTCGCCGTACACCTCGATGCTCCCCGTGTCGAAGCGCTCGAGCCCGTTGATGCACCGGAGCAACGTCGACTTGCCGCCGCCCGACGGGCCGACGAGCGCCGTGACCGCGTCGGGCGCGAAGGTGGCGCTCGCGCCGCGCAACACCGTGCGCTCGCCGAAGCGTCGCGTGACGTCGGTGGCGACGATCACGCCGGCGCCCCCTCTCCCGCGAGCCGACGCTCGAGCCTCCGCGCGACGCGCCCCAGGGGGTAGCTCATCGCGAAGTAGAGCAGCGCGCACGCCGCGCCCGGCGCGAGCCAGCCGCGCACGTCGACCGCCGTGATCGTCATGCGCTTGGTCAGCTC
>JAGQJA010000686.1:1380-2654 GCA_020430845.1 Myxococcales bacterium
AGCGCGTGTCGCAGCGCCTGCGGCAGGAGCACGCGACGGAGCGCGACGGCCGGCCGCATGCCGAGCGCCATCGCCGCCTCCATCTGCCCGCGCGGCACCGCCTGGATGCCCGCGCGGTACGCCTCGGCCTCGTACGCGGCGTAGTTCATCCCGAGGCCGAGCACCGCCGACGCGAACGGCCCCAGGTCGAGCACCGGCGCGAGCCCGTAGTAGAGGACGTAGAGCTGCAGGAGCACCGGCGTGCCCCGATAGATCTCCACGTACGCCGACGCGACCCGCGCCAAGAGGCGTGCGCCGCGCCCGGGCACCTCGGACGGGAGCAGCTGCCCCGCGCCGGAGAGGCGCGCGAGCGCGAGCAAGAGGCCGAGCGGGACGGCGAGCGCCATCGCGAGCGCCGACAGCACGAACGTCACGGCGGCGCCCTTCAAGAACAGCACGAAGTGCCCCGCGCCGAAGGGCGGGGGAGGGGGAGGGAGCTTGAGCATCGCGGCCTGGTCCGCGTCGCTCCACGTGACGAGGCGTCGCTGGCGGTCGTCCATGACGCG
The DNA here is from genome assembly GCA_020430845.1 of Myxococcales bacterium. GTDB lineage: Bacteria > Myxococcota_A > Polyangia > Polyangiales > Polyangiaceae > Labilithrix. Next base: position 1,926 of record JAGQJA010000686.1, read on the forward strand.
CCCCTTGGTGAGGATGCGCTCGAGCTCGCCGCTCTTGGAGATCCGCGCGAGGGCCGCGTCGATCGCGTCGCGCAGGTCGGGCTCGCTCGGGCGGATCGCCGCCGCGTAGTAGCCGTCGCGGAGATCGCCCACCACGCGCAGCCCCGGCTTGGGCGCGCCGTACCGAGTCGCGATGATGTCGTCGAGCAGCACGGCGTCGATGCGCCCTCGCACCAGGTCGAGGTACGGCTCGTCGACGCCCTCGTAGAGCTTCACGTCGGCGACGCCCCGCAGCATGTCGAAGCCGAGGCTGCCTCCGAGCGTGCCCACCTTTCGCCCGCGGAGCGACGCGAGGTCGGCGGTCATCGACTTGTCGTCGGCCCGCACCATGAGCCGCTCGGAGAAGACGTAGTACGGTCTCGTGAACGCGACGCGACCGACGCGGCCCTCCGTCACCTCGACGCCGTTGAGCGCGACGTCGAACGTGCCCCGCTCGAGGGCCGGGACGAGCTGCGCCCAATCCGCCTGCACCAGCTCCGCGCGTACACCGAGCTCTCGGGCGATCGCCTCCGCGACGTCGACCTCGAAGCCCATCATCACGCCGGGCCTGTCCGGATCCGTATACACGTACGGCTCGCCGCCTTGCGCGTCGGCGCCCCAGCGCAGCACGCCGCTCGCCTTCACCCGCGCGAGCCCACCCTTGACCGTGGGCCGCGCGCACCCAGGCGCGAGCGCCGCCAAGAGCGCGAC
>JAGQJA010000687.1 GCA_020430845.1 Myxococcales bacterium
GTCAAGGGCCCCACGCTCCCCTGAGCGGGCGCGGTCAGACCGGCTCGGGGGCGAGCGAGTCGGGGCGCGCCTCGACCGTCTCGCGCGTTCGGTGGAGGATCGCCGGCGGGTTGATGCCGTGCTTGCGGAACGCCTCGATGACCCGCATGTGCACGTCGGTCTCGAACGGCTTCTCCTGCTTGCAGTCGTACACGTACGGGCGCGCCTTGAGCTGCACCGCCACGTAGTTCTGCACCACGAGCTGCTTGACCAGCACAGGCACCGGCATGTCGAAGAACACGTACGGGCTGGTGAGGCACGCCTCGCGGATCAGCTCCGAGGCGAGGCGCACGTCTTGGTCGGCGCCGATGTAGAAGTCCATCGGCACCTGCATCTCGAGGTTGCCGTAGTTGCCGCACGACGTGACGTCGGTGAGGATCTTGTTGTTGGGGATCGTGACGATGTTGTGGTCGAGCGTGTTCATCTGCACGCTGCGCAGGCCGATCTTGATGATGTCGCCGTACTGGCCGGCGTACTCGACGCGGTCGCCGACCTGGAACGGTCGGTCGAACATGATCGTGATACCGGCGATGAAGGCCGCGACGAGATCCCGCATCGCGAAGCCGACGGCGAAGGCGAGCGCGCCGCCGATGACGGTGAGCGCCGTCGGGTCGAGGCGGATGCTCAGCCCGACGGTCACGGCGGCGACGGCGATGTAGATCGCGAACCGCGCGAAGCTCTCGACCTTCTGGATGAGCGGCCGCCGGCTCGCGAAGCGCTTGGACAAGCGGTCCGCGATGTCGCCGAGGATGCGCATGACGACCATCGCGCTGATCACGACGGGCACGCTGAGGAGCACGCCGCCGAAGCGGATGAACCCCATCAGCGACCCGACGTCGGGCGCCTCTTGCGCGAGCGCCGGCGCGGGCGACACGGTGGCGACGGCGAAGAGGGCGAGTCCGACGAGACGCTTGTTCATGGTGGGGGCTCCCTTCTTCACTTCGACGTCAGGAGGTGGCGGCGCTGCAAGAAGCGCGTGATGGGCCTGAACCACGCCCACGTGACGCGGTAGAGGCCGTCGTCGCGACGCACGTAGCCGCGGGCGAGGGCGTAGCGGAGTGCGTCGTCGACGCGGCGCCGCGAGAGCATCGTCGCGCGCCGCACCTGGTCGGGGTGCGCGGGCTCGAGCTGCACGACCGCACGGAGCACGAAGGCCACGCCCTCCGAGAGGCGATCGAGGTCTCGCGAGTCGGGCGCCTGGAAGAGCTTCACCCACACCTCGCCGTCGGCGTCCACCCCCAGGCTCGTGCGCCACGCGTGGAGCGCGACGCCCGGGTTGCCGCCCGCGTAGTCCCAGAGCAGCCGATAGAAGCTGGTGCACACGCGCGCGAGCGCCTCCTCGACGTCGACCTCGTCGGCGTCCTTGGGCAGCTTCTCGAGCAGGTGGTTGAAGTTCGGAGTGAGCTTGGTGGCCTTGCTGCGCTCCTGCACGAGCCGCGCGATGTCTTCTTCGCGCCAGCCCTCGAGCAGGATGACGTCGTCGAACAGCGGCCGCGCGCCACGCGAGCGCTCGAAGAAGCGCCAGATGACCTCGTCGAGCGTGAAGACCCACGTGCAGTGGTCACTGTTGTGTCGCGCGACGTCGAGCAGGCGATCGAAGTCGTCGAGGCCGCCCATCATCGGCCGCACCAAGAGGTGCGCGTCGTCGATCATCACGGCGTTGTCCCCGGCGGACGCTTCGAGCGCACGCCCCGCGTCCGAGAGCGATGCGCCGTCGGGCAGGTCGAGCACGCGCACCAGCTCGCGCCGGAGCCCTCCGAGCCCACCCTCTTTGGGGCACTGGACCACCTTCGCGTCGACCTTCGACTCGAGGATGCGGCGCAGCAGCGTGCTCTTGCCCGCGCCGCGCTCTCCCACGATCGCGAACACTCCGCCCCCCGGCTCGCGGATCCGCGCGATGACGCGCTCGAGCTCTTCTTCGGCGACGCCGCCGAGGAGAAGCTTGGACGGCGTGTCGGGGCCGAGCGCGGCGAAGAGGTCGTTGGGCAGGCGTTCGACCTCGAGCCTTGCCTTCTCCTCGGCCATCTTGTCGAGGCCGCGCTGGAACAGGTACGCGAGCGCGCGGCGCGTGAGGTCGAAGCGCCCGATCCACGCGCGCCCGATGCGGTAGAGCCCCGACACGAGCAGGTAGGCGCCGCCGGCGATCGCGGCGGGAAAGCTCACCCAACCGGACTGGTTCGCGTCGACCCACCGATCGAAGGCGCGCTTCTTCCGGATGAGCGCGATGCGCTCGAAGATGACGCTCCGCCACCAGCGGACGATGACGAGCACGATCGGAACGGCGAGGAGCCAACACGTCGAGATGACCCAGCCGTAGATGGTGCCCTCGCCGACGATGCGCTCGGTGACGGAGAGGAGCAGGCCGAGGGCGACGACGACGCGTCCGATGAGGCGCAGCGTCTGGAAGCGCAGGTGCGCGGTCTGGACGCGGCTGCGTCGCAGCCGGCCCTCGTCGCCCCGCGACGCGATCGCGTCGATGGCGCGCACCACGAGCGCCCCGCCGAGGACCCACCCCAAGATGGTCGCGATGAGGCGGACCTCGAGCAGCCCGCGCGCCTCGAGCGGGAGCAGCCACGAGACCACCGCGACGACGATGAGCCACTCGAGCGGCGGCCGCACGCGGATGGCGACCCCGAGCGCGAACTCGATCCAGCTCGGCGCCACGGCGCGCTGCTTGCGGCTCTCGGCGCGCGCGCGCTTCTGGAGGTCTTGGAGGATCGAGGCGGCGCGGCGGCGCCACCAGACGAAGAGCGACGTGGCGATGAGCGCCTTGAAGAGGAAGAACGCCGCGCTCATGGCGGACTTGCCGCGCGCCGAGCCGCTCGTGCGCACCGAGCTGAGCCACCGCGCCGTCACGCGCACGTGGTAGCGCAGCACGAGCACGACCTGCCGGCCTTCGGCGATCGCCTGGTCGACGCCGGCGGGACCGAAGCCCGTGACGGCGCGCCGCTTGGCGGGCGTGAGCTCGTCGATGATGTCGATACGCTTGCGGTTGAGCGTCTCGGTCTCGTCGTAGAGCTGCTTGGCGCGGTCGAAGCGCACGTCTTCGTCGAGGGCGCGCAGGCGCGCAGCCTCGGCCTCCACCTCGGCGCGCTGACGGCGCACGTCGCCCGACTCGACCTGGGCCGCGAGCGCCTCGAGCCGGTCAGGGCCGGCGCTGGGCACTGCGGTGGAGCCGAGGCGTCCGATGGCGACCGCGAGCTTGTCGCGCGCGTCTTGCAGGCGCGCGCTGAGGTCGTCGTACGCGACGTCTTCGTCGGTGCTCCCAGGCTTGCTCCGCGCCTTGGAGATGAGATCGTCGATCTTTCGTTGGAACGCGAGCGTGTCGTCCCGCCGCTTGGTCACGGTCTCGCGGCGGCGCGCGACGTCCACCTCGAAGTCGGCCTGCTCCTTCGAGACGCCGAGCAGACGCGCGTGCTCCTCGCGTACGCGTCGCTGCGCCTCGGTGCGCGCCTTGCGCGCCTCCTCGAGCGCCTTCTTCTGCTCCTCCTCGGCAGCCTGCGACTTGCGCTCGGCCTCGGACAGGCCCTCGTCGGCCGTGCTCCGCCTACGCTCCTCGTGCTTGGCGAGCAGCGCGCTCCGCTCCTTCTCGGGGAGCGCGTAGAAGGCCATCCGCTCGCGGTCGAGCGCCACGCGCGCGGCGAAGAGCTCGGGGCTCACGACCGACGGTCCCTCGCGCAGGGTCACCGTGCTGCCGTCGGCGTCGGCGCCCGCGTCTGCCGCGCCCCTCAGCTCGCGGACCAGCAGCTCGGTGTACGCCGCGTGGCCGGCGTCGCCCGCGTCCGCGTCGAGCGTCGCGAGCATCGCGGCGAGCCGATGGGCCTCGACGTCGATCTCGCGAGGCGCGTCGAGCGGCACGTCGAAGAGCGTCGTCGGATCGACCCCGATGTCGAGCGTCGACGCGCGCAAATCGCTGATTTGTTTGGCGTTCTTGTTCAGTGCCGCGACCGCCGGGTCGACCGCGTCGGCGGCGTCGGCCGAAGCCTCGGGCGCGGCGGCGGAGGGAGCACCGGCGTCTGCGGCTTGCGCGAGCCTGCCCACACCGAACGGCGCGAGCGCGACGGCGAGCACGAGGACGACGAAAAGGCGAACGCGGTTCATGGACGAATCGTCGGCGTCGACCTCACGGGCACGACGGGACGTCCATCATTCAGTGCGCCGGCGAAAAACGCCATAATTCCGCGCCTTCTGGGGTGCGCTCGAGACGCACGAAGCCGCGCGAGACGAGCGTGTCGACGAGCTGCTCGGCCTCGAGCGACGAGCAACCGAGGTGTGATGCCACCCCGTCGCGGAGCCGCGTTCGCCCGACGACCGCGCCTTCGACGGCCTGCCCCGCGAACGCGCCTTCGAGGGCGCTCGTCAGCTCTGCCAGATCCACCTGCTCGACGTTCATGACACCTTCTCCTCTGGTGCGGCGACTGTACTCCCTCGCAAGCTCACGCGCAGCTCAGGCGCGCCCACCAGCTCGTACGTGGCCG
>JAGQJA010000688.1 GCA_020430845.1 Myxococcales bacterium
GCGCGCCGCCGCGAGCACGCCGCCCCGCGCCGCGCCGTCGTCGTAGGGGCCGAGCGCGATCTGCAGCACGTCGACGCGCGCGATCTCTGCCGCCTCGAGCAGCTGGCGCCGCGTCACGTTCGAGAGACCGATGCGTCGCGCGATCCCTTGCGCGCGGAGTCGGTCGAGCGCGCGCACGCTCGTCGCGAGAGGCACGCGAGGGTCGGGGGCGTGGAGGAGGAGCGTGTCGAGCACGAGCGGCGCGAGGTCTCTGGCGCTCGCGCGCGCTTGAGCCTCGATGACGCGTGCGCGCCCGTCCGCCACCCACCGCCCGTTCGGTCGCGTCATGCCGCACTTGGTCACGACGCGCACCTCGGTCGATGCGCCTGCGTCGCCGATCGCTCGCGCGAGCAGCCGTTCGTGGTGGCCCAGGTCCGCGTCGTCGAGGGCGTAGGCCCGGGCGGTGTCGAACGAGCGCAGCCCCGCGTCGAGCGCGGCTCGCAGGACCGCGAGCGCGCGCGCCTCGTCTCGGAGCGCCGGATCCGTCGACAGCCGCATCGAGCCGAGCGCGACCTTCACGCCACGAAGCTTATGCCGCGTGGGCCCGGGCGGGGAGAACCCGTCCCCGGGCCGGGTATACACCCAAGGGAGCGAGCGCCTCGGGAGTCGCAGACGGTTGATGATCCGGTCGAGAGCGAAGTGGGGAGCGTTGGCGATGTGCCTCGCGGGCGCGTGCGGTGGCAAGGCGCCGAGCCCCGTGGTGGCCACGACGCCCCCGTCGCCCGCGTCGACGATCCCGGCGGCGCCGGTCGTGGCACCGCACAAGGTCGCGGCCCCCTCACCCCCTCCTCCTCCTCCCACGGGCGACGTGGGTACGGCGCACCCCGTGGTCGTCCAGGCCGTGGGCGCCAACGCGCAGTGGGCGGCGCTCTGCCAGGCGCGCGCCGACACCGACGGAGACGGCAAGATCGAGATCCACGTCGGCTATCACGGAGATCTGCACGGCGACGAGATGACGCCGTTCCTCGTCCTGGGCTCGGGTGCGGGCGCCCCGATCGACGACTTCGTCACGGCGAGCCCGTCGGGCCGGCACCTCGTCGTCATCCGTCAGGGCAAGCTGGTGCTCATCGACAGCGAGTCGAAGGGCGAGGTCGACCTCAGCGCGCGCGGCGCCGACGTGCGCGACGATCACAGCCCGTTCGGTCATCACCGCGCCGCCGAGCTCTCTGACGACGGCGAGCGCGTCCTCTACATGCGTCACGACGCGGCCGGCGACTCGGTGGTCGTGCGCGAGATCGCGACGCAGAACGAGGTCGTCATCCCCGCGGGGCCCGGGATGCTCTGGCGCGCGTCGTTCGCGCCCGGTGGCCGTTGGGTTCACATGCTCGTGGTCGCCAAGGACACCGACGGCGACGGCAAGCTCACGTGGCCCACGCCGCGCACGTCGCTCGGCGGTCGCAAGTGTCGCGGTCCCATCGCCGTGTACGGCGTGTACGGGCGCAACGGCGACGAGCCCGAAGAGCGCTACGCGCGCGTGACGGGCGGCGCGGCCGTGAGCGCGGCCGACGTCGTCGTCCCCATGGGAGACGCGCTCATCCGTCGCGCCAAAGACGGCGCGCTCTCGATCGACGCAGGCGGAGGCAAGACGCGCCCGCTCGCGCCCGCCGCGTGCGGGGCCAAGGTCCTCTCGGTCGACCCTTCGTCGGGGCGCGTGCTCGTCGCGTGCAGCGCGCTCGCCAAGAAGCACAAGACCTCGTACGGCGAAGAAGAGCTCGCGCCGACCTCGATCTTCGGCGGCCCCGCCGAGGTGAAGCTTGGTGCGACCATCGACATCAGCTCGTTCCGGCGCGAGTCTCCCTCGATCGACGCCGTGACGCTCCTTCGCGACGGCACGTCCGACGGGCGCCTGCGCGTCGAGGTCGCGACCGGTCGACAGCAGAAGCTACCCAAAGAGGGTGTCGTGCTGGGCTTCGACGATCCGGCGCGCATCGTGATGCACCGCGAAGGCCGCGTGTTCTCGTTCGACGTCGCCGACCCGACCAAGACGACGACGCTCGCGACGGGGGCCAAAGACGTAGGCTCCGTCGAGGGCACGCTCGCCGTGCTGCGCGACGACAAGGGCGCGCAGTCGCTCTTCGACGTCGCGGGCGGCGCGCCGCCGATCCCCGTGAAGGGCAAGGTGGTGCGCCTCTCCAAGGCCGCGGCGCTCGTCGCGCCCGGCGCCGACGGCGGTCGACGCGCGATCCCGAGCGGTCCGCTCCGCTGGGTCGCGGCGCGCTGAAGCTCAAGCGCGAACGGCCGCGTTTGCCGCGGCGGCGAGCTCCTCGAGTGAGGTCCCTCGCGCGAAGCGCCCCTCGGCGCGGTCGGGCTTGCCGCCCCCGCGTCCGCCGCGCGCCTTGATCTGCGCCTGCACGAACGCGCCGCAGTCGAGGCTGCCCCGCTCGCCGCGCGCGACGACCACCACCAGCTCTCCCGACGCAGGGTCCACGGCGCCGCAGATCGCGACGACGCGCGGGTCGGCGGTGAGCGCGCCCGCGAGGCCACGGAGCGACGCGGCGTCGTCGCGCGGTCTCGACAGACACACCACGTGCGGGACGTCGTCGGAGGGGAGCGCGGCGAGGGCATCGGCGGCGACGAGACCGCACAGCTCTCTGCGCGCGTCGTCGAGCGCGGCGCGCGA
>JAGQJA010000068.1:0-4295 GCA_020430845.1 Myxococcales bacterium
CGCTCGAGGATCTGGAGCAGGCGGCGCACCTCTGTGTCGCGACCGATGACCGGGTCGAACCCGCTCTCTCTCGCGCGCGCCGTCCAGTCGTGCAGGAAGCGCGACGCGGCGTCTCCGCCCCCGCCGCCGCTCGCCGCGGCCGCGACCTCGCGAGGGACGCTGTTCAGCGCAGCCATGTGCGGGCGGAACGAGCCGGGCCCCACGGCGAACGCCTGGAGCACGACGGCGGCCGGGCCGCGGATCTCCTGCGAGAGCGCGTTGAGAAGGTGATCGACCCCCACCGTCTCGGACTCGGCCTCCTTCTCGGCGCGACCGAGCAACGCGAGCATCGACGTGGAGAGGTACGCGAGCCCCGCGCCCGCCTTGGGGAGCTTGGAGAGCTGCGCCTCGGCCTCGGCCGCGACGTCGGACGGGTCGGCCCCCGCCTTCTTGAAGACGGCCGCCACGCCGCGATCGCGATCGAGGGCGCGCGCGAGGAGGTGGATGGGCTCGACTTGCACGTGCCGTCGCTCGTCGGCGAGCGTCTGCGCGCCTGCAACGAGGGCCTTCGCGTCGGGGGCGTATCGCTCGAGATGGATCGTCTGCTCGGCCATGGGTGCAGAACGCTATCACCTCGTCACGACGGGGAAAACGGGCGTCGAAGGGGAGCCCGAGGGCGTGCGCACCGGCGTGGCCCGAATGTGCTCGGGCGACGCGTCAGACGCGATGGAGGACGAAGCGCGCGCCCCCCCGCAGCGCGAAGAAGAGGAGCGCGAGCGCCGCCAGCGCGGCCAGGATCTCGACCGCGTGCTCCTGGGGCAGGCCGCGGATGCACATGACCGTGGCGATCGTCACGAGGCCGGCGTTGCGGCCCGACCACCCGTCCACGAGCCGAAGAGGGTCACGCATGAGACGCGCGAGGCGCCGATTGCACCTGCGGCCCGCGTCGCGGAGAGAGGGCGTGTTGGACGCGATGGTGAGGGCCTCGGCGATGTCGGCCCTCCGCGATTGGAGGGCGGCCTTGCGCTGCGACCGCGGCGCGGTCTCGACGGCGAGCAGCGCTCTGGTCATCACCGCGAGGCATCGCGCGACCTCGGAGAGCGGGCTCCGATCGACGATCGCGAGCTCGGCCGCCGCGTTCTCGACGCGGCCGCGGACCGCGGCGTCGAACGCCAACCACGCGCGGAGTGAGCCTCCGCCGTCGCCCGCCGCTTGCGCGACGCCGTGGAGCGCGAGCTCGTGGGCGCGGGCGCGCAGGGACCAAGCCGCGTTCGCGACGACGAGGAGCTCGAAGGCGTCGCTCGGCGCCTCGCGATGTACGCGCCACGCGCGCCCCCAGACCATCGCGCGGACGTATCGCTTCTGCGCGACCAGCGCTCGCAGTGGGGCGGCCCAGGTCACGTCGTCCGAGCAGAGCCAGTGCCGGAGGGTCGACATGAGCGCGCTCGTGCCGTCCTTGTCCGGGCTGGTCGCGTACACGTCGAAGAGGACCTCGGCGGCGCGCCTCCCCACGGCGCTCCGCGCGTCTCGCTCGAGGAGTCTGGTGCCGAACGCGCGCCCCTCGCGTACGCCGCACCTCACCCACACCGCGCCGACAGCAGCCGAGGCGCCGGGCTCGGCCACGGCCGCGCTCACGATGGCGTCTGCGGGTCCGGCCGCACCCGCGAGCTCGAGCGCGGCGTAGGCCTCGCCGAGGTCGCGCTCGTCGGCGGCCGGATCACGACACGCGCCGACGAAGCGGTCCAACGCCGCGTCGACGGCCCCGCGGAGCAGCTCCAGGCGCACGTCGACCGACGCGCGCAACGCCGCGCTCGTCTTGGCCTGCACGACCGCGGCGGCGCGCGTCGCGAGCGGGACGTCTCGCTCTTCGGCGGCCATCGCGAACAGGTCCCGCGCGACGGACGGGCTGGCGTCACGCTCGAGCACACGCGCGAGCGCCGACTTCGTGCCCGCACGGTCGCCCGCGGCGTGGAGCGCGCGCGCGAGCTTGAGCTGCGCAGAGCCGGAGAGCGGCGCGAGCGCGACGAGCTGACGCGCCGCGTGGTTCGCCAGATCGACCCACTGCGCGTCCAGGGCGCAGTCGACCAGATAGTCCCACCCAGGCACGAAGGCGCGCTCACGATCGAGCAGCCGGCGGAGCTCTTCGATGGCGCCACCGAGGTTGCCCCCCGCGGCGTAGACCCACGCCCTGCGAAGGGCGAGCGCGGGCGAAGGCTCTCCCTCCGTCGCCAGCGTCTGGAGCGCCAGCGGCGCGTAGCCCAAGCGGACCAACGCCACCGCGGTCGCGTCGCGCAGGTCGTCGCTGCGCAACCCTCTCTCCGCGGCGTGCTGCAACACGACGTGCGCCTCTTGCGGGCGTCCGAGATCGAGCAGCATGAACGCCAACGACGCCTGGATCGAGGCGCTCTCCAGGTTGGCCGCGCCGACGCCCGATCCGGCCTCGACGGCGGCGACCGCGAGCGCCGGGCTGGTGTCGGCGATGCTCGAGAGCAGCTGCCAGGCGGCGTCGAGCTCGGGCTCACGGCGCAGCAACTCGGCGACGTCGGCGAACGCGCCGACGGTGTCGCCCCGATTCGCGCGGATGCGCATCATCGTGAGCGCGACGGCGGAGTCCATCTTCGTGCGCCGGTACGCGCGGGCGAGCAGCGCGTCCGTGGCCTCGCGGAGCCCGTCGGCCTCCGTGAGCGACGCGAGGCGGAACGTGGCTTCGAGGAGGGTCGGGTCGAGCTCGACGACGCGATGCAGATGCTCCACGGTCTTCGCGCGGTCGCCACCGACGGAGCACGCCTCGGCGGCGTCGAGCCCGATCTCGGCCGAGAACGGGAACCGCGCCGTCGCGTCGGACGCGATCGCCATCGCGACCTCGGGGGAGCTCCACGCGATCGCATGCCGAATGGACATGCGCCAGACCGCGGGCAGCTCGGGGCGCCGCTCGCGCAACGTCGCGACGACGCGGTCGAGCCACCACGCCGGCGTGCTCTGCGCCGCGACGTCGTAGAGCGCCTCGAGCCCCGCGCCCGTCACCGACACGCGCTCCAAGTGCTCGAACGCCGCGTGAATCAGCGATGGGCGTTCCGCCGGCGGCGTGAGGTCGACGAAGCGGGCGATGGCCATCGCGTGCTCCGGATCGATCGCGAGCGCGTGCTGGTAGAACGCTCGCGCGCTCGACGTGTCTCCGCGACGCTCCGCGACGGCGGCGCGCGTCAGGTGCGTCTCGATCGCCGCGGGCGCGATGTCCGCCGCCGCGTCGCTCGCGGCCGCAGCGTCGTCTCGCTTGTCCGCGTCGGACAGCGCGAGAGCGAGCTCGCGGTGCGCCCACGCGTCGCGCGGCTCGACGCGGATGAATCCACGCAACGCGGCGACGCGCTGCTCGAACGGCGCGTCGCGCAGCATCGACAGGTGCAACCGCGCGAGCGGGCGATGGTGCGGGAATCGCGCGCACACGGCGCGCACGTGCGCGAGCGCCGCCTCGACGCCTCGCGTGCGACGTAGCAGGAGCGAGACGTTCGCAGCCGCATCGACCGCGAGCGGCGACGCCGCCGACACGCGCTCCCACGCGCGTAGCTGATCGTCGGCCGAGCCTCCCTCCGCGACGATGAGCTCGGCCTCGGCGCGCGCGAAGACGCTGTCGTCCACACGCCCCCGGGCGGCTTCGACCCTCGCGCGGGCCGTCACCACGTCCCCTTCGGCCAACGCGCGACGAGCCCGGGCCAGCTCGATCGTCCCGTCGCCGGGTCTCTCGATCGCCGCGCGCTCGAGCGTGACGACGGCGGCCGCTGGGTCGCCCATGTCTTCGAGCGCGTCGGCGAGCACGAGCGCCGGACCGCCGGAGCGAGCCGTCAAGCGCGCGGCGCGGTCGCGCAAGAGCTCGAGCGCCTCGCTCTCCCGTTGGCACCGCCGCGACGCGCCGAAGTACGCCCACGCGCGCTCGTCGCTGGTGGAGTCGAGGCATGCGGCAAACCGCGTGAGGTCGAGAGCGCGCGCTGCGTCGCCGTCACCCCACGCGGCCGTCGCCAACGCGGCGAACGCCCGCGGCGCGGCGTGGGACATGGCGAGAGCCCGGCGTGCGAGCCTGCGTGCGCGGCGGCTCTCGCGCCGATCGCTCACGAGCTCCGCGGCATACATCGCGAAGAACACCGCCGACGCGCCGTCGCGCTGCGTTGCCTCTTCGAGCGCCTCGAGACGCTCGCTCCGCGGGCTGACGGCGGCGCGGCCGAGGAGGCGGTCGAGGCGCGCCAGATCGTCGTCCACGTCCTGCGAGAGGGCCTCTTCTGCGAGCGCGAGCAAGGTCGCGGGATCGTCGTCGTACGCGGCCA
>JAGQJA010000068.1:4371-23978 GCA_020430845.1 Myxococcales bacterium
CGGTCGTGGGCTGCGAGCGCGCGCTCCGTCTCGTGGAGGAGATCGTAGAGGGCCGCGTCCTCGAGAGGCACGCCCTCGAGGTCGTTCGCGCGCTCCGCCGGCACCATGATCATCGTGCGCGGCCCGGAGTGGCGCTGCGCCCGCACCAGCTCGTCGGCCTCCACCTCGATCACGAGCGGCACGCTCGGGTCTCGCAAGAGCAGCGTCCGCCGCGCGCGGTCGTAGCCGATGACCGCCTGGGCGTGCCCCGCGCCGGGCACGAAGGTCGTCAAGACGAACGGGATGGCGCGATCGACGAGCGCGGTCGCAGAGGCCCAGGTGAGCGTAGCCTCGCGCACCACATAGCCTTGCCCCTCCGCCCACGCGCGCTCGGCGTGGGCCGGCGTACCCGCGTAGCAGATGCGCTCCGCCAGCTCGACGTGATCGGCCGCGCGCCCGAAGAATCGAGACAGCACGGTGAGGGTCGCGGGCACACACCCCAGCTCCTCTTGAAGGACGAACGGGACGTCGAGGCGCACGGGGCGAACGTCGGCCTGCGCGTCGACGAGCAGCCCCCTCAACGTTTCTGCGGCCGGATCGGTGCTCGCGCCGAGCGCCTGCAGCGCTGCTTCGCGTCGACCCTCGATCCTGAGCGCCTCGGCGCGGATCACGGGGAGCTCCGCGAAGCGCTCGGGAGGGGCGAGCGGGAGCAGGCGCGGCAGCGCATCACAAGCCTGCAGCACGCGAGCGTGGTCTCCCTCCCCCCGCGCGAGGACGAGGAGCATCTGCGCGAGCGACGCAGCCTGCGCGTCGCGCATGGCCTGATCGAGCAGCTCGATGGCCGCGACGCCGCCGCGCATCGACGCGGTCAGCTGCGCACACTGCAGCGTGAGACGGTGGTGCCCCGGATGCGCCTCGAGGGCGCGCGTCGTGCACGCGAGAGCGTCCTCGTGGCGATCGGCTCGCGCAAAGAGCGCCGAACGACAGAGCTCCTGCTCGGCGTCGTCTCCGCCGAGCTCGACCCACCGCGCGAGGGCGCGCTCGGCAGCTGAGAAATCGCGCAGCTCGACGAGCACGTCGACCTCGAGCTCCCTCAGCTCGTTCGCCGTCCCACCGTCGCAGGAGATCTGCCGCGTCGCGAGCCAGTCGCGCGTCGCCAGCGGGCCACGCGCCTGCAACACGTGCCAGGCGACCTCGACGACGACCCGCGGATCGCGGGGCGACGCGCGGTAGGCCGACAGGAGCGCGGCATCGGCGAGCGCCGGCGCGCCGAGCTTGCGCATGAGGCGGCGCCCGAGCGTCGCGGCTGAAGGCTCGGCTCGCGTGGAAGCCGAGAGTCGCACGAACGCGTCGCGAGCATCCAAGAAGCGACCCGCCCGGTAGAGCCGTTCGACAGCCTCGATTGCGTTCACGCCTCCCCCATCACGACCCGAGACTGCTTGTCTGTCGGCCTTCGAGCTCTGGCCCATAAGCGGCAATCCCGAATGACGACCATCCCCCTATATCCGAGATTGCGCGATTCTCCCCTACGATTCATCCCCCCGACGGGACGAGACGTCGCCGTGACGTCCGGCGCCTCGCGCCTTTCGCCGGTGGGCACGCCCATTTCGAGCACCGCGCGACGTCCGCGCCGCATTACACTTTCCCTCGTGGACTACCGGACCCCCGCAGCGCGAGAAGGCGCGTGCCCGCGTTGCGGGCTCTACCTCGCGCCGCTCGCCGTCGACGGCGCGGCGCTCCTCGTGTGCAACTCGGGCTGCGGCGGGCTCTTCGCCGACATCGAGGCGTCGCGGCGCATCATGCACGGCCTCGACCGGCAGCTGCTCGCGGTGGCCCACGAGCTCGCGATGGGCAAGCCCGAGCGCGACGGTGGGCTACCGCTCGCGTGCCCCGTGTGCTCATCGAAGATGATTCGAAGCGATCAACCCGCGGCGCTCGTGAGCGTCGACGCGTGCGCGACGCACGGGACGTGGTTCGACGCGGGCGAGATGCAGAAGGTCATGCGCGTACGAGAGAGCGCCCGGAGACGCAGCGTCGCCGTGAGGCCGCGCTTCGCGACGGGCCCCGGCTACACCTCCGGCGAGCCCGATCCACGCGCCGAGCCCACGGTGGACGTGCTGCAGGAGCTGCTCGCGCTGCTCAAGTGAGGCGCGACGGCCGGGGCGTCACAGCGTGTCGCAGCCGCCCGCGGCCATGTCGCATCGCAGAAAGCCCGCCGCCTTGCACGCGGCGTCGCTGGCGCAGCGCGGTGTGCACGCACCGATCTCGGGGGGACAGACCAGGTCGAGACCGAGCCCCGCGCAGTCACTCGCCCGCGCACACTGGAAGGTGCAGTACACATCGCCGGCCGGCAGCGTGAGGCGCGCGTCGCACGCGTGGTCGTCGACGCCATCGGGTCTCACGCAGTCACGCGACGCGGCGACGCGCTTGACGTGACAGCGGTCGTCGGCGACGTCGGGCGCGGCGTCGAGCGGCGGGACGTAGGCGCCGGCGTCAGATGCTGCAGCGTCGAACGACGCATCCTCGGACGCGCCGCCCTGGGCCGAGCTGGGCTCGGCGGCGGCAACGGAGGTGCTCGTGTCGACGCCTCTGGCGCAGGCGACAGACGTGAGCGCGGCGACGACGAGCGGCAGGATGCAGGGCACGGCGGCGATCGCCCGATCTCGACGAGACTTCATCCGGCGCACGTAGCACGCTCCCGCAGGGCCCGCGGCCGACGGACAGCACGTTTCAGATTGTCTCAGGCCCAGGACGACCCGACGCGCAATGGCGGCGTATTCGTTCACGAAAACGGCGACCGACCGCACGATTTCAGAAACTCTCAGCGCGTCGGGCGAGCGCCGGCACGGCGACGGGCTAGACCCGGTGCGGAGGTACACGAGATGGCCAACGCGACATCCTGGAGCGACCCACGCCGGGGCCGCGCGACCCGCGCAGGCGGGGCCGCGCCGCGACCGTTGCCGTATGATGCGAGCATGCCTCCGCCCGCGCGCCCTCGCCTCATGGGCCGCGACGCCGACGTCGCACGCGTCGAGGCGAAGCTCGCCGCGGGCGCCCGACTGGTCACGCTCTTCGGTCCGGGCGGCATCGGCAAGACCGCGCTCGCGACGCACATCGCGCGCAGCGCCGCGGGCGATGGGCCGCCGGTGCTCGAGGTCTCTCTCGACGACGCTGCAGACATGGCCGCCGTCTGCGCCGCCATCGGTCGCGTGCTCGACGTGCGACTCGACGCGCGGAGAGACCCCGCAGAGCAGCTCGCCGCCGTCCTGCACGCGCACGATCGGCGCGTCGTCCTGCTCGACGCCTGCGACCGTGCGGTCGAGCCGCTCGCGGCGCTCCTGCGCGGGTGCCTGGCCGCCGACGTCCCCACGATCTTCATCGCGACGTCGCGTCAGCTGCTCGGGCTCGCCGAAGAGCACGCGTACGAGGTGGGCCCGCTCGCGGTGCCAGGCCCAGGCGAGGTCGACTCGGACGCGGTCGAGCTGTTCGTCGATCGTGCGCTTCGCGTGCGGCGAGATGCGGACGGCGTCGACAAGGCCGTCGTGGCCGACATCGTGCGCGCGCTCGAGGGCATCCCGCTGGCCATCGAGCTGGCGGCGGGTCGCATGTCCGTGCTCACGCCAGAAGACCTGCGCTCTCGCCTCGGGTCGCGGCTCGGCGTGCTCACGTCTCAGCTGCGTACAGAGCACCCGCGCGAGCGGACGATGCGCGCGACGATCGCATGGTCGTGGGCCCAGCTCGAACCGTACGAGCAGGCCGCGCTCCGCCAACTCAGCGTGTTCCGTGGCGGCTTCGACGTGCGCGCCGCCGAAGCGGTGGTCGACGTCTCCGCCCACCAAGATGCCCCAGACGTGATCGACGTCGTGCAGTCGCTCCGTGCCAAGTCGTTCGTCCGCGCGACCGAGACCGCTGGCGGTGGGCGCCTCGGCCTCTACGAGGTCGTCCGCGAGTTCGGGAGCCTCGCGCTCGTCGAGGCAGGCGAGCGCCCTGCGCTGGTCGCCCGACACGCCGCGTACTTTGCCGAGCAGAGCCGCGCGTGGCGCGACGCCACCGGGACGCCGGCGGAGCCCGACGCGCTCTCCGAGCTCTCGCGGGACCTCGACAACGTGCTCGCCGCGCACCGCCACGCGCTCGACGGGGAGACCCTCGGCGGCGCCGTGGACGCGCTGCGCATCATCGTCCAGCTCGAGCCCATCCTCTGGACGCGGATCCCCACGCACGCGGTGCTCGAGCTCATCGACGCGACGCTGGCCGCGGCGCGCGACGCGAAGGTCCCCGTCGAGCTCCGCGGTGAGGTGCTCCTGCATCGCTCGCGCGCGCTCGAGCTGATGGGGCAGAACGAGCTCGCGGAGATCCCGGCGAGAGAGGCGCTCTCCGCGGCGCGTGCCGCGAGCGACCGCAGGCTCGAGGGCAGCGCGCTCGCACGCCTGGGCAGCGTCACCCACTCGCGCGGGGAGACGAAGCGCGCGATCGTCGAGCTCGAGCAGGCCGCCGAGGTGCTCTCGGACCACCCGCTCGTGCAGGCCAACGCGCTGCGTGTGTTGGGCACGGCGCTCCGTGCGGGCGGGGAGACCGAGCGCTCTCGTATGGCGTACGAAGAGGCCCTCGTCATCCGGGCGCGCCTCGGCGACGACCGCGGCGCGAGCATCGACCTCGCGTGCCTCGCTGCGTTGCACTTCCAGCAGGGGCAGCTCGAGCGCGCGCGGTCGCTCGTGCTCGACGCTCGCGCCCGCTCGCTCCGCTTCGACGACCGGTACGCGTGCGCGTACTGCACTGGCGTGTTGGCGTGCGTGCTCGCGGAGCTCGGGCGACACGCCGAGGCGCTCGCGACGTACGACGAGGCGCTCCTCGAGCTCCAGCGGCTCGGCGATCGGCGGCTCTACTCCATGTTCCTCGGGTACGCGGCCGCGGCGCGTCAGCTCGCGGGCGCCAACGACGACGCGCGCGCCGCGTACGACATCGCGCTCGACATCCTGCGGGGTCACGGAGATCGCCTCCACGAGGGCCTCTTCTCGGGGGCGGCCGCGTCCCTCGCCTGGGCGGAGGGCGACCACGCGCGCGCAGAGCGACTCTACGCGACGGCGCACGAGCGAATTTCGTCCGTGTCGACGTCGATCAATGCGCGCTTGGTCGTCGCGCTCGAGCTCCACCTCGGACACAAGGACCTCTTCGTCCATCGCACCGCGCTCGCCAAGGGGGACGACCGGGCCGCGAGGACGGCGCTCGACGCAGCCAGGGCGCGACTCAGCGACGCCGCGAGCGCGGTGGACGACCACGACGATCTCCGCCTCGCCTACCGGCTCCTGCAACACGCCGTCCAGGGGGACGTCCCCGCACCAGCCACTCCCGGCGCTCTCGAGATGGACCGAGAGGCGATGTGGTTTCGCGTCGGGGACCGACCGCGCGTGGACCTCCGACGACGACGCGCCCTCCGCCTCGTGCTCGCGGCGCTCGCGGCCGAGCGTCGGACGTCGCCGGGGACGCCGCTCGCGATGTCGCACCTCGTCGAGGTCGGGTGGCCCGGCGAGAAGATTCGCGTAGAGGCGGGGATGAGCCGCCTCTACGTGACCATACGCTCACTCCGCGAGCTGGGCCTACGCCACGCGCTCTTGCGGCAGGACGACGGCTACCTGCTCGACCCGAGCACGCCGTTGCACATCGACGAGCGCCCTTGAGCCACGGAGAATCGACTCGCTACTTCGCGACGTCGGTGAGCACGTTCCAGAGCGCCGCAAGCGTGAGCCCGAGCGTCGTCACGAGGACCGACACGCCACCGAAGGCGGCGAGCCCCGCGTTGAAGACGACGTCGGGGGCGTCCGACGTGCCGCGCACACGCTCGCGGACCATGCCCGAGTAGATCGACGAAGCGACGAGCCCGGCGACGATCCCGACGGCGACGGCCGCGCCGATGTCCGTGGCGGAGTGGAGGTCTCCGCGGTGCGGCGGCAGCGCGGCCCGGAGCGCCATCGTCACGAGCCCGACGTAGCCGACGTTGAGCGCCCAGCCGACGAGCCCCACGGCGCGGAGCACCCGCGTCGCTCGCGCGAAGGGCGGAGGCGGGCGGACGCGTCCCGAGTGCGTGACGGCGGGCAGGTTGGCGACGATGTCGGCGAAAGCCTCGACGGCCTGCCTCCCGCGCTCGGGCTCGGCGTCCGGTCGCGCGAACTCGGTGAGCCGCGCGACGACGTCGCCGTCCTCGTCGATGCGGACGGACTGGAAGCCCAGCTCGACGAGCGTGAGCGCGCCGCGGCGCACCTCGGCGCCGAGCACGGCCGAGAGCACCTCGGGGTCGGTCGTCGGCGAGCTCACGTAGACGACAGCGTCGAACAGCTCGTCGCCCGACTGCCACTCGACGGCCAGGCCCTCCCGCTTCGCGCCGACGTCACCGCGGCTCTCGCGGCGCAGCTCGATCGACATCGGGCGCGTCGCGACGAGCTCACCTCGCGCCACGGCTCGGTACGACCGCGCGCTCGCGCGCTGGACGAGCGCAGGGTGATCCGCGCGCGCGACGTCGTCGTAGCGAACCTTGAAGGTCACGCTCGAGCTGCTCCCGCTCACGTAGGTGACGTCGAACGCGCGCTCTCCCCACCACACGGTGAAGGTGCCGCTCGCCTCGTCTGGGGCGTCGCGTGCGAGCGCGCGGAGCTCGGACACCAGCGCGCTCTCGGGATCTTCACCCATCGATGCGCCGAGCATAGCCGAAGCCCGACGCGCCGGACGCACAGCGGCAGAGCCGAGTCGGGGCGAGCCGGGCCCCGGAAAGAGGCGCGAAGCCAGCCGCCCATCGACGCGCGTCGTCGATTGTCCTCACGGGCCTTGCGACGGGGCGCGTCTCGTTCGACCATCCGCGCCGATGCCCGCACAACGGCCTACGTCGACGCCGTCGTTCCACCACGACGAGCTGCTCTCGATGCTCACCGCGACGGTCGAGAGGCACGGAGGGCGAGAGGCGTTCGGCACGCGAGACGACGCGAACCGGTGGACGTGGATGACCTGGTCGGAGCTCGCGGCGAAGGTCGAAGCGCTGCGAGGCGGGCTCGCGCAGCGAGGCATCGGCCCCGGCGATCGCGTGGCGATCATCTCGAACAACCGCGTCGAGTGGGTCATCGGGGCGTTCGCGGCGTACGGGCTCGGGGCGTCGTGGGTGCCGATGTACGAGGCGATGCTCGACAAGGACTGGAAGTTCATCCTAGAGGACTGCGGGGCGAAGCTGTGCTTCTGCGCGACGCAGGACATCGACGCGCGCGTCGCGGCGCTGCTGCCCGAGCTGCCGAGGGTGTGCCTCGGCGAGGACTTCGAGGCGCTCTGCGCGCTCGGCGCTCGTGCCCCTGTCGAGGCGCGCAGCCCGTCGCCCGACGACGTCGCGTACTTCATCTACACGTCGGGCACGACGGGCGCTCCCAAGGGAGTGCGCCTCACACACAAGAACCTCGCGTACGGGGCGCAGGCGCTGCAGCTCGTGTTCCCGCTATCGAGAGAGGATCGGACGCTCGCGTTCTTGCCGTGGGCGCACGTGGGCGGCGGGGCGGTGGAGCTCCACGCGATCGTGCAGGCCGGCGCGTCGACCGCGATCTGCCCCAAGCCCGAGTGGGTCCTCGAGAGCCTCACCGTGGCTCGCCCCACCGTGCTGCTCGCGGTGCCACGCATCTGGAACCGCATCTACGACGGCGTGAACAAGCAGATGGCCGCCAAGCCAGCGCCCATTCGCGCGCTCTTCCGGGCCGGTCTGCAGGCCGCACAGAAGAAGGCGTGGGGCGCGACGTTGTCGGTGCCCGACGCGCTGACCCTGGCGCTCGCCAAGAAGCTCATCTTCTCCAAGATCGTGGCGAAGTTCGGCGGCCGGCTCCAGTACGCGTGCTCGGGCGCGGCCGCCCTCTCACCCGAGGTAGGTCACTTCATCAAGGCGATCGGCATCGACGTCTACGAGGGCTACGGCATGACCGAGGTCTCGGGGCTCTCGACGGTCAACCCGCTCGGGGCCCCGCGCATCGGCTCGGTCGGTGTCGCCCTCCCCGGCGTGGAGATCAAGCTCGACAAGGAGGCCGTCACCGACGACCCGCGCGGCGGCGAGATCGTGATCTACGGCCACGGCGTGATGGCGGGCTACCACGGCCTCCCCGGTGAGACGAAGGCGACGATGACGGAGGACGGCGGCCTTCGCTCCGGCGACATCGGGCGCATCGACGACGACGGGTACGTCTACATCACCGGCCGCGTGAAGGAGATCTACAAGCTCGAGAACGGCAAGTACGTGTCTCCCGTCCCGCTCGAAGACAAGCTCACGCTCTCGCCGCTCATCGCGCAGGCGATGGTGCACGGCCAGGACAAGCCCTTCAACGTGGCGATCCTGGTTCCCGACGCGCCGACGCTGCGAGAGTGGGCGCGCGAGTCGGGGATCGACGCGTCCGACCTCGAGACGCTCTGCACCGACGCCCGCGTGCGCGCGCGCTACGCCGAGGAGGTCGAGCGCTTCGCCGCAGAGAAGGCCTTCGAGCGTATCGTCGACTTCGTGCTCGTGCCGCGAGAGCTCTCGGTCGACAACGACATGCTCACGCCGACGATGAAGATCAAGCGCCGCGTCGTCGTCGCCGCTTTCGCACGTGAGATCGAGGGGATGTACGCGGCGCCGCGCGCGCGGGGTTGATGGCGTCGAGGAGCGGAGCGCCGAAGGGCGTGTGGACGCCGCGACGCGAGGCCTACCTCATGGGCCTCGTCGCCGCGTTGCCCACGTTGCCCTATCTGCTCACTGTCGTCGGCGCGGGCGTTCCCCGCTTCGGTCTCTTCGGTGACGTCGCGCTGCTCGAGCAGGCGACGCGTCACGCGTGGTCGGGCGGCGCGCTCCTCGGCCCCTACTCGAGGTTCCACTGGCACCACCCGGGGCCGCTCTTCTTCTTCGTCGTCGCGCCGTTCCAGAGGGCCTTCGCGCCGTCGAGCACGGGTCTGTACGTGGGCACGTGGCTCGTCTGCGCCGCCTCCGCGGCAGCGCTGGTCACGTCGACGCGGCTCTTGGCGCGGCGAGCCCACGCGGTCGCGGCGTTGATCGTCGTGCTGGCCTGGCTCGCGGCGTTCGGGAACGTGTCCGCCAACCCGTGGAACCCGCTCGTAGTCACGCTCCCGCTCATGACCTTCCTCGTGAGCGCGGCGATGCTGGCGCGGGGCAAGACCGCAGCCGCCCCGCTCGCCGCCTTCTTCGGCGCGCTCGCCGCGCAGACGCACATCGCCACCGTGTCGACCGTCGGCGTGTGCGCCTTCGCCGCCGTCGCATCGTTCTTCGTCCACGCTCGCCGACGCCGCGGCTCCGCGTCCGCGCCATTGCTCGCGCGCGCGGATCGGCGCCGTCTCGCCGTCGCGGCGGTGATCACACTCGTCGTGTGGGCGCCGCCCGTCGTCGAGCAGCTCACCGCCGAGGCCGAGGGCAACCTCACGCTCGTCGCCGCGTTCTTTCGCCACCCGCCGGCGCCACGGCGACCGTGGGGCGACGCGCTCGTCGACTGGGCGACCGCGACGTCGTGGCTGCCCGAGAGGCTCGCCCGCGGGACACTCGCGCGCGAGGCGTATCTGCCGATGGTCACACGGTGGGACGCGATGCCCGCGCGCGCGACGCCGACGGCGTGGACGATCGCGCTCGCGCACCTCGCGCTGCTCGCGGTGTCGGGCTTCGCGGCGAAGCGTCGGCGCGACGGTGCGAGCCTCGCGCTCCTCGCGATGGGCGCGCTCGCGAGCGTCGTCGCGTGGAGCTCGCTGCGAGCCGTCGTGGGCACGAGCTACTACTACCTGGCGTTCTGGACCACGGCAGGCGGCGCGGTCGGGTGGCTCGGTGTGCTCTCGACGGCCGCGTCCGCGGCGCGTTCCGCCGGGCTCGCGCGTCCCAGGCTCTCGGCGCGCGCGCAGAGGGCCGTCGCGGTGGCGGCGCTCGTCGCGTGCGCGTGGACCACGGCCGCACAGACGGCGTGGCTGTCGCGGAGCCCGGCCGCCCCGATGAGCTACCCGCTCGCGCGAGACGCGCTGCGCGAGGCCCACGCGGACCTGCGCGCGCGCCTGGGCTCGGAGCGCACCGCGGTCGTCCACGTCGAGGGCGCGTGGGACGTGGCGCAGGCGATGGTGCTCGAGCTCGAGAAGGACGGCGTCGACGTGCGCGTGCCGCGAGCGGAGAGATGGCTCTACGCCGGGGTGCGATCGCCCGACGGCGCGCCGCAGCCTCTTCACGTGTGGTTCTCGACGGCGGCGCTGCCGCTCGAGCGCGCGAGGTGCCTCGACGCGCCCGCCACGCACGGAGAGATCTCGACCTACACCTCGCCCCGCGACCTCGGCCCGTGCGAGTAGCCAACGCCGAGCGCGAATCGCGCGGCGCACGCGCGGCGCGGCTCTTGGGCCTCCCGCGTCCGCGGCGCGGACGGGTGCGTGCCGGCGCGGACGAGGTGCGTGCCGGCGCGGACGAGGTGCGTGCAGGCGACGTCTGCTATCGTGTGGCTTGATGGTCTTGGTTCGTCGGCTCGCGGTCATCACCGCGCTCTCGGGGGCGTGCGCCTGCTCGCTCATCAGCGGGGCGGCGGACCTCGAGGTCGCCCCGGACGATCCGAGCGACGCGAGCAGCGCTCCCCCCGAGACGTCGACTCCACCTCCGAGAGGCGTGGACTCCGGCGGCGTGGACTTCGACGACGCGGCGGCCGACGCGACGAGCGAGGACGGAGGCAGCGCCCCCGCGTGCGGCAACGATCCGTCACTTGTACTTTACATGCGTTTTGACGAGCCCATCGGGTCGCCGGGCGCGCAGCACTGCGCGCCGGGGCTCGTCGGCCGGCTGACCGACGGGGCGGCGTTCGTCGCCGCAGGCAAGGTCGGCGGCGCCGTGGATACGACCGGCGGATACGTGGATCTGGCTGTGCCCCCTGCCCTCGCCATCACGGGCGCGCTGACGGTCGCGGCCTGGATCCGGCCCGCGGTCCTCCCGACCACCGGCGCCGACTACGTCTTCGGGCGGCGCGGCGCGACGGCGGGGCCGGGCTATCGGCTCGGTCTGCGTCCCCAGGGCGTGACCTTCATCGCCGTGACCGATCAGAGCATGAGCGCCGAAGCGGTCGGGCCGACCGTCCCGGTGGGCCAGTGGACGCACATCGCAGGCGTGTACGCGCCTGGCGTCGCGGCGCGGGTCTACGTCGGCGGGAAGCTCGAGAAGGACCAGCAAGCGACGAACATCGCCGCGCTGGGCGGGCTCGGGCTGCCGACGCGCGTGGGCATACGCGGTGACGGCGATCCCGCGACGAACTTCCGGGGCGCCGTCGACGAGCTGCGCGTGTACAAGCGGGCGCTCGACGCCGCAGAGATCGCCGCCCTGGCGACGCCGTAGCGGGCGCCCCCGTACGAGGGCCTCGCTGAATTCGCGGCGCTCACCGAGCGCGACGCGCGGGGCGGGTCAGAGGTTGTCGCACTTCTGGATGCACTCGTTGAGCGCGACACAGTCCGGATCGTCGAAGCAGCCGTCCCACGCGGCGCAGCAGCTCTGCTTGGTGCAGAGATCGCAGTCCGCGGCCCCGGTCACCACGTCGTTCTTGCACGCCGGTGCGCCCCCGTCGGGCGCCGCCGCGTCGCCCGCGTCGTCACCGGCGTCGTCTCCGGCGTCTGCGAGGGAGGCGTCGGCCCCGGCATCACTGCCCGGAAGGGGGTCGGCGCACGCCGGGACGCAGAACGTCTGCCAGCAGGTGTCGATCGCCTTGTCCTTGTCGAAGCCAGCGCCGTGCTGCGTCCTGCAGTTGGCGACGCACTGGCTGCGCGTGAGCGGCGGCGGGTTGCCGTCGGGGTCGAGCGGGTTGAACGGTCCGGTGTCGGGTCGAAAGGTGTCGGGCCCGCCGTCGGCCGCGGGGCCCGCGGGCGGATCATCGGACGACGAGCACGAAGATATCCCCAACGGGATAGACACCAGGAGGGTGCCTGCGAGCGTGGCGATGCCCAGACCGCGAAGAGAAGACAAGCGCATGGTCCCTCAGGCGTGACCCCAACCGCGGGCGACGTCAAGCGCCCACGAGAGGAGGCGCCACGGCGGAGCTTTCGCAACAATGTGCGGGCGAGCCGGCGCGCGAGCCTCTACGATGACACGATGCAGCCTCCCCCCGGTGGCATGGGCTACGGCGCGCAGCCGGGCTACGGCGCACAGCCTGGGCACGGCGCGCAGCCTGGGCACGACGTGCAGCCTGGGTACGGCGCGCAGCCTGGGTACGGCGCGCAGCCGGGCTACGGTGCGCAGCCCTATGCGCAGCCGTCTCCGTACGCCTTCGGCGGCCCGGCCGCGTATGCCGGCCAAGGGTGGCACGCGTGGACGCAGCAGCAGCGGATGTGCCCGCGCTGCACGTACCCGCTGCAAGTCCGTTGGGACCCTAGCCGTGTGCAGATCGATCACTGCTTCCGTTGCGGAGGTACGTTCCTCGACTTCGGCGAAGCGGGATACGTCGTAGGCACCAAAGCCGACCCGCACAACTGGCGGCCGGAGATCTTCACGCGCCCGCCACAGCCCGGACCGCTCGCGTGTCCCGCGGGCCACGGCCCCATGTGGACCTACCTGCTCGGCTGGGACGGCACCCACGTGGAGATCGACGCGTGCAGCCACTGTCGAGGCATGTGGCTCGACGCGAACGAAGCGCAGACGCTCGACAAGATCACCAAAGAGGCGCACGCGGAGCACGCGCGGCCGGGGAGCGACGCGGCCGGGACGGCAGGCGTCGTGGGCATGTACCTGCTGCAGCTCGCGACCTTCCTCCCCGTCGAGGTCTACAACCCCACCAAGCGCAAGGCGCTGCTCGTGCGAGGCCTGGTCATCGCGCTCTGCGCGATCTTCGTCGTCGAGTTTGCTGCCGTCATCGCCGCCGGTCCGGAGATCATCCGCCCCGTCGCGTTCGTGCCCGATCTCTTCGAGAGCGGCTACGTATGGCAGGTCGTCACGTACGCATTCCTTCACGGCGGCCTGTTTCACATCGCCGGCAACCTCTATTCGCTGTGGATCTTCGGCGACAACGTCGAGGACCGCCTGGGCCGCGGCCGCTTCACGATCCTCTACCTCGCGGCCGCCGTCGCGGGTGCGCTTGGGCACTGGCTCGGCAACCTCCACGGCACCGAGCCCATGGTGGGGGCGTCCGGCGCCATCGCCGGCCTCATGGGTGCCTACGCGGTGCTCTTTCCGCGCGTGAAGCTCTGGATCGTCTTCTTCTTCGTCCAGTTCAAGATCCGGGCGATCTGGTACATGGCGATCTGGGTCGCGCTCAATCTGCTCTTGGTCCTCGACCCCAAGAACAACGTGGCGTGGCTCGCCCACATCGGTGGCTTCGTCGTCGGCGCGGGCCTCGGCTTCGTGCTCAAGCCCAAAGAAGAGCCACTGCCGCCGGCCCCCGGCGTCGGCCTCCCCGCCGGCCCTCAGATGCCGGCGTACGCAGGGCATCCCGGCGGACAGGGCCCCGGCTACGGCCCCGGCGGACAGGGCCCGAGCGGCTACGGCCCCGGCGGACAGGGCCCCGGCTACGGCCCCGGCGGACAGGGCCCCGGCTACGGCCCCGGCGGGCAGGGCCCGAGCGGCTACGGCGGGTGATGGAAACGCGGCCGACGCCCGCACGCGTCGCGATGTACTCGACGCTGTTCTGCCCTTACTGCGCCGCCGCCAAGCTCCTCCTCCGTCAGCTCGGCATCGCCTACGACGACGTCGACGTCACCGCCAACCCGTCCGCGCGCCGCGAGCTCCGCGAGCGCACGGGACATCGCACCGTCCCGGTCATCTTCGTCGACGGCACGTTCGTCGGCGGCTACGTCGAGCTGCGCGCGCTGTGGCGACGCGGTGAGCTCGATGCCCTCCGCGCCACCGCCTGACAGCTACCCGCCCTGCACGACGGGGAGCGAGGCCTTGGTTCGACGCACCGCCTTCTGGTTCTGCCACTGCATCACGTCGAGCTTCGCCGCTCCGACCGGGTCCACATCACGGGCGTGCCACCGCGACGGGTCTTCGAACGTCTCGTAGTTCTCGATGCGGTGCGCGCTGTTGAAGCGACGCATGAACCTCGCGAAGTCGTAGCCGTCGAGCAGGTAGAGCAGCTGTCCTGCGTCTGCCGCGAGACCGCGCCGGAACATGAGTCGTATGCCGTCCCTGAAATGCCGCTTCACGTCGGCGCTCTGCCCGAACATCTCCGGCGCGAGGCGCGACGCGACGAAGGCCTTCTCGACCCAGCTCGACCCACGCGCGCGACGACGCCAGTTCTGCTCGAGTCGCGCCCACAGCTTGTCGGTGCCGTACGCCTGCTCGTAGAGCCAGACGTAGCCGTCCATGAGCTCGTCGCGCGTCATGTGCGTCGGCTCGAACACGACGTGACGCGTGTCGTAGAGCTCCCAGCGTTCGTGATCGAGGCGACCGGCGGCCTTGTAGTCGTCGAAGAGCTTGGTGCCGGGCATCGGCGTGAGGATGCTGAAGAACGGGTAGAGGATCCCGGCGTTCTGCACGAAGTCGAGCGTCTGCTTGAACACGCCCACGGTGTCCGTGTCGAACCCCACGATGAAGTTCCCGACGACCGTCATCCCGCGCGCGTGAATGCGCTCGATCGCCTCCTGATACGTGAGGCAGAAGTTCACGGGCTTGTCCATGGCGGCCAGCGAAGCCTCGGTGACGGACTCGAACCCGATGATGAGGGTCGCACATCCTGCCTTCTGGAAGAGGTCCATCATCTCTTCGTCGGCGGCGACGTTGAGCGTGGTCTCGGCGGACCAGCCCGGCAGCTCTCCGGCCTCGTAGAGCGGCACGAGCGCGTGGAGAAGCTCTTTGGTGTAGCGCGTGCGACTGATGAAGTTGTCGTCGACGACGTAGAGCGGCTTGCCCGCGGCGACGGGGCCCCGTGACTTGGGCAACGCGCGGAGCTCCTGCACGACCCTGTCGACCGGTTTGAATCGGAACTCCTGGCCGGAGATGTCGGGGACACTGCAGAAACGACAGCGAAACGGGCAACCACGCGTCGTCTGGAGCTGGTGAAAGAGGTAGTCGCTCGCGCGCAATGTCTCCCACGCCGGAGGCGGGATGCGATCCATCGGCGGAAACCCGACGGTGTCGTAGCGCCGCTTGAGCGTCCCGGCCTGGGCGTCGCGGACGACCTCCGGCCAGAGGAGCTCGGCCTCGCCGGTGACGACACAGTCGACGTGCTCGAGCGCCTCGTCCGGACGCAGCGACGCGTGGATGCCGCCCAGCACGACGCGCTTGCCGCGCGCACGGAACTGGCGCGCGACGTCATACGCGTGCGTGACACACGACGTCTTCGCCGAGAGTGCGACGAGGTCCGTCTCGACGTCGTAGTCGATCTCCTCGACGTACTCGTCGACCATGCGCATCGACACGCCAGGCGGCGTGCAGGCCATCACCGTCTGCAGGCCGAGATCGAGGAAGCTCCGCTTGAAGCCGAGGGCGCGGTTGAGCAGGTCCATCTCGTAGAGCTCGCGCTCCGAGCGGTCTGCGTTCTTCCGCGTTGCGACAAAGGTGATGTGCATCGATCCTCCCCTGCCGCGCACGCGTGACGCGCGGCGGCCGAGTGGATGGTAGCGCGGACGGACATTCAGCGTCGCGTCGCGTCACGTCGCGTCGCGTCGCGCCAGACGAAAGGCGCTGCCCCCCGACGCGCTAGCGATCCGGGTTGAAGTCGCCGTACGGATCGAACATCGACGCACGATCGCGCGCGCGTGCACGGAGATACTGCATATGCGAGTCGATCATGAACATGGCCGCAACGTACTGCATGAACGCGTTCGGACGGATCTCGAAGATGAACCCCACTGCGGCGGCGACCGCCGGCCGAGCGAGAAGACTCAGCTGCACGAAGAGCGCACGCGCGAGGTCCGTGAGCCTGACCCACTTCTCCGCGCGCTGCGGTGCCAGCGAGAAGCGCGAAATGAGCCCACGTCGCTCCATCGACGAGAGCATGCGACTGATCGTCGAGCGCGCAACACCGAGCTTCCTGCGCAGGTGCGCCTGGCTGAGCCCTCCGTACCCGCCGACGATATGAAGGACGTCGAAGCGCGCGGGCGTCAGTCCGTGGGCGCGGAGGGCTTCGGACGCGTAGCGCTGCGCGGTGAGGTGCAGCCTCTTGAGGTTGAAGAGGACGTTGTGCATGCCGCCTCCGTTGCAGCGCGCGTGCCGACTCTCGACGCGACCGCCGCGCCGCGCGCACGCTGTCGCGCGGACGCCCCCGACGAAGCCCCTCGTCCCCCGTCCCCCACCCGCCACCTCGCATCTAGAGGGGATCTGCAAGCGTGCTAACAGAAGGCAGCCAGCGTGAGTCGGGGCGCGGGACGGGGCGCGCGAGCGAGCCCGCGCGGACGCGCGACTGGCCGGGCCGGCCCAGAGGTGGCGCGGGCCAGGCGCGCGGGGGTCGGACCGGTCTCGCCGGGCTCGAGGGACGCGCCTGAGTGCCGGCGCCGCACGGGACGCGACGAGACGGCGGCGCCGCGCGGGACACGCCTGAGTGCCGGCGCCTCGCGGGACGCGCCTGAGTGCCGGCGCCGCGCGGGACGCGATGTTCAGCGGCGGCCTTGATCGATGATTTCGCGCAGAGTGGGGCGGCGGCGCTGCTGCAGGGCGGCGACGCGGTCTTCGAGGGCGCGGAGCCGGGGCGACCCGTCCCACGCGGTGAGCGCGATCTCACCGAAGAACGAGCGCGGCTTCGCGCCGTCGGGACGCACCGCGCGCGGCTGCCGCCACCGCACGACGGCCCGCTGCACACCGCTCCAGAACTCGTGGCGCGCCTCGAGCGAGAGCATCGCGCCACGGCGGATCTGCGCGCGCGCCTCGTGCGTGGAGCCGAACTTGGCGAGAGCTTCCTCGAGCCAAGTGCCGTGGTCGACGTCCTGCTCGACGTGCAGCGTGAAGTAGTGGATCTCCGCCTCGGAGAAGCCCGCGCGGCGGAGTCCGGGGATCACCGCGTGGAACATCTTGGGGATCGCCCACTCGTGGCCCGGACCGACGGCGCCGAGCCCCACGAGGAACGGCTCTTCGGTGACGATGCGGCGATGCTCGCGGATGAACCGGTACGCCGGCTCGGGCACCTTGGCGTCGGGCGTGCGATGCAGATCGCTGCCGCACGCGGCGAGAAAATCACCGTAGAGCGTCGCGTGATCGTGTCCCTCCGAGCCCTCTCCGTACTCGTCGACGAGCACCTTCGCCAGCCACAGCTTCGCGTCGCTCGACGGGGCGCGCACCAGAAGGCGCTCGAGGTAGCTGGTGAACACGCAGACGAGCGCGTAGTGGTTCTCGCCGAACACGCGGTAGTCCTGTCGCGCGAACGGGCTCGTCGCGCAGCGCGCCAGGAACAGGTGGTTCACGCCGGGGTGAGCCTCGATGTCTCGGCGAAGGTCTGCGAGGAACGCGCGCGACGGGTCGGGGCGGTGCCGCGCCTCGTCGATGGACACGACGGTCATGTGCCCACCTGCGCGCGCGAACGCTCGGCGACGTCGTCGGCCCAGATGCGCCGCGAGATGCGAAGGCGCACCAGCTTGCCGCCCGCCGGCTCGCGCTCGACGTCAGGCTCGTCACCGGTCGGGTAGGTGATGTCCTCCCACGTGAGCCCGGCCTTCGCGCCGGGGCCGTTGAGAAGGCCCTCCTCGTCTCGGAGGAACGACTTGTGGTCGAAGTGGATGCGCTGGTAGCGCCACGTGCGCGCGTAGAACCAGACCATCCCCGTGAGGATCTTGGCGACGAACTTGGGTCGCCGCTTGGTGATGGCCTTGAAGGCGTCGCGCACGCTCGACTCGGTCTCGTCGTAGCCTGCGCAGAACTCCTTGTAGAACTCCTCGCGAGGGAGACGCGTGGGCAGCACCGCGTGGAGGAGGTCGAAGAGCCGGTGATCGGTCGTGAGGAGCTGGTCCTTGTAGGTCCGGTAGAGCTGCGTGCCCGGGAGTGGCGTGAGGATCGTGAAGAGCGGTACGGCGATCTGCAGGCTCTTGACGTACTCCCACAGCCCGGCGAACTGCTCGCGGGTCCAATCGGCGCGCACCATGAAGATGCCCGTCGAGAAGATGCCGTGCTCGCGCATCACACGGTTGGCCTCGATGTTCTTCTGCCACGAAGAGCGCTTGCGCAGCGCGGCGAGGTTGTCGTCGCTGTTGGACTCGAAGCCACTCAGCACCATCACGAGCCCGTTGTCCGCGAGCCGCTTCATGAGCTCGGGGTGGTCGGCGGCGAAGTCGGTGCGCCCTTGCGTCATCCAGTACTTCTTCACGCCCCTGCGCTCGAGCTCGTCGCATAGCTCGGTCGCGCGGCGCTTGTTCGTGAGGAAGTTGTCGTCGAGGACGAAGATGAACGGCTCCGAGCACGCCTCCATCTGGTCGACGATCTTGCTCGCCGAGAGAAAGCGCGTGCGTCTCTCGTAGAACTCCCAGATCGCGCAGAAGTTGCAGTCGAACGAGCAGCCGCGGCTGGTGAAGATGGAGGCCATGGGCCGGATGCCCGTGAAGAAGTAGCGGCCTTGGTACTTCGCGATGAGCGATCGGTCCGGCAGCGGGAGCGCGTCGAGGTTGGCGGTCTGCTCGCGCTTGGCGTTGACGCAGCGCCGGCCATCGGTCGCGCGGTACGCCGTCCCGCGCACACCGGCGAACGTACGATCGCCCGCCTCGCGCTGGGCGTCCCACCGCTCGCATAGCTCGACGAACGTGAGCTCGCCCTCTCCCTGGACGATCACATCCACGTAGTCGAGATCGAACTCGTCGGGGCAGAGCGTCGGGTGATGGCCCCCGACGACTGTGAGCGCGTCGGGGCAGATGTTGCGCGCGACCGAGAGCACGGCCTTGGCCTGGTATGCGTCGGTCGTCATGCTCGTGGTGCCGACGACGTGCGGGCGGAACTCGACCAGCGTCTTGGCCAGCGCGTCCTCGTCCTCGAGGCGCATGTCGAGCACGCGCACCTCGTGCCGATCTCGGACGGCCGTGCCGACCGCGGTGAGCGCCACGGGCTCGGAGAGCCACACCACGTTCTCGAGACCGAGACGACCGTTCTCGAAGGGTGTGGGCATCACGAGAAGTACGCGCATGTTCGGCTCCTGCTTGGCTCGCGCTGGCGAGGGGACGAGAGGGTATCAAAGCGCTCGCGTGGGGGCGTGCGCCCGGCATGACGCCATCAAGATTGTATATACTTTGTTTAGGTTAAGTCCAATGCTGACGACCCGGAGGCCATGACCTACGCGCGGGCCGCGCGATGGGTTTCGTCGCTACCGGGCAGCCGACCCGACCGCCACCACCGACGCACCGCCCCAGGACCTCGCCTGCGAGACGCGCGCAAGCCACGCCACCACCGACGCACCGCCCCAGGACCTCGCCTGCGAGACGCGTGCGAGCCACGCCGCGACGACCCCCCGCCCACGGCAACGCCGCGCCCCGAGCGCCCGTGCGTGCACAAGCCGCCCTAGGGCGGGGTCAGGCGGCCGACTCGCCCTTCTTCTTCTTGGACGGCTTGTCGTCGTCGGACGTCTTGGACGGCTTGTCGTCGTCCGCGTCGGCCTTGGCCTTCGCGTCGTCGTCCGCGTCCTCGTCGTCCGCGTCGGCCTTGGCCTTCGCGTCGTCGTCCGCGTCCTCTTCGTCCGCGCCGGCCTTGGCCTTCGCGTCGTCGTCCGCGTCCTCGTCGTCCG
>JAGQJA010000689.1 GCA_020430845.1 Myxococcales bacterium
CAGACGCAATCGCAAACGCAATCGCAATCGCGCCCGCGAGCGCCTACCGCGTGGCGAGCCAGGCGCCCGCGGCGACGCTCACGATCCCAGCGACGATCCACACGATCATCCACGCGTGCCTCGACGGCGCGGGCGGCGGCCGCGACGGCGACGGGGACGGCTGCGTCGGACGGCTGGCCGCGCCGGAGCTCTTGGACGCCGGCGGAGAGCTCGGCGTCAGGCGCGGCGGCGGGCTCGACGGGATCAAGATGGGCACGTCCATCGCGGGGATGGTCTGCGCGTACGCGTCCGTGCCCTCGGGGCTGACGCTGAACGCGCGCGGACGGAGAGACTCGACGTTCTCGGGCTCGGCCTTGGCGTGCACGATGGCCGCGGCGAGCGCGGACGCCGAGGGGTAGCGTTCGTCGGGATCGCGCGCGAGCGCGTGCATGACGACCGCCTCGATCGCCTCGCTGATGCCGCGCCCGGGCGCGCGCTTGCGCGGCGGCTCGACGTCGGACGTGAGGTGCTCGGTGAGGACGGCGAGCGGCGTGGCCCCGGTGAACGGCGGTGAGCCGGTGAGCAGCTCGTAGAGCATCACGCCGGCGGAGTACACGTCGCACCGCGCGTCGAGCTCGTCACCGCGCGCCTGCTCGGGCGACATGTACTCGGGCGTGCCGAAGACCATGTTGTGCGCCGTGAGGTTGGTGGTGCCCGTGCCGCCGCCGGTGATGATCTTCGCCATGCCGAAATCGACGACGTGGACGTCGCCTGCGTCGTCGATGAGCACGTTGGCCGGCTTGAGATCGCGGTGCACGATGCCGAGCGTGTGCGCTGCCTTGAGACCGGCGCACACCTGGAGCATCACGTCGAGCGCCTTGTCGATGGTGAGGCGCTCCTTGGCGATGATCTGGTCGAGCGAGCGCCCTGGGATCTTCGCCATCGCGAGGTAGAGCACCGTGCCCGTGGAGCCGACCGACGGCACCTCGCCGTGATCGACGACGGGGCACACGTGCTTGCCCGCGAGGCGTTTGAGGATCTCGACCTCGCGTCGGAAGCGGCCGCGGATCTGCGCGTCCCCCGCCAGCTGCGCGTGGATCACCTTGAGCGCGACGGGCTCACGCTCGGGGAGGTGGACCGCATCGTACACCTTGCCCGTGCCGCCCTCGCCGAGGACGCCGAGGACTTCGTACTTCTCGGCCAGCTCAGGTAGCACCACCGCCGGCCATCTTACCTCTTCACGCAGGCGTTCCGGATCTTCGGTGAGATCAGCCGTGGATCCAGGGCCAAGTCACCCCCTGCCGCCTCACGCCACGCCGCGCAGGCGCCCGCCGCGAGCCCCGGTGCGTCGAGCGCCACGTACGACTCGACCAGCGCTCGGTGGAGCGACGCGAGCTGCGGCGGCGTGAGGTCGCCCGATCCCAGCAGGCGATTGGCCTTGGAGACGGCGTCCACGTAGCGACCTCCCCGCACGTCGGCGAGCACCGGAGGGATCTCGGCCTCGGCCTTGCGCTGCGCCTCGTGCGCCCGACCGCCCCCCTGGCTCCGCACGAGATCGGCGGCCTCGCGCGCCTCACGTTTGCCGTCGGCTGTGAGGTTGATCTCGAGGAGCGGCACCAGCACCACCTCGCCCGGGGCGGGCTTGGTCCCCCCCGCGCGGTGGTTGTACGCGTCGACCTCCCAAGCGCGATTGGGATCGGCGAGATAGCGCTGCGAGATGCCGGGGATGGTGTCACCCTCGACCGCGAGGTGCGCGATCACCGCCGGGACCACGATCTCTTGGCCGACGACCGGCGGCACCCACGACACGGCCCCGTTGGCGCGCGCGAGCACCTCGGCGCGACGCGGGTCGCCCAGGTGGACGCGCGCGAGATCGGCCCACGTGGCGTCCGTGTCGATGCGCACGTGGAACGGCGCGGGGATCTGCAGGGGCAGCCCGGGGACGATCCCGCTGCCGCCGCGCACGTCGAGGGCGTTCGCGCCGACGATCGCCGTCTCGAAGCGAGGCGTGCCGTACACGCGCAGCGCGATCTGCGCCAGGCTCTCGCCCGACGAGACGACGTGTGTGAAGGCCTGCGCATCCGTGCTCGACAGGGCTGTGCCCGCGATGGTGACGGCGAGCGCGGCGCGCGCAACGTGCTTGTTCATCGTGCGTCCCTTCCTGCGTCGGAGAGCGGCCTCAAGTCCATCACGACCTCGAGCGTGCTGACCTCGCCGCGGACGATGGTGACATCACGCTCGGCGGGGGGCGCATCGGGGTGCGTGAGTCGGACCCAGTGTTTGCCCGGGGAGAGCGAGATCGGCTTGGCGAACGGCGTCGTCTCGACGTGCGCGCCGTCGACCGCCACATCGGCCCAAGGCGAAGCGAGCACGCGCAGGCCTCCTCGCTCGCTCGGCGCTGCCTCTCTCGCGCGCGCCAAGGGCGAGGCGCTGCTCTCGGAGCGGCGGATGAGCGCGCCTCCGACCGTGAAGAGGACGAGGATGGCCGCGAAGCCTGCCGCCGCCTTGCGGGTCGCTCCCGTGGCAGGAGGGGCCGCGCGACGGGCCGCCTCTTTGGGCAAGAGGCCCGCCGAAGCGAGCGCGCCGCGGATGATCTCGGCCGGATCGTCGCGCGTGGTCGTGCGCAGGGCTGCCCTGAGCTTCTCGACGGCGACCCCGGCGCTCGCGTAGCGATCCGCGGGAGACTTCTCGAGCAGGCGCGTGACGATACGCTCCACGGCGCGCGGCGTGTCGGGCGCGTGGTTGCGGAGCGGCGTGGGGGGATCGCGCCGCACGCGCTGCGCGACCGAGGCCTTGGCCTTTGCGCCGCCGGGCGGGTCGAACGGCCGAGCGCCCGAGAGCATCTCGTAGAGCACCACCCCGAGCGAGAAGAGGTCACTGCG
>JAGQJA010000069.1 GCA_020430845.1 Myxococcales bacterium
CTTCGGGCAGAACACGAGGGGATCGTCGCTCCCGACCGAGAAGTGTCAACCCGAGGAAGAAGCGCGTAGGGCCGACGCCGAGCTCGCCCGTCGCAAGAGCACTCATCGCTGGCTCCCTTCACGATTTGGAGCGGGGCACGGGATTCGAACCCGCGACATCCAGCTTGGGAAGCTGGCACTCTACCAACTGAGTTAGCCCCGCGAACGGCCCGGAGGTGTACCGGCGGCCCGCGCGCCTGTCAATCGGGGTCGAACGCTCGGCGCGGCGGCCCGCGCGCCTGGGGTGGGAGGCTCAGCCCCCGAGGGCGGCCCGGGCGCGCTGGACGAGGGCGACCATCTCCTTGCGGACCTCGTCGGCCGTCGAGACGGGCCCTGAGAAGCCCAGGCGCACCGGGCGCCAGCCACCCTCGCGCGTCTTCACGCTCATCTCGAAGCCGTGGCGATCGACGCCGGTCATGCGCACCTCGTCGAAGTCCGTGGCCTTGCTGAACGCGAGGCAGTAGCTGCGCATCGCGTCTCGGTGGTCCTCGTTCATGTGCTCGAGGATGCCCGCGGCGAGCGGGGCGATGGGATCGGCGCTCGCCGCGGCCCAGTCCTCGGCCGACACCCACGACATGCGCCCGAAGCCCCCGATGTACCGGAGCGAGACGATCTCGAGCCGGAAGAACGCGAAGTCGCCGTAGTCGACGTAGTACTGCGCGTCGGGGTGCGCCGCGAGGAACGTCGCGCGGGGCCCCGCGCTCGCCGGGTCGGCCTTGTCGAGCTCGGTGCACGTGCCGAGCAGCGTCACGCGGCCGAGGGCGAGCGGGTTCTCGTCGCCGCCCTCCGCGAGCAGCAGCGACGCGCGCGGATCGCGGCGCAGGTTCTTGGTGTGCTCGGCGAGCGCGCTGATGAGGAAGATCGGCGCGCCGTCGTGGAGCGCGGTCGTGACGAGCGAGCCGTACGGGTGACCGGCCGGGTCCTCGCACAGCGTCGAGAGCGTGCCGCTCTTGCGCGACGCGGCGAGGGTGCGCGCGCGCTCGGCGTGCGAAGGCGTGGCGACCGACGTGTCGTAGAGCGGCTCTTGGCTCGTCCCCGACGGCGCGGCGTGAAAGTTCGACGACATGCCGTCGAGGCGAGCACCCACACGCCCGGATGGGAAGGGGAAACGTGGGGTGGGGTGGGTTGCGGCGGGCCGAACGAGAGAGACCTGCGGCGCGCGCGTGAATATCATCGGTCCTGCCTCGTCCTTCGTCAGCTCGCAGAGAGGAACGCTGATGTTTCGATGGACCGTTCTGATGCCGGTGGCCCTCATCGCAGCCCTGGCCGCCGCGTGCTCCGAGTCGGCTCCCGCCGGCGCGTCCTCGTCCGGAGCCCCGGGCGAAGATGGCGCAGCCCCCGTGGCGCCCGCGACCGACGCCGGGACGTTCGTCCCATCCGACGCCGGCACCGGCGACCAGGACGGGGCGACGGGCGGTGACGCCGCGATCGACGACGCCGGTGACGCCGGCTGGACCTCTCCGTGTGGACCGGGAGTCCCCGACCTGGTCGGCGTCGGCGCCGACAACTCCGTCGGCGTGATCCGGGGGACGCTGACGCTGCCCGCGCCGATGTCACCGAGCGCGATCGAGGTGCGCTACCAGACGTACAACCCGAGCTACTCGACGGTCGGGCTGGCCGCGCGCGCGCCGAGGCTCTTCTTGCCCGAGAAGACCGCGATCACCTACGAGATCCGCGGCGTCGACCCCAAGTTCGGCGGCACGGTCACGCTCTTCGCGCGCTCGCTGGACAACACTCTCGGTGGGATGTACGCGGGCGCGGCCGGGGCCTCGTTGCCGCCTTGGCAGGCGACGACGATCAACCTCAAGGCCACACCCGTCGTCTGCAACGCCGACTTCGGCATCGGCCCGCTCATCTGCTACCGCGACGTGGGCGAGGCGTGCGCCATCGACGACGAGTGCAGGTCGGCCAAATGCCAGTGCGTGCAGGCGGTCACGTTCAGCTCGCGCGCGGGTGCGTGCGATCCCACGACGAACACCTGCCAACGAGCGCCCAACTTCAGCTGCGCAGCCAAGTGCGCGGCCTACGGCGGCGTCAAGGCCGACACGATCGGCAACTGCACCGACTCGCTTTGAGCGGCGCGCTCGAGCGCGAGCGCCACGTCGCCGCCGACAGGCACCGCGCCCGCCGCGCTCTCGCTCCTGCGCGTCCCCGTGCTACACGGGGCGCGTGATCCGCCTCGACTCCATCACCAAGCAGCACGGCAAGCAGATCCTCTTTCTCGACGCGAGCTGCGCCATGTTCCGCGGCGAGAAGATCGGCCTCGTGGGCCCCAACGGCTCCGGCAAGTCCACGATCTTCCGCATGATCATGAAGCAGGAGGAGCCGGACGGAGGCGCGGTCGCCGTCGACAAGGGCACCACCATCGGGTACTTCAGCCAGGACGTCGGCGAGATGAGCGGCCAGTCCGTCGTCGCCGCCACCATGGACGGCGCGGGCCCCGTCTCCGAGGCCGCCGCGCGCCTGCGCAAGGTCGAAGAGGGCCTGGCCGACCCCGAGCGCGCCGACGAGATGGAGGCGCTCATCGAGGAGCTCGGCGAGGCGCAGGCGCAGTTCGAGCAGCTCGGCGGCTACGCGCTCGACGCCAAGGCGCGAGAGATCCTCGCCGGCCTCGGCTTTGCCCAAGAGGTGATGGACAACGACGTCGGCTCGCTCTCGGGCGGCTGGAAGATGCGCGTCGCGCTCGCGCGCATCCTCTTGATGAAGCCCGACGCCATGCTGCTCGACGAGCCGACCAACCACCTCGACATCGAGTCGATCATCTGGCTCGAGCAGTTCCTCAAGGGCTACGACGGCGCGCTCATGATGACGTCGCACGATCGCGAGTTCATGAACCGCATCGTGTCGAAGATCGCCGAGATCGACGGCGGCGAGCTCACGGTCTTCACGGGCAACTACGAGTTCTACATGCAGCAGCGCGCCATCCTCGACCAGCAGCAGGAGGCGCAGTTCGAGC
This sequence comes from Myxococcales bacterium, assembly GCA_020430845.1. Classification (GTDB taxonomy): domain Bacteria; phylum Myxococcota_A; class Polyangia; order Polyangiales; family Polyangiaceae; genus Labilithrix. The sequence goes on from JAGQJA010000069.1 coordinate 2,996, forward strand.
GGCAACAGGCGATGCTCGCCAAAGAAGAGGCGTTCATCGCGCGGTTCAAGGCGCGCGCGAGCCACGCGGCGCAGGTGCAGTCGCGCGTGAAGAAGCTCGAGAAGATCGACCGCGTCGAGCCTCCGCGCCGTCGCAAGAAGCTCCGCTTCGACTTCCCCGACGCGCCGCGCTCGGGCGACGACGTGGCGCGCCTCGAGGGCGTGCACAAGTCCTACGGCGACAAGATCATCTACGACGGGCTCGACATGCTCATCCGCCGCGGCGAGCGCTGGTGCGTGATGGGGGTCAACGGGGCAGGGAAGTCGACGCTGCTGCGTCTCGTCGCCGGCGCCGCCGAGCCGACGAGCGGCAAGGTCACCGTGCCGCCGAGCGTCAAGATGGGCTACTTCGCCCAGCACTCGATGGAGATCCTCAAGGCCGACGACACGGTCTGGGACACGCTCGTCACCCACCACCCGCACGCGTCCATCGGCTCGCTCCGCACGCTCGGCGGCGTGTTCGGCTTCTCGGGCGACGACATCGAGAAGCCCTGCCGCATCCTGTCGGGCGGCGAGAAGGCGCGCCTCGTGCTCGCCGTGATGCTCTTCGACCCGCCGAACTTCTTGGTGCTCGACGAGCCCACCAACCATCTCGATATGGACACCAAAGAGATGCTCATCGAGGCCCTCGAGAAGTACGAGGGGACGATGCTCTTCGTGTCCCACGACCGCCACGTCCTCCGAAAGCTCTCGAACCGGGTGCTCGAGCTCAGCCCGGGGAGCGTTCACCAGTACGGCGGCGGCTACGGCGAGTACGTGGAGTCGACCGGTCGGGAGGCCCCCGGCGTCGGGGCCTGAGCATTTATCGAAACGATTCGATAGGTTGCCCCAGAGCGCGGGCCCGGCGCCCTGGCAAGCGGAGTGACCAGGTCGTGTCCGCCGTGTGTTGACGTGCCCTGCTGGCGATGGTTCGATTTCGAGCCCACCCTCGGGGGGTTTTGGGGGACTCGGGCAACCAATGGCCCCTTTGAAGACCAGCGACCTACTTCCCGTGATCACGGCCGACGTGGCGGACGTGAGCGATCGCGACCTGCTGGAGGCGGTCGCGTTTGCGGAAGGCGATGCGCTCGTACCTTTGACTACAGCCCCGATCGACGCCTCCCAGCACGTGCTCGAGGTCCACTGGCCGGGCTGCACCGAGCCGCTGACCCTCTTCGCTATCCCCCTCGGTCCCCCCACAGCAGACGGGTTCCCGCTCAAGCTCCGGCTCTCCGAGCCCGCGCCCTCGGGCGAGCGCAAGGTCGAGGCGCCGCGCGGCCGGCTGACGGTCCGCGGCCGCTCGGGGACGACGGCGACCGAGCGCCTCACCGCCCAGCACGCCGCCGAGCTGGCGGGCCCGGCCGTCGTGCACGTCAACTCGACCGCGAGCCTGCTCCACCGGGGCCTCGCCGGCGGAAAGCTCACGCTCGAGGAGGTCATCGGCGAGGGCGGCGCGGGCGCCGTCTTCCGCGCGCGGCACCGCGACCTGCAAAAGGACGTCGCGGTCAAGGTGCTGCACGAGTCCTTCCAGACGGACATCGAGTTCTGCGAGCGCTTCCACGCCGAGGCGCTCGCCGCGAGCCAGCTCGACCACCCGGGCCTCACGCGCGTGCTCGACTTCGGTCAGGAGCCCGACGGACTGCTCTACCTCGCCATGGAGTTCCTCGACGGCGAGGAGCTGCGGCACGTGCTCGACCGCGAGGGGGCGCTTCAGCTCGAGCGCATCGTTCACATCATGTTGCAGGTGTGCGCCGCGCTCGGTCACGCGCACGTGCGCGGCGTCGTCCACCGCGACGTCAAGCCCGAGAACGTGGTGCTCGTCGCCGGCCACGACGACGACGGCCGCCCGATCGAGGCCGTCAAGGTGTGCGACTTCGGCATCGCGCTCCGCCGCGCCGACGACGCGGCCACGGCGGCGATCGCCGGCACGCCCGAGTACATGTCTCCCGAGCAGTGCCGCGGCCAGGAGCTCGACGCGCGCAGCGACGTCTATGCATGCGGCGTGATGATGTACGAGATGGCGACGGGCACGCTCCCGTTCGGCGGCGAGGACGTGATGGCGATCGTGCGTCGCCAGGTCAAAGAGCCGCCGGCGCCGCCGTCGCGCCACAAGCCCGACATCCACCCCGGCCTCGAGAAGCTCATCATGCGCACGCTCGAGAAGGACCGCACCGCGCGCCCCGACGGCATGCGCGCGCTCCGCGCCGAGCTCAAGCTGCTCATCGAGGCGCCCCCGCAGTCGCTCCAGCGCCCCGACACGCCGTTCGAGGGGTTCACGCGGGGCTCGATGATCGACGACGTCAAACGCGGCCCGGGCACCGAGGCGCAGGGGGCGACGGAGGGCTGGCTCACCGGCGTCGACGCGTTCACTTCGTTCTTCGAGGAGCTCGGCTCGTCGACGCAAGGCCTCGGCGTGGGGGCGGTCGGCGAGTCGATCGCCACGCGGCTCTGCGTCGACGCCGACGGGTGGCTCGCGGCGTTCGCGGCGCAGACCGACAAGCAGCGCTTCCAGACGGCGGCCGTCGCGCTCGGCGCCGCCATCAACGTGCTCGTCGGGCGCGAGGAGCTGGTCCCGCTCGCAGCGACGCTCGATTGCCTGCTCGGCCTCGCCGCCGACACGTCGGCGATCGGACGCGAGCGCGCCGTGGTGGCCCGGGCGATGCTGCCGGCCTTCGGCGACACCGCGCTGCTCGCCGTCGCGGCGCAGGGAGCGATCGGCGCACGGCACGAGGCGCTCGAGGCCGGGCGTCGGCTCTTGGCGTACGCGGGCACGCCGGGCGCGTACGCGCTCTACGGGGCGAGGGCGCGGGCCGGTGCGACCGCCGACGGCACGACGCGGGCTTCGTTCGTCGGCGCGATGCACGCCATCGGGCCGCGCGCGTGGCCCGTGCTCCGCGCCGCGCTCGAGAAGTACGCGCCGGGTCAGCCCGTGTCGCTGCCGCACGAGCTCGCCGCCGACCTGCTCTCGAGCGTCCCCAAGGTCGAGGACGAAACAGGCGGCCGGATCGTCTCGCAATACCTGCGCGGCACGCCGCGCACGGTCTACCGCGCGGCAGCGCTCGCGCTCGCGCGTGTGTGGGGCATGCGCGCTCTGCCGCTGCTCGTCGGGTTGCTCGGGCTCGACGACGACTCGGCGAAGACGGCCGGCGTGCTCGCGATCTGCGAGCTGCGCGCCGTCGACGAGCACGTGATCCGCAAGCTGGCGCCCTCGCTCGACCCGCGTTCGGGCAGCTCGATCGATCTGCGCAGCGCCGCGGCCGCCGCGCTCGGGCAGGCGCAGCCGGCCGCCCGACGCATCGCCGTCAGCGCGCTGACGTCGACGTTGACCGGTCTGCTCGGGCTCGCAAAAGAGAACCAGCTGTCGGCGGCCGACATGCCCATCACCGCGAGCGTCGCGCGGTCGCTCGTCGCGTTGGGCGGCAAGGACGGGCGCGAGCTGGTGGAGCGCGCCCACGCGCACGCGCCCGAGGCGATGCGCGTGCAGCTCGCCAAGGCGCTCGGCTGAGAAGGGCGATCACGCTCGCAAGAGCCGCGAGCGATGCCGCCGCGGCGCTGCGACGCCGGTCGATGGAAAGGAAACAGCCCGGGTGCTTTTTGTGTGCACCCGGGCTGCCTCACGGCCTCGTTTCACGGGCCGCCGGCGTGCGCGCGTGTCGGAGCCTGCTCCGCCTCGCGCCTCACCGATGGTTTGGCCTCTAGGTCAGGCCTCCCGGACGAGAGCCATGTCTACTTTGCATGATGTATACCTCCTCCGGCCGCAGCCGGCGCCCGGGGGTACGACGCGCATGACGCGCCGCCACTCGCGGACGTTTCCGTTCGGGGGGTTCGTTCGCTTCGAAAGCTCGATCGACCCTGAGTCATGCCGCGAACACGCGGGTCATCCCGCGCCGGACCAATCCGGGCGTCCCATTCGCAGCGGGTTCATTCAATGTAACACGCGTTCGCGAGGTGAGCTTCCCGTCACTTCGTCGACGTGCGCGCGCCGGTGAGCGAATACTTGAGCTCACACGGCAACGTCTGCATGTCCCCGCCAGAAGCGACGAGCTGATCCGTGCAGTCGGAGTCCGCCGTAGGTGCGAACGAGTACGACAGTGTCCCGGAGAAGGCGCTCACGCCGTTCTCGACGGCAGGGTCGGGCGTGAGACTCATGTCGAGCGTATCGGTGCGCACGATCTGGCAGCCCGGGAGCTTCTTCTTGGCGTCGGGAGGGCGCATCTCGTAGAGCGCGCTCGTCTTGAGCACGACGTTCGACCCTTGCAGGAGGCCGGAGACGGGGACCGAGCCTTGCACCCAGTGAATGGTGTCGCCCTGCCGGTTGAGCTTCACGTCGAAGGTCCACGGATCGGGCGCGGGGTTGCACGTCGTCGACGAGAGCTTGCCCGTCACGGCGTACGTGCCCAGCCGCTCCCCGGGGTTGTAACGGTCGGTGCCGATGCACGCCGTCGACGCTGCGCCGAGCGCGAGGACCCACGCGAGCGCGTGTTGTCGAGGCGTGGCCATGACTTCCGTGGTATCCACGGGGGCTCGGAGGGCCAACTTTCGTGACGTCTTGGGACGCGCGCGCCTTCGCAAGGGCCATCGGCGCCACGTGTGTAGCGTTCGCCATCGGGTGGCTCGTCACGGCCGCGAGCGACGAAGGCGCGCTCACGGTCGGCGCGCGGGCGGGTCGCACCGTGCCGCTGCTCCCGCTCTTTGCGGCGGTGGGCACAGCCATCGCGATCGGCAGCCGACGCGCGCGCGAGGAGCTGCGTGCGCTCGCGGCGCTCGGCCGTCACCCGGCGCGCACGGCCGCGTTCGTCACGGCCGGGGCCGCGCTCCCGGCGGCGGTCGCCGCGCTCGTGCTGGTCGCGACGCCGCACGCGGACGTCTCGGCGTTCTATCCCGCGCCCGATCACGGGGACGCGTTCGTCGCGACGCGCTCCGGGTACGTGAGCCCGTCGCTCGGCGTCGAGGTCCGCGCGAGCGGCGAGATCGATGTGGGCCCCGCGCCGGACGGAGAACGCGGCGTCAGCCTGCCCGCGCACGCTCGCGGCGCCGCGGCCTTGTCGCTCGTCGTCGCGGCGCTCGCCCTCGCGGCGCTCGCGGCGGCGGTCGTCTTGAGCACGCCGTTCGACGAAGATCGCTTCGCGCAGCGGCGACGTGTCTCGCGCGCGGTCGGTGTGGCCGCCGGGGTCGCGCTGGCGACGACGCTCGCGTTCCAGTCTGCCGCGGCCCGCGCCAGCTCGGCGTGGCTCACCACGGTGCCGGCGCTCGCGCTCATGGCCTGGCTCTTCACCCGATACCGTCGAGGTCACGCATGAGCGCGGCGCTCACGTCGATCCACTCCGACTCGGTCGACGCCGGGGACTTCGGCGTGCTCGTGCACGGCGGGGCCGGCTTCGTGCCCGAGGCGCTCGTCCCGGCGCACATCGAGGGCTGCCGAGCCGCGGCGCGCGAGGGTGCGCGCGTGCTCGCCGCAGGCGGGAGCGCGCTCGACGCGGTGCAACGCGCGGTCGAGGTCCTCGAGGCGAACGAGCACTTCAACGCTGGCGTGGGCGCGAGCCTCAACGCGGCCGGCGAGCTCGAGCTCGACGCGTCGATCATGTGCGGCCGAGAGCTGCGCGCCGGCGCGGTGTGCGCGCTGCCACCGTTCGTGAGCCCGATCGCGATCGCGCGTCGGGTGCTCGAGGACGGCGCGCACGTGCTCATGGCGGGCGACGCCGCGGCGCGCTGGGCCGAGACGCAGGGCTTCGTCCGGGCCGCGCCCGCAGACATGATCACGCCGGGCGCACGCGACAAGCTCGCGCGCGTACAGGCGAGCGGCGAGAGCGGCATGTGGGCGGGCGGCACGGTGGGCGCCGTCGCGCGCGATGCGAAGGGCGACGTCGCCGCGGCCACGAGCACCGGCGGCACGGTCAACAAACGTGTCGGGCGGGTCGGCGACAGCCCGATCGTCGGCGCGGGCACCTACGCGGACAACGCGCTCGGTGCGTGCTCGTGCACGGGCGCGGGAGAGGCGATCCTGCGCCTCACGCTCGCACGCCAAGCGCTCGACCGCGCGGCGACCTCATCCGCCGTCGAAGGCGCGCGGCGCGCGATCGACGAGCTCGGGCGCCGGCTTACGGCCGTGGGCGGCCTGATCGTGGCGACGCCGGACGGAACCCTGGCGTTCGCGCGCAACACGCGCACGATGAGCTGGGCGTGGGAGACGGCGCGCGGACCGGCGCGCGCGGGCGCCTGAGCCGGGTCGGGGCGACGCGCGGCTCAGGACACGCGGCTCAGGACGCGCGGTTCTCGCGGGCCTGCTGCTCGGCCGCGCGACGATCCATCGCGTCCTGGAGCCCACAGCGCACGCGGGTCGCGCGCTTGACGCGGCGCTTCTTGAGCGACTTGCCCAGCCACTCGTGTCGTCGCTTCATGCTCCAGATTGCGCGGTTCGCCATGACCTCTTCGTCCTCGTTCGGTGCTCGGTCGCCAGTACGACGCCCGGGGCCGCGGACAATGCCCGAACCCCTGAGAAACGCAAGGGCTTCTCCTTTGATCCAGGGGCATTCGATGCCCGGTGATCCACGGGCGCTCCACCGGCTCGCCGCTAAGTAATTGAAATCACTAGAGCGCCTCCGCCGATGGGGTTGGTGTGCGGCTTGCACCTACATCGACCCATGGTACGGCGACGGCTTGGCATGGTTCTCGGGGTGACGGCGGTGTTCGCGAGCGCGCTCGCGGTGGGCTGCTACGCGGAGGGTGAAGAGGTCGGCGGCTCGCAGGGGGCGCAGGTCGCCAACGTGCCCTCGTCTCAGCAGGCGCTCTCGGCCGTGGTGATGCTCCCCGGCGGCTGCCTGGGCACCAAGGTCGGCCCCAAGGTCGTCCTCGTGTCCGCGCGTTGCCTCATCGGCCGCGAAGAGCTCTCCGCCGGCAAGGACGTGCGCCTTCTCAAGGCCGCGTCGACCGAGGCGCAGAACATCATCCAGGCGGACAGCGACGACGACGGCGACGATGCCGGCGCGACCGGCGCGACCGACGCGGGCGCGGCGACCAAGGACTCCGGGGCGAGCAAGCCCTCCGACGGCGGCGCGCCGCGCGACGCGGGCGCATCGACGGACGCCGGCAGCAAGACCACGCCCGCGGGCGCCATCGACATCACGCTCGCCGCGGTGCACGTGCACCCCTCGTTCGCCGCCAAGTGCAAGACCGAGGCGGCCTGCGCCCCCGGCTCCGTCGAGGCGAGCGACGCGCCCGACGTGGCGCTGCTCGAGGCCGACGCGGAGATCAAGGGCCTCGGCGCGGTGCCCGTCGACCTCGACGCGGTGAGCGACGGAGACGCCGTGTTCGTGGCGGCGGTCGGCTGCGACGCCGACGGCAAGCCCGCGGGCAAGGTCAAGTCGTACGCGACCTCGGCGCTCGCCGCCAAGAGCGTCAACCACGAGGGCAGCCCCTACAAGGCGCAGCCGCAGTTCACCTCGCGCCTCGGCGCGGCGTACGTCGTCACGCAGGGCCGCGCCGCCAAGGACACCGCGCCGGCCATCTGCGCGGCCGACTTCGGCGGGCCGTTGCTCCGCCCCGCGGGCGCGGGCGTCGTGGGCGTGCACTCTGGCTTCACCACGCTCACCGACGGCAAGCTCCCCGTCACCGCGCAGCACACGCGCGTCGACGGCACGTCGCGGTTCAAGATCGGCACGTGGCTGCAGAAGCTCGGCGCGGAGACCGTCAAGACCTGCAGCGAGAGCACGAACGGCTGCGCCAAGAGCACCACGGACGCGGGCTCACCCGGCACGCCGTCCACCACGCCGGACGCGAGCACGGGCAGCGACGGCGGCACCTCGACGGGCGACGCCGGCGGCGTCGTGATCGAGACCGACGGCGGCGCGGACGCGTCGGCCCAGGCGCCCGAGGAGCGCGAGCCCCCCGTCACCGGCACCGAGACCAGCGAGGGCCAGCTGCCCAGCGAGGACGAGTACACGCCGTCGGGCGAGGACTACGATCCCTCGGAGGTCGCCCCCAAGACCACCAAGAAGAAGAAGTCGACCGAGGGCGGCGGCTGCAGCGCGGCGCCGGGCCACCTCGACACCGGCGCGGCCACGTGGCTGCTCGCGGTGGTCGGCATCGCGCTCTCGCGACGCCGCCGCAAGGCCGCTTGAACGTGGGCGCGCGACCCGCGACCGTCAGTCGGGCACGCGCGTGAGCCGCACGTCGAGGCGCACGGGCCCAGCGCCCTCGGTCGCCTCGACGATGCGATCCCACGGTAGATAGCCCGCGGCCTCGACGCTGATGCGGTGCGACCCGGGCGGCAGCGCGACGCCCCGACGCGCGACGACGTCGAGCGTGCCGACGAACTGATCGTCGATCGTGACCGTGGCGTCGGGCGGGCTGCCGACCATGCGCATCGAGACCGTACGCGGCGCACGCGGCGCGCACGCGACCGTGAGCGCCGCGGCGAGCGCGAGCCCGAGGACCTTGCCCGTCATCACTCCCACTCGATCGTCGCCGGCGGCTTGGACGAGATGTCGTAGACGACGCGGTTGATGCCCTGGACCTCGTTGATGACGCGGTTCGAGATGCGCCCGAGGAGCTCGTACGGCAGGGGTGCCCAGTCGGCGGTCATGCCGTCGAGCGAGCGCACGGCGCGCACCGCGCACGTCTCTTCGTAGGTGCGGTCGTCGCCCATGACGCCGACGCTGCGCACGGGCAAGAGCACACAGAACGACTGCCACACCACGTCGTACTGCCCGCTCGAGCGGATCTCCTCGGTGACGATGTGGTCGGCCTCGCGGAGCACCGCCAGGCGCTTGGGCGTCACCTCGCCGAGGCAGCGGATGGCCAATCCCGGACCGGGGAAGGGGTGTCGATACAGGATGTCGCGCGGCATGCCGAGCGCCTCGCCGCACGCGCGGACCTCGTCCTTGAACAGCTCACGGAGCGGCTCGATGAGCTTGAGGTTCATCCGCTCGGGCAGGCCGCCCACGTTGTGGTGGCTCTTGATGACGGCGCTCGGGCCCTTGAACGAGACGCTCTCGATGACGTCGGGGTAGAGCGTGCCCTGCACGAGCCACTTGGCGCCCGGCACCTTGGCGGCCTCCTCCTCGAAGACGTCGATGAAGACCTTGCCGATGATCTTTCGCTTCTGCTCGGGGTCGGTCACGCCGGCGAGCGCGGTGAGGAAGCGATCGGTGGCGTCGATGGTGATGAGGTTGAGGCGGAACGCCTCCTTGAACGTGCTCGAGACCTGCTCGCGCTCGCCCTGACGCAGGAGCCCGTTGTCGACGAAGATGCACGTGAGGCGATCGCCGAGGGCGCGGCTGCAGAGCACCGCCGCGACCGAGGAGTCGACGCCGCCCGAGAGGCCGCAGATGGCGTGCTCGTCGGCGGCCACCGTCTTCTCGACGAGCTCGATGGCGTCGTGCGTGAACGAGCTGGGCGTCCACGTGGGCCGCAGCTCGGCGACCTCGAAGAGGAACGAGGCGAGGATGTCGACGCCCCGCGGCGTGTGCACGACCTCGGGGTGGAACTGCAGGCCGTAGATCTTCTTCTCTTTGTTGCCGACGGCGCAGAACGGCGTGTTGTCGGAGAGGCCGACGTTGGTGAAGCCCGGCGGCACGGCGGTGATTCTGTCGCCGTGGCTCATCCACACCTCGATCGCCTCGCCCTTGGCGAAGCGGTGGAAGATGCCCTCGGGCTCCTGCACCACCAACTTGGCCTGCCCGTACTCGCGCTTGTCGGCGCGCTCGACCTTGCCGCCGAGCGCCTGCGCGATGAGCTGCATGCCGTAGCAGATGCCCAGGATGGGCACCCCGAGCTCGAACACGCGCGTGTCGACGTGCGGCGCGCCCTCCTCGTAGACGCTCGCGGGGCCGCCCGACAGGATGATCGCGCGCGGCGCCATCTCGCGGATGCGGTCGAACGAGATCGTGCAGGGGTGGATCTCGCTGTAGACGCAGCTCTCGCGCACACGACGGGCGATGAGTTGCGTGTATTGTGAACCGAAATCGAGGATGAGGACGAGGTCCTTGTTCATCGGGCAACCTCACGCGCGCGGGGAGTCACGCGCGGCGTGAGTAGCACGTCCCCACGACGTCGTCAGCGGCCGCGGGCGGACCTCAGAACGTGAGACCGAACGAGGCGACGCCGCCCCCGCGCGTGGGCGCGACGTCGACCCGGAGGCCCGAGGTCTCGACCTTGGCGGTGGCCTTGGGCCGCGTGATGAAGAGGTACGTCGCGACGCCGAGCGCGACCACGCCCACCGCGAGGGAGATGTCGGCGACGACGAGCTTGGTGCGCGCGCTGTCGACGTCGCTCTCGGCGCAGCGCGGCTTGCACGACTGGAGATCGTCGACGGCGCTCTTGCCCGACAAGCCGAAGAACGCAAAGCTGCCGAGCGCGACCACCCCGATGCCACCGGCGACGAGGGCGGGCACGAGCGAGCCGCCTTCGCCCTCGGTGACGGGCGGCGGCGACGTGGTGCCGCCGGGAGGGGGAGGGGGCGCGGCGCCGTCCTTGAGCTTCACGTTGAGCGGGCGGTTCTTCTCGCCCGTGCGGATGAGCACCTTCTCTTCGACCGTCTGTCCGGCGTGCTCGAACGTGAACGTGTGCTCGCCGGGATCGACCGCGATGGGCTTTCCGTCGAGGCGCTCGGCCACGAGCTCGCCGTCGAGGGTGACCTTGACGTCGGTGACGTCGCGATCGTTGAGGCGCGCGCCCACGACGACGCTCGGGGCGCTCTTGTCGAGCTCGCCGAGCCACTGCAGACAGTCGCGCTTGATGGGGGCGGGGCAGACGTCGCGCGAGCACGTGATCATGCGGTCACGCGCCTTGCGGAAGGCGCCCTCGTCGCGCAGCTGCTGGGCCTGTTCGGCGGCCGTGGCGCAGGCTTCGCGGTCGTCGGCCCGAGCGCCGGGCGCGCTTGCGAGGAACGCGAGGACAACGGCCGAACCCATGGCGAGGCGTCGCTTCATCCTCGAGCAGCCTATCGACGTTCGCGCTGGATGGGAACTTCCCGCGTGCGCGTCACTTCATGCATTCGAGCTTGTACTTCTTGCGCCCCGTGGCGGGGTCGACCGAGTACGGCGGGTCGCAGCCGGGCTTTTTGGTGGGCTTGGCGGCCGGTTTCGGCGCCGTCCAACGCACGACCGGCGCGGCGGGGGCGGGCGCCGCCGGCGGTTCGGCCTTGGTGGCTCCGGGAGGCGAAGCGACGTTGAGCGCGTGCGTCTCGTGCTCCACGCGGCGCGGCTCCTGCCGGCTCACGGGCTGGCGGGCCATGGTGACGTAGATCGCGCCGGCCGCCAGCCCCACGAGGCAGAGCCCGGCGAGCGCCCCGGCCGCGGCCGCGCGCCCCGCCGATCGCTTCGCCGCGGGTCGAGACGCGGGCGGCGCCTCGGTGCGCGAGACGGAGATGCTGGAGACCTGAGAAGGGACCTCGCGTGGGGCGAGCGCCACGCGGGGATCGCTCACCACCTCGCGCGCGGCGGCCGACTCCACCGCGGCCACCTGCTCGGCGCGGCTCCGGAGCAGATCTCCTGCGATGTGCTCGACCCACTCGCCGATCTCCGACGGCGACGCGAGCGTGCCGCTCCGCTCGAGCGCGATGGCCATCTCCTTGGCCGACGCGAAGCGGTGGGCAGGATCGCGCGCGAGCGCCCGGCGGATGACCTCGTCGATGCCCGACGAGACCGCGGGGTTGACGGAGCTCGGCGGCGGGACGTGGCCCTCCATGGCGCGCACGAGCACGAGCGCCTCGGTCTCGCCGTCGAACAGCCGTCGACCCGTGAGGAGCTCCCAGAGCACGACGCCCGCCGCGTACACGTCGGTGCGCGCGTCGACCTCGGCGCCCGAGAGCTGCTCGGGCGCCATGTACGCGACCTTGCCCTTGA
>JAGQJA010000070.1 GCA_020430845.1 Myxococcales bacterium
GTTGCCCGGCTTGATGTCTCGGTGCACGACGGCCTCGCGATGCGCGACGGTCATGCCGCGCGCCACTTGGCTCACAACGTTCGACGCGACCGGCGGTTCGAGCGGCCCCTCTTCGAGCCACTCGTCGAACGTCCTGCCGACCATGCGCTCCATCACGAGGTAGTGGGTGCCCTCGTGATCGCCGTAGTCGGTCACGCGGACGATGTGGCGCGACCTCTGCGAGAGCTTGGCGGAGATCGCTGCCTCGACACGAAACCTCCGCTCGGCGTCCTCACCGGCGTCGGCCATCCCGAGCAGGAACTTCACGGCCATCGGCTCGCCCAGCTGCACGTGGCGCGCGAGCCAGACCTCGCCCATCGCCCCGGCGCCGAGCAGACGTTCGAGCTCGTACTTTCCGCCAATGAGGGTGCCGACGTCGACGGTCATGAGGGCATCGCGATTGCGCCCGAACCAACGGCGCCATAACTTAGAAAAACATGAAGCCCAGGCGCGTCAAGGCCCCGCCCACGGCGCCACCGGCCGGCGCCGCGCCACCGGAGGACCTCGCCCACGTGGTGGGCGAGAACGTGCGCCAGGCGCGCCAACGCCTCGGTTGGACGCAAGTCGACCTCGCCGTGGCCGCGGGCGTCTCGCCCAACTATCTCGCCCGCCTCGAGCGCGGCGAGGTGTGCGCGTCGCTGCAGGTGTGCAGCCAGGTGTGCGCAGCCCTGTCGATCTCGCTCAACGACTTGACGCACCGCACGCCCGCGCCGTCGCGCTCCGGCACGCGCGGCGTCCGTCGCGGCTGAAGAACACACCACCCTAGAAGTGGAGCAGAGCTATCTCTTGCGAGCAAGCTCGATAGAGTTAGTGCTCCAGAGATAGTCCTCGAGGCCGCGCCCCGCTGCCGTCACATCTTCTGGCGGACCATCTTGCGCGGCACGATGCCGAGCTTCATCACGATCTGCTTGGCCTCGCGCTCGAGCAGCGGGTTGATCTTCTTCTGGCCGACGAACATCGCGAGCAGGTGGGGGTTGAGCTCGGCGAGCTTCTTGAGGGCTCGGCTCACGCCCTTGGTGTCGCTCGTGGCGGCGTAGGCGAACGCGCGCGAGCGCCATAGCTGCGCGCGCATCTCGCCCATCTCGGGGTCCTCGGGGTTGAAGAGGTCGAGCGTGTCGACGGCCTTCTGGCCGAGCCCGGTGCGAGCCCACGCCTCGGCAGCGACGGCCGCGAACATGACGCGGGTCTTGGGCTCCTGCTGCTTGCCGAGGTCGAGCTTGTCGGCGAGCGCCCTCGCCTCTTGTGGCTCGCCGATCGTGAGGTGGATCATGGCACGCATCGCGCGGACCTGACCGGCGATGGGGCCGATCTCCTTGTCGAGGTTCACGGCCTCGAGCGTCGCGAGGGCCTGGCGCGGATCGTCCTGCATCTGCAGCTGCGCCTTGGCGAGGACGGCCTGCGTGTCGTTCTTCTTGAACTGCGCGTCGAGCTGCGCGATCGCCGCCTTGCGCCCCTCTTCGGTCTCCGCCGTGCCGAGGATCGCCTTGAGCGACATCGTCTTCTTGACCCAACGATCGAGCCAGATGGCCACGCCGATCGCCACGGCGGTCGCCACGCCCGCGACGGCCTTGGGGATCCACCCGGGCAGGATGAACGCGATGATCCAGCCGACGACGACGACCGCCGCGATGCGCAGGTAGATCTTCTTGAGGTCGACCGGCGGCTTGTCGTCGGCGCCCTTGGTCAGCTCGCGCAGCTCGGCCTGCACCTCGGCGGCGGACTTCTTCTTCTTGGACTTGGGCGCCACCGACGGCGACGCGGCCTTGGGCGCCACCGACGGGGCGCGCGCCTCGGCGTCGGGCGCGGGCGGCGGGCTCGACTCCGTCACGTTGCCGTGCGCAGCCGCGCCGTTGACCTTGGATGCAGGAGCCTTGGCTTTCTTCTTGCCCACGGGCGCCCGTGTACCGCGCCGCCGGGCCCCGCGCAACCGCAGGGAGCGCCTCGCCGTCACGCGGGCGGCGGTGGAGGCACCGAGGCCAGCGCCTCGGCGGCCATCTCGGGATCGTCGGCGTGCGCGACCTCCCGGAAATGCTGGAAAAGGCTCTGCGCGATCGACATGGCCGGCACCGCCAAGAGCGCCCCGACCGTGTGGAAGAAGTGCTCGCCCACCAGCAGCGCGAAGATGACGAGCACGGGGTGGATCTTGGCGGCGTCGCCCATGATCTTGGGGTTCAAGAAGTTCGCCTCGAGCTGGTGGATGCCGATGATCCACACGAGGACGAAGACCGCCGTCCCGAGGCCCTGCGTGAGGCCGAGCGCGACGGCCGGCACCGAGCTGATGATCGACCCGAAGATGGGGATGAGGCTGAGCACCGTGGCCACGAGCGCCAGGACCGGCCAGTACTTGAGCCCGACGATCGCGAACCCGATCGCGCTGAGCACGCCGTTGACCAAGCAGATGATGAGCTGACCGCGCACGACGCCGTTGAGGCCACGCTCCACGCGCCAGAGCAGGCGCGAGAGGCTGGGCCGATCGGAGGGGCGCACGAGCGACGTGACGAAGCCGACGATGCGCTCGCGCGTGAGCATCATGTACGCCGCCAGCATGAGCGTGATCCCGAACACGAAGAAGAACCGGCTGATGCCCGCCACGATGTCGCGGCCGATGCGCACGACCTCGAGCGCGTTGCGCTGCGCGTAGTGCAGGCTCTTCTGTACGGCGTCGCCGAGCAGCCGCCCCGGGTCGAACCCCTCGTCGCGCACCTCGTGCTGCGCCTCGAGCGCGAAGCCGCCGCCGCTCGTGGGCGTGACCGAGATCGCGCCCTCGAGCTCGATCTCGAACGATCCGTCCGGCCTGGGCCGGGCCACGATCGCCGCGCCGCGATCCTTGTTCTGCGCGCGGATCGACGGGTCTTCGTTGGAGGCGAGCCCCATGTCGCGCATCCACTGCTGCGCGCCGGGCACCCAGCGCGTGCGGACCGTCTCGGCCATGGTCGGCGCCTCTTTGCGCAGACCGGCCACCTCGACCGCGAGGCGCGGCGTGACGAGGCGGACGAAGAGGCCGATGGACCCCAGCACGACCACATAGACGATGAGGATCGCCGCGGGTCGGGGCAGACGCTTCTTCTCGGCCCACTCGACGGCGGGAGTGAGGACGAACGCGATGACCGACGCGAGCACGAAGGGCAGCAGGACCTCGTGCGCGAGGACGACGAGCGCGAGCGCGACGAGCCCCCAGACCGCGAGGAAGATGCGTCGGCGAAGGCCCGGTCGGCTCGGAGTCTCCACAGGCGCCTGATTACCCGTCGCCCCACCGCGCCGCAACGCCGGTCGGCCTACAAAGACGCGAAAGGCGCCCGGGCACGGAGCCCGAGCGCCTCTCGAAGGTCACACGCCGCAGCGCGGCGCGCGGAGGATCACTCCTCTTCCTTGGTCTCCTCGGCGCCCTCGGCGTCCTTGGACTCCTCGGCCTCGCCCTCGCCGTCGTCCTTCTTGTCGACGTTGAGCACGTTGCCGAGCTTCTGCTTGATGAGATCGCCGATCGTGCCCGCCTGGGGCCCGTCCGACTTCTTGGGCGCGACCGAGGTGCGCTTCGGCTCCTTGGGCTGCGCCGGGGCCTCGCCGATGCGCATCGAGAGCGTCAGGCGACGCTCCTGCGAGTCGACGTTGGCGATCTCGGCGCTCAGCGTGTCGCCCACCTCGAACGGCCTCGTGGTGCCGTCCTCGTTCGTCGGCTCGACGAGCTCGTTCGACGGGATGTGTCCCTCCACGCCGTCACGGACGCGGACGAAGATCCCGTAGTCGACGATCGACACGACCTTGCAGTCGACGACCTTGCCGGGCGGGAGCTCGGTGAAGATCGTGGGCCACGGGTCGTCCCAGAGCTGCTTGATGCCGAGGCTGACCTTCTTCTCGTCGTGGTTGATCGAGAGGATGATCGCTTCGACGTCGTCGCCCTTGCCGTAGAGGTCCGCGGGGTTGTTGACCTTCGCGGTCCACGACAGGTCGCTCTTGTGGACCATGCCGTCGACGCCCTCTTCGATGCCGATGAAGACGCCGTAGTCCGTGAGGCTCCGCACCTTTCCACCGATCTTGTGACCGGGGGAGTACTTGTCGGTGAAGAGCGACCACGGATCGGGCTCGAGCTGCTTGAGCCCGAGGCTGATGCGCTTGGCCTTGGGGTCGACCTCGAGCACCTGGCACTCGACCTCTTGGCCGACCTCCAGGAGCTTCGACGGGTGCTTGACCTTCTTGGTCCAGCTCATCTCGCTGACGTGGATGAGGCCCTCGACGCCCGGCTCCAGCTCGACGAACGCGCCGTAGTCGGTGATCGACATGACCTTGCCGGAGACCTTCTTCGCGGGCGGGAAGGCCTCTTCGACGTGACCCCACGGATCCTCTTGCGTCTGCTTGAGGCCGAGGGACACGCGCTCCGTCTCGGGGTTGTACTTGAGGACCTTGACCGTGACCTCGTCGCCGACCTTGAAGAGCTCGTCGGGGTGGTTGACCCGGCCCCAGCTCATGTCGGTGATGTGGAGCAGGCCGTCGATGCCGCCGAGATCGACGAACGCACCGTACTCGGTGATGTTCTTGATCACGCCGCGGACGACCTTGCCCTCCTCGAGCGTCTCGAGGGTCTTCGTCTTGATCTCGTCCCTCTCCTTCTCGAGGAGGACGCGACGGCTCAGCACGATGTTTCCGCGCTTCTTGTTGAACTTGATGACCTTGAATTGGTAGGTCTGCCCGATGAGCTTGTCCAAGTTGCGGATCGGCCGGAGGTCGACCTGCGAGCCGGGCAAGAACGCCTTGACGCCACCCTTGATGGTGACCGAGAGGCCGCCCTTCACGCGCTGGCTGATGGTGCCCTCGATGAGCTCGTCGCGCTCGCACGCGCCCGAGATCTCATCCCACACCTTCATCTTGTCCGCCTTCTCCTTGGAAAGCGTGACCAGACCGTCGTCGTTCTCTCGACTCTCGATGTAGACGTCGACGCGATCGCCGAGCGCTACGGCGATCTCACCCATCGCGTCGGCGAACTCGCTGCGCGGGATCATGCCCTCGCTCTTGCCGCCGATGTCGATGATCACGTTGTCGCGCTGCACGGCGACCACGGTGCCTTGGACGATTTCTCCCTCTTTGCCGAAATCTCCACCGGAGATGCTGGCCTCGAAGAGGGCTGCGAAGGATTCTCCTCCGCCTTGTTGCATGGTTTCTGTGCTCATCGGTTCGCTGAAAGCCTCGTTTCGCCGCGGGTGTGTTCCGCCCGTGGCGCCTTTCTCCCCTGCCGGCGCTGACCTTGCAGCGGGGCGTAGGGGACGCGGGCAATAGCTCAGGCGCCAGGCCCTGTCAAAGCGCGAAGGGCGCGCAAAGTCAGAGGAAGTCGCCGCCCGTGACCTTGGGCAGCTCGTCGAGCAGGCGCGGCGGGAGCGGCACGGTGACGATGACCTGGGTGCCCTCGCGGCCCACCGTGGCCTCGCGGAGCCAGGCGAGGCCCTCGCGCTCGCCCGCCAGCTCCACGACGCGACGCACCGCGTTCTCGGCCCAGGCGCTGGCGTCGTCGTCCTCGTAGGCCAGCGCCGCGCGGACGCCTGACGCCCCGGGCTGCAGCGAGAGGCTCACGCTCGCGAGCTTCTTGCCGAGGCTCTCGATCACCCCCGCCCCGCGCGATCGCGAAAGGCGTCGGCGCGCGAGCGTGGGCCCGTCGAGCCGCACGACCACGAGGGCGCTCTCGTCGACCCGCGGCACCGGCCGCCCGCTGGGGCGCGTGAAGGCCGCGCGCGCCCGCTCCTTGGCGGCGCCGACCGCGACGACCCAGGTGCGCTTGGGGAGGACGAAGAGCGACGCGGGCGCCGCCACCTGCCGATCGAGCCGCTCGTACTCGGCCACGCCCGCGTGCGGCTCGCCGACGAGCTTGAAGATGGGGTGGCCGCCTTCCTCGACCTTGGACGGATCGAGCTGCGCGGGGACCCCGCGGACCACGAGCATCATCTCGAGGGGCTCGCCGCTGCGCGCGCCGAGGATCACCTCGTCGGCGCCGGCCATCGCCTCGAGGACCGTGGCGCCGCCCATGTCGCGGCGCGCCTGGGCGATGCGCATGAGCGTCTGGAAGAAGGGCCCGAACGTGGCGTCACGCTTGAGCGCGCCGGGCCGCACCACCGCGTAGAGCTCGGGGAGATCGCCGAGCGCGTCGGTCCACCGCGGCTCGGGCGCGCGCCGCACGGCCGCCGGGGGCTTGGACGGTCCGCACGAGGTGGTGAGCAGCGCGAGCGCGCCCAACACCATGTATATGCATGCAACTGCGTGGCGACGCAGGACGGGGCTCACCGCGCGCTCACGACTCGCAGGATCTCGCCGACGGCGTCGTCGATCGACATCGACGACGAGTCGACGCGGACGGCGTCGCTCGCCTGCTTGAGGGGCGCCACGTCGCGACCGCTGTCACGGGCGTCGCGCTCACGGATATCGGCCAAGGTGGCCTCGAGCGTGACGTCTTGACCCTTGGCGACGAGCTCGGCGTGGCGGCGCGCGGCGCGCACCTCGTCGGACGCGGTGAGGAAGATCTTCACCTCGGCGTCGGGGAACACCACCGTGCCGATGTCGCGGCCCTCGAGCACCACGCCGCCTCCGGCGCCCGCCTGACGCTGCATCGCGAGCAGCGCGGCGCGCACGGGCGGATGCGCCGAGACCGTGCTCGCGCCCTGCGACATCTCGGGCGTGCGGATGGCGGTCGACACGTCCTCGCCGCGGAGGAGCACGCGGACCCCTCCCCCGTCGGCGCGCTCGAACGCGAGCGCCCCCTCGTCGACCAGCGCCGCCGCGACGGCCCCCACGGCCGCCCCGTCGGAGAACGGGACGCCCGCCCGCGACGCGGCCAGGGCCACGGCCCGGTACATGGCGCCCGTGTCGACGAGGACGAAGCCGAGCTCGTCCGCCACGCGCCGCGCCACTGTGCTCTTGCCCGCTCCCGCCGGACCGTCGATCGCCACGACCGGCCGCGTGCGCTTGGAAGCCTCGCTGCTCACGGCGCGAGCTTTACCACGCTATCCTGCGCGCGCGCCATGGTCGACCGGCGGCTCAAGATCGGCGCGCTCGCGGCCCTCGGCGCGGCGCTCCTCGTCGCCGCGGTCGTGGACCGGCGGAGGGCGCGGGCCGCGATGTGCGAGGGCGCCCCGCCCGTGCTCGACGCCGACGGCGTGCGGGTCATGGTCGAGAGTGAGATCGACGGGTTTGTGCTCCGCCCCGGCCGCGTGGCCCGGTGCGACGATCCCGGCGCGACGCCGGTGTGGAGAAAGGTGCGCGACCTCGTGCGCGAGGCTCAGCTCGTGCGGCCCGACGGGAGGCCGGTCGTGGCGCATCACGCGCCCAAGACGCGACGCGACCTGCCGCTCGCGACGCGCCTCGAGGTGCACGAGGCGTCGGGGGAGCTCGTGTGTGGGCGCGACGCGGTCGACACCGACGCGTCGGTGTGGATCCACGAGCTGACCCACGCGCGCGTGGCGACCGGCACCGCGCCCCGCGCACGGGGGGCGCACGACGTGCTGCGCGCGCTCGGAGAGGCGGCCGGAGACTTCGTCGCCGCGAGCGTGACGGGCCGCGCGACCATCGGCTCGAGCCTCGTCGTGCGAGATCTCTCCGCGCCGCCGCGCCTCGGTCCCGAGGGCTTCGCCGCGCTCTCGCTCGGTCACGGCGTCGTCGATCCACACGCGGTGGGCTGGGACATCGCCGCCGCGCTCTACGCGGCGCCCGAGCGGCGCGCGCCCTCGTTCCGCGCGGGCCTGCTCAGGTGCTTCGACGCGCCGCGCGCGGAGGACGACGCGGTAGAGCTTGTGCGTGCGTTCGTGGCGGCGTGCCCGCCCGAGGTCCGCGGCGAGGTGCGCGGCGTCGTTCGACAAGTCACCCCAGAGGGCGTCGTCCCGGAGTAAGCTCGCGCGCGATGAGACGCTTGCTCCAGGCCGTCGCGCTCGCCGTGAGCGTCGCCTCCGCCGGCTGCACCGTGCACCACTCGCGTCAGGCCGTCGGCGCAGACCTGGAGCACGTACCGCCGGGCTCGAGCCGCTTCGTGACCGAGGACGACGGCGGGCTGCTCCTCTTCGGCATCATCTCGCTCAGCGAGCCCGATCACTACTCGGTGCTGCTCGAGCGCGCACGGCGCAAGCACAAGTGCGGGCACCTCGCGCAGGGTCAGCTCGACTTCTACACCGACCACTGGCTCATCGTGGCCTTCCCCGTGGCGCGCCTCACGCTGCTCTGCGAGCCGGCGCAGCACGCCGAGCACGAGGGGGACTGACGGGTGAGGCCGACGCGACGGGCAGCGACGCGCGAGAGCGGGCTCGGCTCACGGCGGGCAGAGCGGCGTGTGCACGGCGAAGAAGGCCTCGAGCCGGTCGTCGAGCTCTTCCGTCGCGCCGCGGCGCACGACGTCGTGCACGAGCGCCAGGTAGTCGCGCGTCGCGAGCCGCGCGCGGCGCGCCTCGTCGCTGAGACACCGGTCGAC
>JAGQJA010000690.1 GCA_020430845.1 Myxococcales bacterium
CACCCGCGCCCGCTCCCGCGCCCGCGCACGCCCACGCGCTCGCACACGCCCCCGCGCCGCGCGCCCGCGTTCGCCGCCTACGCCTTCGTCCAGACCGCGAGCTCGTTGCCGAGCGGATCCACGAAATGAAAGCGCTTGCCGCCCGGGAACTCGTGGTGCGCGCCGATCTCGCCGCCCGCCGCCACCACGGCGCGCTCGGCGGCCGCGAGATCGTCGGCGTAGAGGATCACGAGCGAGCCGTCGCGCGAGGGCTTGCGCTGCGGGTTGAAGCCACCCGAGATGCCAGCGCCTTCGAAGTCGGCGTAGTGCCCGCCGTAGTCCTTGAACGTCCAGCCGAAGGCGGCCCCGTAGAACTTCTTGGCGGCCTCGAGGTCGGGCGCGGCGAGCTCGATGAAGTCGATCTTCATGCGCGGCCCCCGCGTCACTTCACCGAGTCGATGCCGCGGCGGATCTCGCCCGTGCACGCGTTCTGCTTGGTGAGCGCGCTCAGCATCTTCCACTCGCTCGCCGGCTGCGTCTCGAGCTCGAGCGAGCCGTCGGTCTCGAGCACGAGGCGGTGGCACTGGGTCTTCTCGGCCGAGACCCACACGCGCCTCTGGCCCTTCTCGGTCCACGTCGGCTTGCCGACGCGCGCGACGATCATCTTCACGGCGCCGTCGACGTCCTTGGCGGACTGCGCGGCCTTCATCGCGGCCTCGAGCATGCCGCGGGTCTTGGCGCGGAGCTCCTTGGCCGGCGTGCGCTCGATCGTCGGCACCGCGCCCGCCTCGAGCGACGCGTCGACCGCGAGGGGATCGCCGCTCGTCGGCTTGTTGTCGGTCGATTTCGCATCGGCCGCCGCTTGCGCCTTCGCACCCTCGGTCGCCTCGGGCTTGCCCAGGTCGGACTTGTCGGCGTTGCTCTTCGACCGGCCCGCCTCGTCGTGACCCTCGGGCGCGGCCAAGTCGGCTGCGGTCGTCTCGGCCGTGGCCGTCTTGGGCTCGGGCTTGCCGCACGCGACCGCACCGAGAACGCAGATCGAAACGAGGAGGGAGAGCTTCATGCGCGAGGCCGTACGACCGAAATGTAGGGCGCGCAACCACTTTGTGCGCAACCAGGCCCTGAGTGACGCGCAGATCGCCCCGACGGCGCCGCTCGGCGCGATACTCCAGGGCGTGAAGCGCCTGCTCGCCATGTCCGTGTTGCCGCTCGCGCTCGCGGCGTTCGCCTGTCGCAAGGACGCGTCGCCGCCCCCGTCGACGCAGCCCGCGGTCGCCGTCGACGCGGCGCCGATTGTCTTGCTCGAGGAGCTCGACGCCGGGATCTCGCCCCCGCTCGTCGACTCGGTGCCGCCCACGGACGCCGCCGCCGCACCGCCCGTCGCGCCGACGATCCCGTCGTTCGAAGCCCTCTGCGGCGCCACGCTCGACGCGGGGCTCCCGCCGGCCCCGGCCCCGGCCCCTGCCTCGACGGCCGGGGCGCCCGCCGGTCCGGTGATCGACGTGACCTTCTCGACGACGCACACGCCGTGGGCCTTCCAGCCCAAGATCCGCGAGGTGCGCGGTCGCGTGCGCGCGCCCAAGCTGGGGCTCGACCAACCCGTGCTGGGCGTGACCGACGACGGCGTGCACCAGTGCTGCTCGCGCGTCGTGGGCGGCGAGCTCCACTTCGACTGCTTCTACAGCGAGGCCGTGTCGATCCAAGGAGAGGGGTACGTGCGTCGCGAGGGCTACGACCTCGTGCTCCGCTGGTGCTCGGCGATCCCGCTGCGCCGCGAGGTGCGCGACCAAGGCGTCCGCAAGCTCGAGCTCCCCGAAGGCGCGACGGTCCGCCTGCACGCGTCGGCGCCGCCGTGCGATCCCAAGGAGCTCTGAGGCCCGCTCACGCCAGGACGCGCAGCGAGCCGCGCACCACGCCCCAGCCCTCTTCGGCGCGGAGCCCGCGCCACGCCTCGGCGGCCGCCTTCTGACCGTCGATCACGGCGCGGTAGGTCTCGACGAGCCGCGCAACCTCGCTCGCGCCTTCGCGCACCAGCTCGACGCGAAAGCGAGCGACGCCCGCGTGCTGCATGGGCTGGACGAGGTGAACCGCGCTCTGCGGCTTGGCGTGGAAGACGGTGTTGCGGCACCCGACGTCGGCCTCTACCGCGTGCTCGAAGCCGGCGCGATCGCGCAGCGCGAGCGCGTGCCGCTCGCACGGGCGTCCGCAGTCGAGGTGGTTCTTGCCGGTCGAGAGCATCGCCGCGAACACGCAGTGCTCCATGTGGAAGAGCGGCATGTGGTGGTGGAGCACCAGCTCGGTGAACGGCGCGAGCTCTCGCGTCGTCATCTGCGTGAGCTGCGCCGCGTCGAGATCGAACGACGGCGTGAACGCCGACAGGCCGCGCGAGAGCACCTCGCGCGCGGTCAGCGCGTTGGCGACGTTCAGCGAGAAGTCACCGACGTAGAGGGGCGCAGCGGCGTCGTGCGTCGTCGTCTCCCCATCGGCCTCGCCCGAGGCGGCGCGCGGCACGCGCCCGTAGGCCCCGCGGCCCAGCTCGTGGAGCGCGCCGAGGCCGCGCACGAGCACGCCGTCGGGCGCGAGGCCCATGAGGTAGCGGTCGATCTTCTCTTCGTCCGGCTTGCGGATGCGCGGCGGTGCCACGCCGACCCACTTTGCCCCGCGGTCGCGGAGCGCGCGCAGCGTCGCGCCCGTGCCGGTGAGCTCGAGGAAGTCGAGGTACACGCCGTCTGCGCCCGCGTCGATCGCGGCGTTCGCTTGCTCGGCGTTGCGGCACATCACGAAGAGGCCCGGGGGCGGGGGCGCGGGGAGGGGGGTGTTTGCGTTTGCGCCTGCGTTTGCGTTTGCG
>JAGQJA010000691.1 GCA_020430845.1 Myxococcales bacterium
CGCCGGCGTCGACACGCCGAGCGCAGGCGGGGTCCGGCGGTGCCGCACAGGCACGCGCGCGGACGTGGCGCGGGCGCGCGAGTGGACGCATACTTCGCGCATGCCGGCCCTCCCCCGCCCCGCGCTCGTCGCGCTCGTCGCGCTCGTCGGGCTGATCGCCGCGTGCAGCTCGAGCCCCGACACGCCCGCGGCGCCGCCGGCGGAGACGCCCGACGCGGGGTGCTCCGCGGGGAGGGTCGCGGTCGACGGCGCGTGTGAGCTCGACGTGTCGAAGGCGCCTTGCGCGCCCGGCACGCGCCCCGTCGTGGGCAGCCCCACGTGCGCGCCCGTGGGCGTCTCGGCGTGCGCCCCCGGGTTCGAGCGCGACGCGACCGGGTGGGGCTGCGTGCCCGTGCTCCCCGACGCGGTGTGCACGGACGCGACGCGAGACGCGCTCGGCGACAAGACCTGCCGGCCCGTAGGCGACTGCGCGGCCCCCTTCCCTCCCGCCGGCGCGATCACGATCGACCCCTCGCTCGCCGACGGCGCGATCGACGCGACGCACGTGCGCCGCCTCGACGACGCGGCGATCGCGGCCAACGACGGCAAGACCCTCGCGCTGGCCGACGGCGCGCACGAGGTCGACGATCTCCTGCTCGCCCAGCGCTTCACGATCGTGGGGCGCTGCCCGGCCAAGGCGCGCATCGTGGGCGCGGCCGGCAACCCGCTCGCGCGCGGCCTCCGCGTCGGCGCGGCGGTCACGATCCGCGGCGTCACGCTCTCGGGCCTCGTGAGCGCGATCTCCGTGGGCGCCCCGGGCGCGCTCACGCTCGAAGACGCGGTCGTCCAAGACGCCAAGTACCGCGGCGTGCTCGTCGATCGCGCGAGCTCGGCCACGATCACGCGATCGGTCATCCGCGGCACCACCCCGCGCTCGGCCAGCGACCAGACCATCGCGCTCATCGCGGGCGCCGGCAGCGTGGTGACCGTGACCGACAGCGCGCTGCTCGACAACGCCGACGGCGCGCTGGTCGCGACCGACGGCCCCGGCACGCGCATCGACGTCACGCGATCGGTCATCCGCGAGGTGCGCACCAGGAGCGACGGCGTGGGCGGGAGCGCCGTCCGCGCGTTCGAGGACGCGCGCGTGTCGCTGACCGAGAGCGCGATCGTGCGGGCGCGCGGAGTCGCGATCCTGGCGCTGCGGCGCAAGAAGCCGCCCCCCGAGGTCACCGTCGTGCGCTCGGTCGTGACCGACACGCTCGCGCTCCTGCAGGGGGAGCGGGAGCTCGCCACCGCCGTCAACGCCGGACCCGACGCGATCGTGAAGGTCGACGACAGCACGGTGCGCGACACGGCCGGCTTCGGCGTGTACGGGGCCGACGGCAGCACGGTCAGCCTCACCAAGACCGTCGTGCTCCGCTCCAAACGCAACAAGGATCAGCTCGGCTACGCCGTGGCCGCGCACGCCAGCAAGCTCTCGCTCGAAGACTCGGCCGTCGTCGACTCGGGCAGCGTCGCCGTGAGCGCGTACCGTGGTGGCGCGATCACGTTCACGCGGTCCGGGGTCTTCGGCTCGGGCGGCGAAGAGCGCGACGGCTTTCCGCTGGGCTTCGGCCTCGCCGCGAGCGACGGCTCGTCGATCGTGGCGCGCGACGGCGCGGTCGTCGGCGCGACGGAGATCGGCGCGTCGGTCAACGGCGCGGGCGGCACCCTCGTCCTGGCCGGCATGTACATCGGGCCGCGCGGCGCCAAGCAAGGCAAGTACGCGCACGGCGTGCTGGCGGTGTATCAGGCGACGGCGACGGTGACGGGATCCATCGTCGAAGGTCACGCCGGCGCCGCGCTGCTCGTCGCGGGGGGCGCGGGGATCGCCGCGACGTCCGACGTGCGCGACAACGCCGTGGCCGTGCAGGTGCAAGAGGGCTCGGCGCTCGACGAGACCGACGCGGCGCCCGAGAGCGCGACGGCGACCACGCTCACCGTCGTGCGCGACACCGTCTTCGCTCGCAACGCGACGCGTGTCGGCGCGGGCGCCCTGCCCCTGCCGGCGCCGATCGTCGAGCAACAAAACTGAGTCTTGTCGACTACTTGGCAAACTTCGGCGTAAGCCCGATCTCGCGCATGAGCGGGCCCGCGCCCTCGACGGCGTCGAGCAGCCACGCCACGTAGCGGAAGTCGACGTGGATGCTGCGCGTGACCTCGGGCACGAACACCCAGTCCGACGCCATCGCCTCGTAGTTGCCGTCGAACGCGAGCCCGACGAGCTCACCGCGCGCGTCGAGCGTGGCCGAGCCCGAGTTGCCGCCCGTGATGTGCAGATCGGCCACGAAGTCGACGGGCACGTCGCCGAGCCGCGGGTCGACGTACCCGGCGGTGCGCTTGGCCTTCACCGCGTCGAGCAGGCGCGGCGGCACGTCGAACGGCTTGGCGTTCTTGTTCTTCGCGACGACCTCGGACAGCTTGGTGAACGACGGCAGCGCCGCCGCGTCGGGGCTCGGCTTGTAACCGCGCACGGTGCCGAACGAGATGCGCAGCGTGCCGTTGGCGTCGGGCGCGATCTCCTTGGCCCCGCCCTTGGACGCGCGCATCTCGCGGAGCGCCTCGACCCAGAGCGGCTTGAGGGCGAGCATGCGCCCCGAGAACTGCTTGCTGCGGTCGTCGGCGGCGCGGAGCATGGGCGCGATGGCGATCGCGAGCTTGACCAGCGGGTCGGCGCTCGCGCGGAGCTGCGCGGTCGTGCCCTTCTTCAAGAGGTCGACGCGCTTCTTCTCGTCGGCGAGCTTGGTGCCCTCGTAGATGGCGTGCACCTTCTTGGCGATGAGCTCGCGTGACGGCTTGGCGCCCTTGCCGAGGACGACCGCGAGCGCGCCGCTCCGCTCGGCCGCGGGCACGCGCGACATGCGCTCGAGCGCCGTCACCAGGAGGACCTCGTCGACGGCGGGGTGATAGCTCGTGGCGAGCGCCTTCTGCGCCTCTTCGAGCCGCGCAAAGTCGCGCTCCTGGTAGCCGGGCTCGCGGTCGGCGTCCTTCTTGGGGCGCTCCTCGGCCATGCGCACGATCGCGCTCACGGCGCCGAGCAGCCTCGGCATGCCCAGCTCGTAGCTCGCGGCCGCGTCGGCCTCGCGCGTCTTTGCGCGCTCTTTGACGGCGCCCTCGATGCCCGCGAGCGCGGCGCCGTACTTCTTCTTGCGCGCCGGATCGGCGTCGACCCACGCGGCGAGCTCGGCCTCTTCTTTCGCCTTCGCCTGCGCGAGGCCTCCCTTCACCAAGCCCTCGAGCTGGCCCTTGGTGTTGGTGAGCGCGTTGCCGAAGCGGCGCACGAACGGCGTGGCCCGGATCTCCGCCTCCTTGCCCGTCTTCTTCACGTTCTCGAGCTCGGCGAGGTAGTCCTCACAGAGCTTCTGCCGCCACGGATAGCCCCATCCGACGGCGTCTTCGACCTCGGGCTTGCTCTTGAGCAGCGAGGTGCGTCCCGGGTAGCCCGTCACGTACACGAGATCGCCCTCGGCGAGCGGCGTCTTGGCGATCTTGAGGACGTGCGGCGGCTTGTACGGCACGTTGTCGGGCGCGTAGTCGGCCGCCTCGCCGTTCTTGCCCACGTACGCGCGGAAGAACGAGATGTCACCCGTGTGCCGCGGCCAGCGCCAGTTGTCGATCTCGCCGCCGTAGTTGCCGATGCCGGCGGGCGGCGCCCACACGAGGCGTACGTCGCGGATCTCGAGGTACTCGAAGAGGTGGTAGGCCGCGCCCTCGTACGACGCGATGACCGAGCAGCGCACGCCGTTCTTGCGGGTGCCGTCGGCCGCCGACTCGCACGCCTTCACGAGCTCCTTCTCTTTCGCCTCGACGCGCTTGTAGCGCGCGGCGTCGTCTTTGATCGTCGCGAGGCCCGCGGTGACGTCGGCCGTCACGTCGGTGACCTTGCGCGTCACGTACACGCGCGCCTGCGGGCCGTTCGACTTCTCTTCGCCGCGCTGCCGCGCCAGGTAGCCGTCCTCGACCAGGTTGTGCTCGGGCGTGCTCGAGTGCGTGAGCGCGCCCGTGGCGCAGTGGTGGTTGGTCGCGATGAGACCGTCGGCCGAGATGAACGAGGCCGAGCACCCGCCGAGGCTCACGACGGCGCCGAGCACGCTCGACATCGGATCCGACAGCTCCTTGGGATCGATCGCCAGCCCGAGCTTCTTGAGCGTGGCGGCGTGCGCCGGCATCTGGTGCGGCATCCACATGCCACCCGGGTTCTGGAAGTCGGGCAGCGGGCGCGCCGTGGGCGCGGCCGACGCGGGCGGAGCAGGCACGTCGGCGTGCTGAGGTGGTCCGGGGGGGACCGGCGCCGGCGTCGTCTCGCCGCAGCCGGGGACCGCGGCGAAGAAGAGGCTCAGGAGGGCGAGAGGGGCAACGAAGGTGCACGCGCGCATGGGCGGGTGCCTACCACGATGCGCGCGGCGCGCGAAAGGCTGCGGGCCCTTTGCGCGCGCTCAGGCGTTGGCGCTCTGCGTCAGGCGTCGTCCTTGACGCCGCCGGCGCTCGTGACGTTGAAGCTGAACGTCTTGTCGCCGCTCTTGACCGTGGCCTTGATGGTGTCGGCGTCGACGCGCGAGAACGTCAGCTCGATCGACTGGTTCTTGGGCGACGCGAGGCGGTACCTGCCGGCCTGCGGGATGGGGTCGACCCAGCGGGCCTCCACCCCCTCGATCGCGAGCTCCCACTTGCCCGACTTGCCCTCCCAGGTGCGCGAGCCGTTGACCGAGATGCCCTCGGCGATGTTGCCGTTGAGCGCGGTCTGGGTGCGATCGCCGGTGCCTCGGCCCGTGCGCCCGTCGCTGATGCGCGTCCACTGCATGTCGTGCTGCACGCGGCGCGACTTGTTCGCGAGGCTCCACGTCGCGGTCGCGGTGCCGCTCACCTTGACCTTGCCGTTGGAGAGATCGGTCCACGTGTGCTCGACGACGACCTCCTTCTCTTCGTTGCGCGAGACCTTGACCGAGTGCTCGCCGCTGTAGGTGTTGCCGCGATACGTGCAGTTTCCAGGTTTTGCGCCGTAGGTGATGGTGAGCGTCGCGTCGGCGAGCGCGATCTCGGCGCACGGCAACTGCGACTGCACGAAGGTGCGCACCTCGGCGGCTGCGTTCTGGACGGCCCCGCCGATCGTGAAGTTGGTCGTGATCTCGACGGTGTTCGACGTGAGCGCCGACGCCTGCGACGAGATGTTCGACTCCTCGGCGGCGTCCCGCGCGTCGGCCAGGGTGAGGGGCTCGGCCTTGTCCTTGGGGCACGCCGTGAGCGTGAGGGACGCGGCGCTGAGGGCGACGAGGGTGGCGACGTGCTTGATGGGACGCATGATGGGCTCCTCCGAGGTCACGGGGTGTGCCCGTGCACATTGCACGGCGCCTGCCAACGCCCCCGACCATCAGAATACGGGTGTTTCTATGCTCGCGTCGCGTTCCGTGGCGCCGGAGCGAATGCCCGTTCACGGGCCCGTGACCGGCGCGAAACGGACGGGCGGCCGTTCAGGGCCCTGGACGGGGGCGCGTCCACCCCCCGAGAAGGCGGGCGGATGCTCGGCGCTGCTCCGGGGGCTTCGTGGGGCGCCAGCGGGCGCGTGGCGGGCGCGCAGCCGGAGTGGGTTCGGCGGCGGCGCCGTGCTACATGGTGCGCACGATTTGACGGACCGCCTGCTCACAGCCGCACCCCCGCGCAACCAAAGGGGGACTGGGAGCGGACCCGCCAGACAAGGAGCCGAGCGTGGAGAAGATCGTCGCGATCGTTCAGGCGAGGATGGGCGCGAGCCGCCTGCCGGGCAAGGTGCTGCTCGACATCGAGGGTGAGCCGATGCTCGCGCGGGTCGTCGCGCGTGTGCGCGCGGCCAAGACCGTGAACGAGGTGGTGGTCGCGACGAGCGATCAGCCGGCCGACGACGCGGTGGCCGATCTCTGCAAATCGCGCGACATCGCGTTCGCCCGCGGGAGCGAGAGCGACGTGCTCGACCGGTTCTTCCGCGCCGCCGAGGCCCACGGCGCAACCGCGGTCGTGCGCATCACGGGAGACTGCCCGCTGCTCGACCCCGTCGTCATCGACAAGGTCGTCAAGGCGTACCGCACCCAGCCCGTCGACTACGCCACCAACGTGCTCCGCTACACCTACCCCGACGGCCTCGACGTCGAGGTCATGAGCTTCGAGGCGCTCCGGCGCGCGCACGCCGAGGCGAGCGATCCCGTCGAGCGCGAGCACGTCACGCCCTACATCCGCACGAGCGGCAAGTTCCGCGTCGCCGGCGTGGAGCACGACGTCGACCTCTCGCAGAAGCAGTACCGGTGGACGGTGGACGACGAGGCCGACCTCGCGTTCGTGCGCGCGGTGTACGCGCGCCTCGCCGGCCAGCGCGGCCCCACCTTCGGCCTCGACGACGTCTTGGGGTTGCTCGAGCGCGAGCCGTCGCTGCTCGAGTCGGCGTCCAAGGCCGCGCGCAACGAGGGCTACTACCTCTCGATCGCCAAGGCGCCCGCGATGCCGACGCAGGAGCGCAAGCTCGACCAGAGCAAGGCGTGGCTCGCGCGCGCCGCCAAGGTCATCCCGTCGTGCTCGCAGACGTTCAGCAAGGGGCCCACGCAGTTCCCGCAGGGCAGCGCGCCGGCGTTCCTCTCGCGCGGCAAGGGCAGCCACGTGTGGGACGTCGATGGCAACGAGTACATCGACTACATCAACGGGCTCGGGCCCAT
This sequence comes from Myxococcales bacterium, assembly GCA_020430845.1. Classification (GTDB taxonomy): domain Bacteria; phylum Myxococcota_A; class Polyangia; order Polyangiales; family Polyangiaceae; genus Labilithrix. The sequence goes on from JAGQJA010000691.1 coordinate 6,699, forward strand.
CATCCTGGGCTACGACGTGCCCGAGGTGAGCGAAGCCGCCATCCAGACCACGCGCGACGGCGCCTCGTTCTCGATGCCGCACCCGCTCGAGGTCGAGCTCGCCGAGGTGCTCTGCGAGATCATCCCGTGCGCCGAGATGGTGCGCTACGGAAAGAACGGCTCGGACGTGACGGCCGGCGCGGTGCGTGTCGCGCGCGCGTTCACCGGCCGCGAGAAGGTCGCGTGCTGCGGCTACCACGGCTGGCAGGACTGGTTCATCGGCACCACGACCCGCAACGCGGGCGTGCCCAAGGCGACGCAAGAGCTCACCAAGACGTTCGGCTACAACGATCTGCCGTCGCTCGAGCGCGTCTTCGCCGAGAGCCCGGGCGAGATCGCGTGCGTCATCATGGAGCCCATCGGCATCGTCGACCCGGAGCCGGGCTTCCTCGAGGGCGTCAAGGCGCTCTGCGAGAAGAACGGCGCGCTGCTCGTGTTCGACGAGGTCGTCACGGGCTTCCGCGTCGCGCTCGGGGGCGCGCAGGCCCACTACGGGGTCACGCCCGACATGGGCTGCTTCGGCAAGGCGATGGGCAACGGCTTCCCCGTGGCCGCCGTCGTGGGCCGGCGCGACGTGATGAAGGTGTTCGACGACGTGTTCTTCTCGTTCACCTTCGGCGGCGACGTCGTCGGCCTCGCCGCGTCGCTCGCGACGATCAAGGTGATGCGCGAGCGTCCCGTCATCGAGCACCTGTGGGCGCAGGGCGAGCGCCTCAAGGACGGCTACAACGTGCTCGCCAAGCACTTCGGCGTCGACAAGTACACGCAGTGCATCGGCCTCGCGCCGCGCACCGTGTGCACGTTCGCCGACGCGCCCGGCGCCGACAGCCTGCTCGTGCGCAGCATCGTGCAGCAAGAGATGCTCCGCCGCGGCGTGCTCTTCTTGGTGGGCCACAACCTCTGCTACGCGCACTCCGACGAGGACATCGAGCACACGCTGCGCGCGCACCGCGCCGCGCTCGAGACCCTCTCCAAGGCGCTCGACAGCAAAGACCCTCGGAGCTTCCTCGAGGGTGAGCCGGTGCAGGCCGTCTTCCGCAAGGCCTGAGCGCGGCCGAAGAGCTCGCGGCGGAGCCCGTCAGCCCGCCGCGCGCACCACGCTCTCGACCACCCGATCGACGTCCGCGTCGGTCATGGCCGGGAACATGGGCAGCGACAGGCAGCTCGCGTAGTACGCGGAGGCGCCGGGCAGGTGCTCGTGGCCCATGCCCGCGCGGCGGAAGTCGGGCTGGCGGTGCACGGGGATGTAATGCACCTGCGTGTAGATCTTCTGCTCGGCGAGCGCGAGGTAGAGCGCCTTGCGACGCGCGGCCACGCCCGCCTCGTCCTCGCCGTCGCGCGCGACGAGGCGCACCACGTAGAGGTGGTAGGCGCTGTCGGAGCCGGCGGCGACGGTGAGCGGGCGCACGACGCTCGCGTGGGCCGCGAACGCCGCGTCGTACCGGCGGGCGACCTCGCGGCGGCGCGCGATGAACGCGGGCAGCTTGCGCATCTGGCTCGTGCCGAGGGCGCACTGGATGTCGGTGATGCGGTAGTTGAAGCCGAGCACGCGCTGCTCGTAGTACCAGGGGCCGTCGCTCTGCTCGAGGCCCTGCTTGGTGATGCCGTGCGTGCGCAGATCGCACAGCTCCTTGTAGAGCGCTTCGTCGTTGGTGGTGACGGCGCCGCCCTCGCCCGTGGTCACGTGCTTGACGGGGTGAAAGCTCAGGATGGCCATGTGCGCCAGCTGGCACGACGCCCCGCGGACCTCGGTCTCTCGGCCGCCCACGTCGAGCAGGCGTCGCGCGCCGAGCGAGTGGGCCGCGTCCTCGATCACCACGGCGCCCACGCGGTCTGCGATGGCGCGCACGGCGGCGAGATCGGCGATGGCGCCCGTCATGTCGACGGGGACGATGACCTTGGGCCGCTTGCCCTTGGCCGCGAGCTCGGAGACGCGCGCCTCGATCGACGCGGGCGTCACGAGCGCGGTGTCGGGATCGACGTCGGCGAACGCGACGCTCCCGCCGGCGTAGCGCACGGCGTTTCCGGACGCGACGAACGTGATGGTCGGCACGACGCCCACGTCGCCGTCGCGCACGCCCGCGGCCAGGCACGCGAGGTGGAGGGCCGCCGTGCCGTTGGCCACCGCGACGGCGTAGCGCGCCCCCGTGGCCTCGCAGAGCGCCGCCTCGAACCGCGCGACCTCGGGCCCCTGCGTGAGGAAGTCGCTGCGCAGGACGCGCACGACCTCGGCGACGTCTTCGTCGTCGATCGACTGCTTGCCGTACGGAAGAGGCCGGAGCTCTCGGTCGCTCATACGCTGCTCGCCGCGCTCACCAAGCCCAGCGGTTCTGCTCGAGCCACGCGCGTGTGCGGGCGAGCCCCTCTTCGAGGCTGACCTTGGGCTCCCAGCCGAGGATGCGCTTGGCCTTCGACGCGTCGCAGAGGAGCTTCATGATCTCGGCCTGCGGGTGATCGTGGGGGACCTTCTTCACCTCGTTGCCGCCCGTCGCGCACTTGGCCGCGAGGTCGGCGATCGACACGTCGCGCCCGGTGCCCGCGTTGACGATCTCGCCCTCGGCCTCGGGCGCCGCCGCGCACGCGAGGATGAAGTCGGCGCAGTCCTCGACGTAGAGCAGATCGCGCGTCTGCGCGCCGGTGCCCTTGATGAGCAGCGGCTCGCGCGCGATGTCGCGCTTGAGGAAGATCGAGACGACGCCGCCCTCGGAGTTCGACTTCTGGAAGGGGCCGTACGTGTTGAACGGACGCACGACCGTGACGGGCATGCGGTAGCTCTTCTCGTACGAGATCGCGAGCATGTCGGCGCCGATCTTGGCCGCGCCGTAGGGCGACGCCGGGCGATACGGGTGCGTCTCGGTGATGGCGGCGCCGCCGGCGAGGTCGTAGACCATGCACGTGGACATCACCGCGACGCGGGGCGCGCGCTTGGTGAGGCGCGGCACGTCGCGGTCGTAGTCGAACGCCTTGGCGTCGGGGCTGAGGCCGTTGGCCTCGAAGTACTGCCGGCGGCACGCCTCGAGCACGCGGAAGGTGCCCTCGGCGTCGTTGCGGAACGTCGGCTCGGGATCGTCGATCGACTTCTGCACGTGGATCGACGCGCCGAGGTGGAACACCGAGTCCCACGGCCCGCGCGAGAAGACGTCGGCGAGCGTCGCCGTGTCCTTGATGTCGCCGACGACGAGCCCGAGGTAGCCGGGCTTGCCCTCGAAGTCGCGGACGTTCTCCTTGCGACCGTTCGACAGGTCGTCGAGCGCGAGCACCTCGTCGCCCCGCGCGAGCAGCCGCTCGACGAGCCACCGCCCGATGAACCCGGCGCCTCCCGTGACGAGCGCGCGCATCAGGTGAGCGCTCCGGGGGTGGTGAACGGCTCGAGGATCTTGTGCTCGGCCAGGTACGTCGCGATCTCGGCGCGCGTCATGAGCGTGTCCTTTGCGCTGTTCCACTCTTTGGTCACGCGCGGTGCCTCGGCGTGATCCTCGAGCAGGGGCCGCGACACGTCGGACGACGTGGTGGCGGGCGTGACCATCAAGAGGCGCTCGAGGTCGAGCGTGCGCGGCGCCTCCTCGGCCGTGATGAGCTCCTCGTAGAGCTTCTCGCCGGGGCGCAGGCC
>JAGQJA010000692.1:0-9350 GCA_020430845.1 Myxococcales bacterium
GGCTCGAGGCTGAACGCCGCGCCGCGCTCGCTGAGCAGCTCGTCGCGGAAGTGCACCGGGGTCATCAGCCGCGAGGTCACGACGTGCTTGCTCAGGTCGGGCAGCACGGTGCGCTCGAGGTGCGCCTCGATGGTGCGGCGGTACTTCTCGGCCTGCTCCGACCAGTCGACGTCGGCGTCGAGGTGAGGCACGGGCGAGAGCACGTAGAAGGCGTCGCAGCCCTTCGGCGCCATGCCCGGGTCGGTCGCCGTGGGGCGGTGCAGGTACAGGCTGAAGTCGTCGGCGAGCACGCGCCGCTCGAAGATGTCGCTGAGCAGCTCCTTGTAGCGCGGGCCGAGGGCGATCGTGTGGTGCGCCACGTCCTCGTAGACGCGGTCGGTGCCGAAGTACCAGACGAACAGGCTCATCGAGTAGCGCGCGCGTTCGAGCTTGCGGTTCGTCCACGTGCTGCGGTGCTCGGGCTCGATGAGGTTCTTGTAGGTGAAGGCCGCGTCCGCGTTGGAGACGACGACGTCGGCCTCGAGCTCCTCGCCCGACTCGAGGCGCACGCCGCGCACGCGCTTGCCGTCGACCAAGATGCGCTCGACCGTCGTGTTGTAGACGATGCGCCCGCCCTGACCTTGGAGCAGGTCGACGAGGCCGCGCACGAGCACGCCGGTGCCGCCGATGGGGAAGTGCACGCCCCACTTGCGCTCGAGGTACGGGATGAGGCTGTAGATCGAGGTCGTCGTGAACGGGTTTCCGCCCACGAGGAGCGGGTGAAAGCTGAGCACCTGCCGCAGGCGCTCGTCTTTGACGAACTGCGACACGAGCCCGTACACCGTGCGGTAGCTCTTGAGCCGCATCATCTGCGGGACGATCTTGGCCATCGACGACCACGAGTCGAACGGGACGTGCGCGAGGCGCTCGAAGCCCACGGAGAAGATCTCCTGGCTCATCTTGACGAAGCGCTCGTAGCCCTCGAGGTCCTCGGGCGCGAGCTTGAGGATCTCGTCGCGCATCGACGCCGGGTCGCCCGAGTAGTCGAAGCTGTCGCCGTCGTCGAAGCGGATCCGGTAGAAGGGCGCGACCGGGCGCAGGTCCACGTAGTCGCTCATCTTCTTGCCGCAGAGCTCCCATAGCTCCTCGAACAGGAACGGCGCCGTGATGACCGTCGGCCCCGCGTCGAACACGAAGCCCTTGTCCTCGAAGACGCGCGCGCGCCCTCCCGGTTGGTCGTGCCGTTCGAGGACGGTCACGTCGTAGCCCCGCGCGCCGAGGCGGATGGCCGCCGCCAGGCCGCCGAAGCCGCTCCCGATCACCACTGCACGCCGAGCTTTTGTCGAGGGTAGGGATTGCATTGTTCGCTCCGTGTTGTATAGACTATGTATAAACCTTATGCAAACCATGTCAACCTGATCATGAGCCGCGCACCCATGTCCGACGCACCCTCCCCCGCGCCCGCCGCACCCGCTGCAGCAGGGCCTTTCCGCATCCACGCGGTCGCGGAGATGACCGGCATCCCCGAGCCGACGCTCCGCGCATGGGAGCGCCGGTACGGCATTCCGGCGCCCGAGCGCACCGCCTCTGGATACCGTTTGTACAGCCTCGAGGAGGTCGAGCAGGTCCGGGCGATGCGCACGGCGTGCGACGGAGGCATGTCCGCGGCCGAGGCGGCGCGGTGGGTGCGCGAGCAGGCGGCGCAAGGCGGAGCGTCCGACGGCAAGGCCGTGGTTCCGGGCTCAGACCCGTTCGAGTCCGCGCAAGCGACGCTGCTCGACGCGATCGAGCGCTTCGACGAGGAAGCCCTCGAGGCGTGCCTGCGGCAGATGATGTTCATGGGCCACTCGACGACGGTCTTCGATCAGATCGTCTCCCCCACGCTCCGCGAGGTCGGGATCCGCTGGCACGAGGGCGAGATGTCGATCGCGCAGGAGCACTTCGCGACGCAGCGCCTCGGCAAGTTCACGCGCGACCTCATGCAGCTCGCGTCCTCGTCCAACGCCGCGTCCAAGGTCGTGCTCGGCGCGTTCGCCGACGACGAGCACGAGGTGGGGCTCCTGGGGCTCGGCTTGCGCCTGTCGACGTGGGGCTTTCGTCCCATCTTCTTGGGCGCCAAGACCCCGCCGGGGGCCATCCGCAACGCGGTCGAGTCGGTCGCGCCCGGTCTCGTGGCGCTCTCGGTCACGCTCACGCCCGAGCGCGCGCGCGCACGGGAGCTGATCGACGACTACGCCAACGCGTGCGGCGACGTGCCGTGGCTCGTCGGCGGTGCGGGCGTGCGACCGATCGCGAAGCTCATCGAGGAGCACGGCGGCCTCGTCGATCCCGGAGAGCCCGTCGCGCTTCGCGCCATCATCCGTGAGGCGATCGACGCTTCGCGCAAACCCAACCCCAAGAAAGGAAAGAAGTGATGAAGTACCGCCACGCCCTCTTGGCGGTCGCGGGGGCCTCGCTGCTCGCGGCCGTGACGACCACCTCGCCCTCGCTCGCGCTGCCCAGCGTCGGCGACGCGCGGCCTCAGGTCACGCTCGTCGACGCGTGGGACCGCACCCTCCAGATCGGCGCGGCGGCGAACAAGCCCATCCTCGTCGTGTACGAGGACAGCTCGTCGGCGAAGCAGAACCAGGCCCTCAAAGACGAGCTCGCCAAGCTCGCGAAGAGCGGCAAGTACAAGGAGGCGATCACGCTCGTCGCCGTCGCGGATCTGGCCGGCTACGACTACTGGCCGGTGAAGGGCTTCGTGAAGGACGCCATCCGCGACGAGTCACGCAAGTTCGGCACGACGATCTTCTGCGACTGGAACGGCGCGGCGCGCGCCAAGATCGGCCTCAAGCGCGGCGTGAGCAACGTGATCCTCTACGGGCGCGACGGCAAGGTGCTCTTTGCGCACGAGGGCGCCATGCCGGCCGAGAAGCGCCGTCAGCTCATCGCGCTGCTCCGCGAGCAGGTGGGCGAGTAGTCGCGTCGCTCCCTACCACCGCGCGCCGCGTCGCCTGCGCAGCGCCCCCACCGCGCCGATGATCACGCTCAGCGCGGCCGCCACACACCACTCTTCCCCGTCCGGGCCTCGCCGGCGCGCGGCTGCAGCGCACCCTTGCGGCGCGTCGTCGCCGTACGTGGCCCACGACGGGTAGAGGGCGCACACGGCGTCGAGATCGTCTTGGGCCAGGCGGCGCGCGGCGACCTTCCCGCGGGCGCAGCGATCGCCGCCTTCGCAGAGCGCCTCGGCCATGATCGAGTTCTCTTCGACGCTGTGCGCGAGGCCGATGTAGTGGCCGACCTCGTGCGTCGCCACCGTCTGCAGGTCGACGTCGCCGTCGGAGTCTCCGGTCGAGAGTGTGTGAGCGGTGGTGTTGAGCTCGATGTCGGCGTACGTGACGATGCCCGAGCGCGTCCCGAAGTCGAGCGTCGTCAGCGCGTATGTCCGGTCGGCGTCCTTGTGTGGCCACCCGAGGTCACGAAAGAAGATCCCGTAGCGCTCGCGCGCGCGTGCGCCCGGCTCGAGCGGTTTGTCGTCGTCGATCTCCTCACCCTCGACGAACCTCAACGACGTGCGCTGACCTCCGGGGCACACGACGTCGGACCAGCGGTAGAACGCGGCACGTACGGCGGCGCGGGCCTCCTCGCGCACGAGGGTCGAGAGGCCGCCGCGCTTGAAGCGGAAGACGAGGGGCATCTTCGTCCATCGCGCGGGCACGCCGTCGATCACGCACTTCTTCTCGTCGACCTGGCAGGCCTCCTTGCCCGGGTTGCACGTGGTGGTGCGACAGAACGCAGAGGCGCTCGCCTCGGTGCAGAGGAGCAACGCCGCGGCGAGCACGGTACGAAGGGCGAGCCTCACGGCAGGACCTTGGCCGTCAGCGTGTACGCGTCGCCCTTGTCGATCGCGGCCACCGTGACGAACACGACGGCGCCCGTCTCGAGCCCGGCCACGCGGAGCCCGCCCAGCCGCGGATTGCAGTCGCGCTCGGCCCGCGCGTCGGCGCACGATCCCACGCGCGCCGACACCGCACCGACGAACGCCCCTCGCACGTCGACCTCGAGCGTCCCCGGCTCTCGCAGGCGGAGCGCCCACACGTGGTCGCGCGCGGTGTCGAGCGCGCACGACAGCTCGAGGTCCTTCTTGGCGGCAGAGAGCGACCCCGTCTGACGCGTCCCGCGCGCGTCCACGTCCACGGGAGACGTGTCGCAGCCCTCGTGCTGTGTCACGGCCCCGCGACCCTCGAGCGCGTCGGCGCTCTTGGTGGCGCACGAGCACGCGCTCAGCGTCCCGTCGTCGTTGCAGGTCTGTGTGCCCTCGTCGAGCCCACACAAGCACCGGAGCGTCTGCTGCGGGACGCACGAGCCCGTGGCCCGCATCAGCGGATCGCCGTCGACGTCGGCCGCCGCGCACGCGAGCAGGCACGCGCCCAGAGCCGCCACGATCACCGCCCGTCCCGTCCGCATCCGCCGGCGCGTTGCACCTGGCGTGCCCGCGACTCGCAGCGACAATGGCGCGCAACCCGCGTCGAGGTGTCTCGCCGACGGATCGCAGGTGGATCCGGGGTGGTGCGAGCAGCCGGGAAGGGCGCGTTCACTTTGGTTGACGGCTCGTGGAGCCGGGGCCACCATCGCGCCGATGAGCTCGACATCACGTCTTCGTCTCTGGGTTGCGTGCGCGGTCGCCGCGCCGCTCACGATGGTGGTCGCGTGTGTCGGATCCGATGCGCCCGCGGGCGGTGGAGACGCCGACGCGGGGGCGCCCGAGACCGGCGTCCCCGAGGGCGCGGCGCCCGACGTGAGCGCCCCTGTAGACGGCGGCGCCGACGTGCAGGGCCCGGGCGACGGAGCCGCCGACGCGCCGACCGGCTTCGACGCGGGGCCGCCCGCCTGGACCGCGACGATCCCCGCGGGCACGGCGGCGGTGGTCGAGGTCGTGTCGAACCTCAAGTGCCGCATCGAGATGGTGAGCGTGCAGACCGAGGTCGCCCCGCCCAAGTGGGAGCTCTACCTGCGCAAGGTCGATCAGCCCGGCGACGTGTGCAACGAGCCCAAGGGCGTGCGCGCGCTCGCGAGCGGATACACGATGCCGGCCGCCTCTCTCGCGCACCGTCGCTCCGACGACAAGCTCGGGATGGCGTACAGCATGCGGCGCAACCTCTCGGGCTCGTCGCCCGTGGTTCTGACGATGAGCCAGGTCGACTGGTGGTCGGGCAACGACATGCACACCGCCATCATGAAGACCAAGACGGTGGTCGGCGCGCCGGCGAACCCGAGCCTCGATCTCACCGAGCTGTTCTTCACGGACGCGGCAGAACAGGCGGCGGGCACGCTGCGCCTCCTCGGCACCGGCAGCTTCCCCGGCGAGACGGGCACGGGCGCGTCCTTCAACGCGCGCTACGACGGCTTCATCTCCGACGTGGGGCAGCCCGCCTCCGCCGCCGACGACTGCGTGCGCGTCAACTGAACGCGGCGCGCGCTCACACGGCGTCGCCTGACAGCTCCTCGTAGAGCGCGATGCCCGCGCCCACCGTGCCGGCCACGCTGGGGAAGCCCGCCGTCGCGTTGACCATCCACAGGTTGTCGAGCGACGTGCGAACGGGCCCACGGTCCATCGTGACGTGCGCGGGGGTGAGCGCCGCGCCGTACGCGTTGCCGTGCGGGGCGCGGCAGAAGCGCTCGTTCGTGGCCGGCGTGCCCGTGACCTGCACCGCGAGGTGATCGCGCAGGCGCGGCACGTAGCGGTCTTGGATGACGTCGAGGATGGTGTCGCGGACCTTCTTCTTCTCGGCGTTGTAGGCGCGGCGATCTCGCCGCCGCAGCTCGGAGAAGCGCGCGTGGTCGCACGACGTGGCGATCTCCATCACTTGCTCGCCGTCGGGGCAGAGGCCCGGTGCGCTCGTGTGGAGCGTCGGCGTCGACATGAACAGCCACGGGTCGGAGAGATCGTGGCGGAGCCCCTGGTCGTCGTAGATGCGGTCGAGGTCGGCGTGGGGGTAGTGCCACACGTTGTACGAGCCAAAGCCGTGATCGCGGAGGTCGAGCCCGCGCACCGCGATGTACACGGTGATGTTGCCCGACGAGTACGCGTAGTCCGCTCGGCGGGCGTCGCGCCGCGAGAAGCTCTCTCGGCCCGCGAGCTCGAGCGTGCGCTTCGGGTCGACGTTCGACACGTAGCGACGCGCAGAGAAGCGCTCGCCGCCCTTGGTCGTGACGCCCACGACGCGCCCGCCCTCGACCTCGATGCGAGACACCTCGCGCTCGGTGAGGACGGCGCAGCCCGGGCGCGCGCGGATGGACCGCACGATGGTGTCGACGAGGTGGAAGAAGTGTCCGCGCGGGTAGTACGCGCCTTTGTCGTAGCCCCACACGAGCGCCACGTGCAGCAAGAAGGACACGTCGCGCGGCGGCAGGAGGTAGTCGCCCGCCTGTCCGGCGAGCACGGCCCGGAGCAGCGGAGGCATGCGCAGCCGGTCGTAGACGTCTTCGAGCGTCGAGCGCATGTGCCGGATCACGTGCCGGTAGCGGTGCGCCGAGCGCAGCGCGACCCACGGCGTGATGCGCGCCGGCAGATCCTTCATCGCGTCGAGCTCGCGGCCGACGTCGCCCACGAGGCCGAAGTACCTGCGGATCGCGGCGCGGTGCTCCGGAAAGCGCCGCACGAGGCGCGCCTCGTGCTTGGCCAGGCCGTTGGGCACGCGAAAGCGCTCGCGACCGACGACGATGTGATCGAAGCCCTCGGGGTCGAGGCGTTCGAACGGCACCTCGTCGCGAACGCCGATCTTCGACAAGAACGCGTCGATGCTCTCGCCCTCGCCGCAATTGAAGATGTAGTGCACCTGCGCGCAGAAGCGGTGCCGCCCCACGGTGAAGGTGTGCGCGTAGCCGCCCGGCGTGTCGTGCGCCTCGAGCATCAGCACGCGTCGGCCGGCGTTGGCGAGCAGCGCGCCCACGGTGAGCCCAGCCATGCCGGTGCCGATCACGATGTCGTCGAAGTCGGTCATGGCGAACGCTCTGCGCGCCGACGCGGCGCCGCGACACTCTACACGCCGACGCGCCTCGCACACGCGCGCAACGTGTGCGCCGTCACGCACCGGGTGCACGCCGACGGCGGACGCGCGCGAACGATCTCGCGGCGCTCCGCGATGGAACGCCCGTTGCTCGGCCGCCGACGAACCGCCGACCGGCCCGTCTGGCCGTGTCGCTCACGCGAAAGGGAGGTTTCCGATGAGCAACATCAACGTACGCAAAGAAGACGCCGCCGCCCGTGTGGCCCAGCCGCAAGCGCAGACGATGGAGTGGGAGCCGGGCCGCTGGATGCGCTCGTTCCTCGGTTGGGACCCGTTCCGCGAGATGGCGCCGTTCGCCGTGTCCGATCGTTCTTCGTTCGCGCCCGCGTTCGAGATCAAGGAGATGAAGGACGCGTTCCTCTTCCGCGCCGACGTGCCGGGGGTCAAGGAGTCCGACCTCGAGGTGCACGTCTCGGGGAGCCGCCTCAGCATCTCGGGCAAACGCGAGGCCGAAAAGGAGAACAAGACCGACACGTACTACGCCGTCGAGCGCACGTACGGCTCGTTCACGCGGAGCTTCACGCTGCCCGAGGGCATCGACGACGCGGCCATCCACGCCGACCTGCGAGACGGCGTGCTCACCGTGCTCGTACCCAAGAAGCCCGAGGCGCAGCCCAAGAAGATCCCGGTCAGCAGCCAGGCCGCCAAGGCCTGAGCGCGGGCGTCAGTTCGCGGGTGCTGCGCCGCCGCGCGTCACGAACGCCGTGACGCGCGGCAACGTGGCAAGCGCGCGGGCCAGGTCCTTGGCCACGAGCCCGTTGCCCTCGGCGTCGGTGTGCCACGGGTCCCCGTAGAGCGGCATCTCGCCGAACGTGTCGATCGGCGCGTAATACCGCGCGCGGTCGTACGTGGCGGGGACCTTCACGTCGCGCAGCACGGGGACGTCGAGCCCGGTCCACGCGCCCCGCGCCCCCGACGCGGTCCACACGTAGTAGAGCGGCTTGCCCTTGGGCATCGAGAAGGCGCGCGACCAGACGCCGTCGCCCGCCTTCTGGTCGCCGTGCGTCCCGTCGTCGTAGAGCTCGACGGTGTTCGGCGCGAGGTCGCCCCACTCCGGGTACGGGCCGGCGATGTAGATGGGGCCCTGTCCCTCGCGCGCGCCTTTGCGCACGCGCATCACGATCTCGACCGTGTCGCCCTCGGGCGGCTTGACGCTCCCGTCGGGGCGCAGCCCGAGCTTGGACTCCAGCTCGTACGCGCGGCGCGCTCGCTCGTCGCCGACGATCTTGCTGACGTCGACCAGCGGCACGCCCTCGCGCTGCGCGATGCGCCGTGCGGCGCGGCCGTACGGTCCGTCGACCCAGAACTCGGGGTAGACGAGCACCACGTCCATCTTTCGATCGCGCGCGGCCTTCATCATCGTCATGACGTTCGCGTCGTAGTCGGCGAGCGAGCGCTGCATCCAGTCCTCGAGCTCGCCTTCGTCCTCGAACGCCTCGAGCGAGACGCGCTGCCCGGCCTCCCAGCGCAGCAGGTCGTTCATCGGCTTGGGCTTCCACGCGATCGACTGCGCCCAGTACTTGAGCAGCTTGTAGAGCTCGGAGTGGGCGAAGAGCGGTGTCTTGGGGGCCGCGATCGGATCGGAGCTCTTGTAGCCCGCCCAGTGGCGTTCGTTCATCGCGTACGCGATCACGAGCACGTCGGGCTCGAGCGCCATCGCCGTCGGCAATAGCTTCACCCCTTGGAAGGACGAGTGGCCGATGATGCCGAGGTTCTTCACCTCGAGCTTCTTGCCGGGGTACTGCGTCGCGAGCAGCTTCTCGACCTGCGCGGGGTACGACGCGTCTTGATCGACGCTCGCGCCGAACGTCCACGAGTCGCCCAGACACACGACGCGGAGAGCGTCGGGGTTCTTGGGGCCGAGCGCGTCGCCGCGGAAGCCCTCGTGATCGAGCTTCACGCGCCACGTGGGGTTGCCCTGGAGCTCGGCGGGGAGCGAAGGGCTGAAACGTCGGAGCACCGCGCGCCGCACCTCGTCGCTCTCGACGGCGGTGAACAGGTTGACGTACTTCTGCTCGAAGTCGGGCCGCCCTCTCCAGAAGAGCTCCGGATCATGCATACGCATGCGTTCGCCGTCGGCCCACGGGGGCTGGGGGCCGAAGTCGCCGCCCATCACGTACGGCAGCGCCACGTACTCGACCATCGCGTGGCGCACGGCGAACACGACGCGCACCACGAGCTCGAGCACGAGCAGCACCACCACGAGCGCGGCGATCGACTTCACCGTCTCGCGCGCCCGGCTCTCCTCGCGCGCGCCCGCCTTCTTGGCGTCCTCGCGTCGTTCGTCGGCGGTCTCGGTCTCGGCCTTCGGGCTCGCGC
>JAGQJA010000692.1:9416-10796 GCA_020430845.1 Myxococcales bacterium
CGTCGGTCTCGGCCTTCGGGCTCGCCGCCTCTGCCGCCGGATCGTCGGAGGGCTTCTCGGTCTCCTGCGCGTTACCCATCGCGTCCCCCACCCGTCGTCAGCCCGGCGCGTGGAACGGGCCCGAGACCTCGTACGTGATGCCGACACCGTTGTTGCCCACACCGCGCTGCGAGCTGAAGTAGAGGCGAGTGCCCGACGGGTCGAAGGCCGGTCCGGTGATCTCGCTCTTGTCGTGGCCGGTGACCTGGAGCAGCGCCTTGGCCTGTCCCGACGGCAGGATCGCCACCACCTGCATGTCGCCGCCGTCCTCGGCCACGAGCACGTCCCCGCAGCACGACACCGTCACGTTGTCGACGCCGGTGAGGACCGCGTCGGTCTGCTTGGCCGCGTCGTAGAGCGTGGACATGCGCTGCGCGGCGGTGTCGAGCGCCCACACGCGGTTGTCTCCCTTGGTGGTGAAGTAGAGCACGCCCTCATGCCACCAGATCCCCTCGCCGCCGTCGAACTTCGTCGCGTCGGGGACCTGCGCGCGCGTGGCCACGTCGCCCGTGAAGCTCGGCTCGGGCACCCTCTTCCACGACACGGCGCCGTCGGTCGCCACGACCGCGACCTCGAGCGCGCCCTCGGCGAGGTTGGCGAAGCCGTGCTTGTTGAGGCCGAGGGGCGTGAATCGATAGAGCGCGCCGTCGGGCTCGTCCTCGGTGAGGTACACGTGGTGTCGGACGGGGTCGAACGCGACCGCCTCGTGTCGAAAGGTGCCGAGCGCGGGCCGCACCACGGCGGGCCGTTCGCCGCGCGGGTCGCACTCGTGCACGACGCCCTTGGGGATCTCTTCGCACGAGAGCCACGTGCCCCACGGAGACGGGCCGCCCGCGCAGTTGGCCTGCGTCTTGTCGAGGATGCGGTAGGCGTCGACGAGCGCGCCGCTCGCGTCGAACCGGAGCGCGCCGACGCCACCTACGAAGGGGACCTCCGAGTTGGAGACATAGATCCAACCGCCGTCGGGCGCGGGAAAGGTCGCGCCGCCGTCGGGAGCCGTGTGCCAGACGTAGGGCTTGCCGGGCACGGGTGCCTTACCGGTCTCGGCGACGACGCGCGCCGTGAAGCCCGCGGCGACGCGCACGCCGAGCGCGTCGGGCGCGCCGAGGGGCCCGATCTCGGCGATGCGCGAGACGAGCTTGGGGCGCGTCATCGGCACGAACGCGAACTCGTCACCGCCCGGCGGCAGCGTGGGGGTCTGCGCGGCCGGCGCGTCACCCGAGCTCGTCGAGCAGCCCATGAGCCCACGACCCATGAGCCCGGCGAAGCCCGCGAGGCCGCCCTGGAGCATCGCGCGCCGCGCGAGCAACCCGTCCCGTCGTATCCCCATGGGTCCCCTTT
>JAGQJA010000693.1:0-806 GCA_020430845.1 Myxococcales bacterium
CCGCGCCCGCGCCCGCGCCCGCTCCTGCGCCCGCGCTCGCGCCCGCGCCCGCGTCTGCGTTTGCGTCTGCGCCCGCGTCTGCGTCTGCGTCCGCGTCTTGCGTTTGCGTCTGCGTCCCCTCTGATCCACGAACGCCGCGATGCCCTGTGGACGCGCGCGCGTTCATGGTCGAGCGTGCGACTCGCGCCTTCTTTTCGGGAGATTTCGTGCCGCCTGCCCCCCGTCCCGCGCGGCCTGGGACTTGCTCTCCTCTTCGGCATGAGCGTGCGAACGATGCGAGCTGCGGTTCTGGGGTCGGTGCTGATCGCGGTGGGGTGCGGGGCGTCACCCGATGCGCCCGCGTCGAGCGCGCCGGTCGAGCCCGCCCGACCGCCGTCGACCAGCCCCGAGCCCTCCGCGCCCACGGCTTCCGCCGCCCCCGACGTCTGGGCCGGGATCGACGAAGAGGTCGCCGCGCTGGTCGAGCCCTGGGTCGACGCGTCTGGTGTGACGGACAAGGCGATCGGCATGATCGTTCGCGTAGAGGGCGAGGGCCTCAGCACGACGTACGCGTTCGGCGCGCTCGAGCGCGGATCGACGACGCGGTCCACGGGCGCCGAGGGCTGGTCCATCGGGTCCGTCTCCAAGGTGCTCACGGCGTACATGCTCACCGCGAAGATGGGCGAGGCGCGCCTCGACGAGAGCGCAGAGGCGCATCTGCCCGCGGGGTGGTCCGTGCCTCGCGGCGCGAACGGAGAGGCCGTCACGCTCGCGCACCTGCTCACCCACACGTCGGGGCTCGCGCACTATCCGCAGACGCTGCAGGC
>JAGQJA010000693.1:902-1629 GCA_020430845.1 Myxococcales bacterium
CGCCGGGTGCGGCGTACACGTACTCCGACTTCGGCTTCGCGGTCGCGCAGGCCGCGCTCGAGGAGCACGAGGGAGCGTCGTTCGCGACGATCCTGCCGGGCGTCTTCGGCCCGATGGGGATGCTCGACACGCTCGCGCCCGAGACGCTCGGCACGCCGTCGCGCATCCCGATCATGGTGGGCCACGCGGGCCCGGCGCTCGCCGCGGTGCCGCCGATCACGTCGCCTGTCTTCACGGGCGACGGGTACGTCGTGTCGACCGCCGCCGACCTCGGTCGCATGCTGCGCCTGTTCGCGCGCATCGACCCGGCGCCGTCCGCGGATGTCTCGCGCACGGTCGCGGCGATGGAGAAGCCGCGGTTCGCGCGCCGCACCCCGAACGGCGTCGACGTCGATCAAGGCCTCGGGCTCGGCATCCTCTCGGGCACGGGCTTCGAGGTCTACAAGAAGAACGGCAACGCCGCCGGGACCACGTCGGCCGTGTCCTACGACCCCGCGCGAAAGATCGCCGTCGTCGTGGGCGCCAACGGACCGCAGCTCCGCGACGCGGTCAACAAGTCGGGCTGCGACGTGCTGAAGGCCATCGCGAAGCGCCGAGGCGCGGCGTTCGATGCGGCCTTCGACGGCGTGTGCACCACGGCGTTCTAGTCCGATCTTCTTCGCGCCGGTGCGGGCGATCGTGCGCGGACGGTCGTGATCCCGCGCTACTTCGTGACGGCGACGGTGTA
>JAGQJA010000694.1 GCA_020430845.1 Myxococcales bacterium
GGCGCGGGCGGTCCGGGCGGCCAGGGCGGGCCGGGCGGCCGGGGCATCACGCCTCCGCCGTCGCGACCGGGTCAGTACGTCTCGCCCGCGCCGAGCGGCTCACCCGGCAGCCAAGGGCCCACGGGGCCCGCAGGCTTGTCTGGTGCGTCGGGGCAGCCCGGCCGGCCCGGTGTCGCGCGCGTCACGACCGGTGACGTCAAGGCGCGCTTCGCGTCTCGCAGAGAGGTGACCCCGCTATGACGAAGACGATCGGGCGCCGCTCTCTGCTCGCGGGCCTCGGCACGTTCCCCCTCGTGGCCATCGTGAGCTCGCCGGTGCTCATCGCCGCGTGCGGAAAGGGCGCCGAGGCGCCGCTCGCGCACCTGCACGGCAAGGACTGGGTGCACGGCGCGTACAAGCTCTACTCGTCGCGTTACGCGAGCGTGCAGAGCGCCGCCGAGACGAGCAGCCAGAACGCCTACCGCATCCTCGCGCAGAAGGGCGTCGTGGCCTTGCACCAACTGCAGAAGCGCGAGGTCCCGTTCTTCATCAAGGTCGACGAGGACGCGAGCGCCTTTCGTATGCAGCGCAAGGTGCCCGAGCGCCTCACGTTCACGGCCGACATGGACGAGGCCGGGCGCCGCGCCGCCGAGGCCAACTGGATGCGCGCGCGCGAGCACATCCACACCGACTACGAAGAGATCCGCCGCCTCGACTGGGCCATGACGCGCCTGCTCGCGCAGCTCCAGCGCATCCGCACCGCGATCGAAGAGGGACGCGTCGAGCAGTACCGCCTCACCGAGCAGCTCGTCGACCTGCGCAAGGACCCGGGCAAGGTGCCCTACGAGCTGCCCAAAGACGTGTCCGCCAAGGACTACGAAGAGATCCTCCTGCTCTTGGTGGAGCGCATCGAGGACGATCGCAAGCGGCTCGGGATGATCGAGGCCGACATCGTGGCCGTCGGGCTGGTCGTGCGGTCGACAGACGCCAACTCGGCCACGCTCGCCGCGAGCATCCGCAAGGTGCTGCTCGCGATCGAGGTGGACGGCGCGACGCCGGTGCGCCCGCCCGAGTTCCCCGCCGAGGAGACCGCGCGACAGAAGCTCGTGGCCGCGGGGCGCGCGCTCTCGACGGAGATCGAGCAGAGCAAGGAGTTCGCCAAGTGGAAGGCCGACGAGCGCGAGAAGAAGCTCGCGGCTCTCGGAGCCTTTCTCAGCGTGCTCGACGCGACGACCGGGCTGCCCACGTCACGCGTGTACCGCACCGTGCTCGACATCTGGCGCGGCGACGACGACTACCTCTCGTACCTGACCACGCTCGCGGCCCTGCTCCCGCACGGCGGTGAGGTCACCAAGGTGCTCACCACGGCCATCGAGTACAGCGAGAAGGCGCGCGCCGTGAGCGGCGCGGTGATGTCGATCGCGCGCGAGGGCAAGGGCAAGGCGCGCGAGCTCGTCATCCAAGAGGCGACCGACCGCGCCAAGGGCGTGGTGCTCAACACGGCGTCGCGGTTCGCGATCGAGCGGGCCAACAAGCAGCTCTCGTTCTTCAAGGACAGCGCCGAGGTCGACGCCGTGGCCGAGCGCCTCGCCGAGACCGACCTCGTCAAAGGCCTGCTGCCCGACATCACGAAGAACTGACGCTCTCGGCGAGGGACGCGAGGCGCCCCACGTCACCGCGACACGCAGATCAGGTGACGCGCGTACGCACGACGTCGCTCGTGCGTGGGCGACGCCAAGGTGGTCGCGTATCCGCCCCGGCCGAGTGACGCCGGAGCGCCGGCTACGATCGGCAGTCTCGTGATCGACAACAGCCGGGTCACGACGGTCCGACTCCAGGTCCGTCGTGACGGGGCCGTGTTGGACGACAAGTCCGTCCCGGTGACGTGGACGACGTCCTCGGGGCCCAACGGTCCGGATTGTGACCCCCAGAGCTGCCGCTCGGGCAAGGCCACGTTCCCGGGAGCGTGAGCGCGACCGGCACCGACGTCTATGCTCGCCGATCGCTGCCGCGTGGGCGGTACGTCCGCCTCGACGACGCGACTACTTGCGCGCGACGAAGATCGCCGTGTGGAGCGACTGGTAGGCCTGCGTCACATGCGCGAAGCCGGCCGCAGCGAGCAGCGCGCGGATCTCGCCCGCGTCGCGTCGGTGCATCAGCGCGTGGATCTGACGTTCTCCCGTGGCGATCTGCTCCTCGGTCGCGCCGCGGCGCCGCATGATCGCGCGCCACAGCTCGAAGGTGGCGTCCTCGTCCGCGTCGCGCAGCACCTCGGTCTGCACGAGCGCCGCGCCGGGGCGGAGCAGGCGGTGGAGCGCGCGCAGCGTCGCGAGCTTTGCCTCGTCGCCCTCCACGAACATGAGCACCATCGAGCAGTGCGCGGCGTCGAAGCTCGCGTCGTCGAGCGCCGCCACCTCCGCCGAAGAAGTCGTGCCTTCGACGAAGCGGACGCGCGCCGCGCCGTCGCCCTGCTCTTGCGATGCGCGGGCGCGCGCCACGTCCAGCATCGCGCGTCCGGGGTCGACCGCGACCACCTCGTCGAAGAGCGCACACAGCTGCGCCAACGCTCCACCGGTCCCGCACCCGTAGTCGAGACACCGCGTCCGGCCGGGGGCGCAGGCCGCCGCGAGATCCGTCGAGAGGTGGAGCATGTCGTCGTACGACGGCTGGTAGACGCGGATCGCGGCGTCGTAGCCGGCCGCCATCTTGCGAAAGAGCTCGGCCTGGTCCGCGGGGGTCTGCGTCATGGGACGCCGAGCATACCGCCGACTGGGGTTGCGCCCTGCATGTCACGTCGTCGCGCGGCGCGATCAGCGAGGCGTCACGCGCGCGAGGTTGCCGTCGACGATCACCACGACGTCGTCGCCGCCGCGCGCGCAGGCGACGATCGAGCGCGACAGGCCCTTGTAGTGCACCGAGGCACTTCCCACGCGCGCGCCCGAGGGGATGTCGTGCAGCGTCACGTCGAACCCGTGGAGGATGGCGAACCGCGTCGGTCCGCCGGGCTCGCGCGGTGAGCACTCCGCGAGCCCGGTGACCTCGGCGTGACCCGTGGGCGTGCCCTGAAGCGCGCCGCGCGGCGCGCCCGAGCTCGGGTCGATGACCGTGACCGACATCCCCGCCGGAGAGCTGCGCCACGCGTACGCCCACTTGCCGGTGCGCGACCGGATCGTGCCGACGGGGAGCCGCGCGATCACCGCTCCGCGTGCGAGATCGCGCACCACAAAAGGGTTCCCTTCGACCTCGGCCTCGCGCCCGTTCGCGGAGATCCTGGCGCGGCCGCCGACGACGAGCGGAGCGCCCACGCGACGCTGCTTGACGCGGTCGTACCCGACGAAGCGAGACGACACCCCGGCGTACGCGCCGACGACGCTCCCGTCTGCGGAGAGCGAGAACAAGACATTGCTCGGCCGCTCTCCCGACTCGAGGCCCAGCGCCGCACGCGAGAGCGACTGCTCCTGACCGGAGACCAGGTCGATCACGCTGACGAAGCGTGGCGTCGTACGAACCGCGAAGCGACCGTCCGCGCTCATCGCGACCAGCTCGTCCGACGAGCGCTTCGTGTAGGCCTCGAGCGAGGCCGACCCTGCCGTAGACGAGGTGGACACGGAGAGCACCGTCATGACGCCGTGCGGGACCAGCACGCGCAGCTCGGTTCCGACCCACGCGACGGCCCGCGCGCTGGGGTACTTGCCCGGCACGGTCCCGCGAGACTCGTGCCACGCGGGGGTCGGTGGCGCGGGGGCGAACGCCGCGGTCGCCGTCTGGCATCGGCCCGCGGAGCAGCCGACGAACACCTCGGAGACGACGGCGTTCGACCCTTTGCTTCGCGCGCGCACCGAGCCCGCGTGCGCAGAGTCGAGCTCGAGCTCGTACTCGTGGTGGCGTCGGCCGTGCGGCATGGCGGCCTGCGCGGCGGGACAGTCGCGGAGCTCGGGCAGCGGCTCGTCGGGGTGCTGACTCGCGCAGTCCGCCACGGCAGACGCGATCGCGCTGACGATCGCGTCCGGGGAGCCGTCGCGGGCGGGCGCGGTCGCCGCCGAGGCCTCGAGGCGCGCGATCTCGGACTTCGCCTTCTTGACGGCGCGCCCGGCGAGGATCGACAGCGCGACGGCCGGCGCGATGATGCAGAAGAGGAAGGTCGCCGGCCCGACCCACCTCCACCGGATCAGCGAGCGGCGTCCGGGGCCTTCGGTCGGCGGCGCGAGGGGACGCGGGGGCGGGGCGGCCACGAGCAAGGCGTGCATCCGGAGCTGCGCGGCGTCGCACCGGGCCATGTGGCGACCGAGCAAGAGGGGAAGCGCGAGGACCGCGATCCCGGGGATGCTGCCGAGCGTGAGCGCCCAGAACGCGAGGCGCGGAGACGCCCGCGGCGAGGCGCGATCCTCGCCGTACGCCTCGAGCACCGCGTTGGTGGCCTCGCACACGCCGATGTGCGCGGTGAAGACCCAGCCGAGGTTGAGGATGGGGACGAAGTGATAGAAGACCGCCTCGGAGGGCGTCACCGCGCGCCCCGTGGCCGTCGCGCGGCACCACGGCGGGAGGGCCGACCACGCGCGGTGCACCCACGCGAGCTCGAGCGCGAAGGCTACGACGAGCAGCCACTTGCCGAACGTCCAGAGGGGCACGATCGCGCGTCCTGCGTGGGGCACGACGAACGAAGCGATGGCGGCCGTGAGCG
>JAGQJA010000071.1:0-6256 GCA_020430845.1 Myxococcales bacterium
CGGGATCGCCGAAGAGCGCGACCGTGGCGCGGCCGGGGGCGGCGGCTGGCGCCGAAGGAGGCGTGGCGGGCGAAGCGACGGGCACCGGGCCGTGCGACGCAGGAGCCGATGGGCGCGGCGCGGGCTGGGTCGTCGTCGCCGGCGCAGGGACCGGCGGCGTCTCGGTGGCGACAGGCGTGGCGCTCGTCGCGGACGGCGGCGCGGCCTGCGTCGACGTGGCGGCCGGCGTGGGGGGCGCGTCGGCGGGACCGTCGACCACGCGCGCGCGCAAGAAGAGCGCAGCGACGATCACTCCGGCGAGCAGCACGCCGACGAGCGGCCACGTCGAGCGCGCCCTCGCGGGCTCTTCGCGCTTGGGCTGCTCGAGCTTGACCGGCGTCTCGAACGGGCGCGTCGCGATCGTCTCGACGCGATCGGCCGAGGGCCGATCTTCTTTTTCGGCGGCCTCGCGAGCGCGCGCGACCACGTCTTCCATCGCCTCGGGCTCGATCATGAGCGGCGTCGGGATGCTCATCGCGGGATCGAACGCCGGCTTCTTCGTCGGCGCGCCCTGCAGCGCGGCCGCGGGCTCGGGTGTGCCGCCAGGGAGCGCGCGCGTGCTCGGCGCCGACGGATCGTCGGGCGGCGGAGGCTTGGTCGACCAGCTCACGGCCTCGTCGCGCGCGGCAAAGGTCCGGGTCACCATCTCGCCGTGGCTCGGCGCCGGCGCCCGGCCGGGGGAGCTGCTCCGCTCCGCCTCGCGCGCCATCCGCGCCGCCTCGCGCACCGTGCGCACACGACGTCCGAGCGCGCGCGCCACGTCGAGCGCGTCCACGCCCTGGAGAAAGTTGCGCAGCTCTCGACCCAGGGCTTCGGCGTCCTGGTGGCGCGCCTTCGGATCGAGCTCCATCGCGCGGAGGAGGGCGTCGTCGAGCGGCACCAGGCGCGGATCGTGATCGCCCGGGCGCGGGTGGGGCTCGCGCATCGCGCGGTCGCACTCTTCGGGGGTCGCGCGACGGAACGGCGGCTGCCCCGTCCACGCTTCCATCAAGAGCACCGCGACGGCGAAGACGTCGGTGGGAGGCCCCAGCTCGCGGCCGTCCACTTGCTCCGGCGGCATGTGGCCCGGCGACCCGAACACCTCGTGACCGGCGACGCGCGCGGGCGCGGCGATGCCGAAGTCGATCAGCTTGACCTGACCTTCTTCGTCGATCATCACGTTTCGAGGCGTGATGTCGCGGTGCACCACGCGCATGCGGCGATGCGCGTAGTCGAGCGCGCGGCACACCTCGACGCCCACGTAGGCGCCCTCCTCGGGAGAGAGCGGGCCGCCGATGCCCCCTTCGCGCGCGCGCATCAGCTCGGCGACGCTCACGCCCTCGACGAGCTCCATCGCCAGGTAGTAGGTGCCCTGCTCCACGCCGAGCTCGTAAACGGGCACGATGTTCGGGTGACTGAGCGCGACGGTGGTCTTCGCCTCCTCGACGAAGCGCCCGACGAACGTGTGGTCGTACGCCAGCTCGTCGCGAATCTGCTTCACGACGAGGCGCTTCTCGAAGCCACCCGCGCCACGTAGGGTGGCGAGCAGCACGCGCGCCATCCCCCCGCGCGCGAGCTCACGCTCGAGGACGTACTTCCCGAAGACTTGGGGGTACAATGCGGAGGAATCGTAACAGGATTGCCGCCGGCCACGCGAACGTCCGCGCGCTGCGACAGTGTAGGACGCGCACCCCCTCGCCCCCCCATGCCGACCGAAGCGAAGCTCCTCCGCGCAGCGATCGTCGCCGCCTCGGCCGCGCTGATCGTCACGGCGTGCAAGCCGTCGGCGCGCGTCGAGGACCGTCAGGTGATCGTGTACTCGCCCCGCTCCTGTCCCGTCGATCAAGCCCGCGCGTTCGCCGTCGTGTACGCGGGCGGCGACTTCGAGCCGAGCGCGGACGCGCCCCCGGTGGCCTCGCTCTTCTTGCGCGACGTCGACGCGCCCATGGCGGCGCTCCCGTCGGCGACGCGCTCGCTCGTGGTCGACGTGACGCACCCGGCGCAGGGCGTCGACTGGCGCGGCGTGGCCACGGTGCCGCCCCAGGGCCCGGTGAGCGTGCTCGTGTGGCCGCAAGGCGAGACGTGCCGGCTCTCGCGCAACGTCATCCCGCGCGAGGGGGCGATCTTCGGTGTGTTCGGCCACCACCTGCTCGTGGCCGGAGGGCGCGCCACCAGCGCCGCGACCGTGCCCGAGACGTACGTGGGCGACCTCTCGCGCGGCGTGCTCGACAGCCTCAAGCTGGGGCTCGGGACGCGACGCACCAAGGCGTCGGTGACGTCGAGCCGTCAGGTCGACGCCGCGCCCACGGCAGCCATCGTCGCGGGCGGCGAAGACCCCGACACGGGCGTCGCGCTCGCGAGCGCCGAGATCTACGTGCCCGACGCGACGTCACGCGAGAAGCTCGGCGACTTCGATCGCACGCGCGTCAGCCTGTCGGAGCCGCGCTCGGAGCACGGCGCCGTCATGCTGCACAACGGCGAGACGCTCCTCGTGGGCGGCATGGGGCTCGGCGGTCCGCTCCGCACGCTCGAGATCATCGACCCGGTCAGCCGCAACGCCAGGCTCGCCGGCGCCCTCTTGCTCGTGCCACGCCGCGCGCCCACCGTGCTGCGCCTCGCCTCGGGTGAGATCCTCGTGGCGGGCGGGGTCGACGCGCGCGGCGAGCCTGTGCCGACGCTCGAGTGGTTCGCGCCCGACGCGAGCCGCCCCACGAAGCGCCCGCAAGACCTCGTGACGGGACGAGAGCGGGGCTTCGTCGCGCTCGACGCCGGTGGGGCGCTCGCCGTCATCGCCCCCACCGACACGAGCGCGCCCAACTTCAACAACGTGTGGATGATCACGGCCGAGGGCGGCCTCGAGCCCGGCGTGGCGCTCGACCCGACCGAGCTCGAGGTCGTGCGGCTCTTCCCCGGGACCGACGGCGCGCCCGCCCTGTGGACGGGCAAGCGGTGGATGCGATGGCAGCCGTGGTTCGGCGCGTTCCAGGCGATCGCCGACGCGCCCACGAGCGGTCCCGGCGCCGGCGCCGTGGCCTCGGGCGACGCGGGCCTGGCGCTGTGGATCGAGGACGCCGTCGCCCCGAGCGACATGTCCGTCACGGGCACGTTCGTCGCGGGATACCGCTTCTCGACGCGCTCCGAGTTCGCCGCCGCGCCCAAGCCGCTGCTCGACGACGGGCCCGCGTTCTTCGTCCCCGACCGCCTCGCCGGGCCAGGGCGCCCCGTGCGCTACGACAACGCGATCGGGCTCGTGCTCGGCCCCGGCGCGAGCGCGTTCCTGGCCGACCTCACGTTCGCCGACGTCGACGTCGACCTCGACGTGACCTCGGCGGCTCCGTACGTGGTGATGCGTCAGACCGACGGCGTCGAGGTCGAGATCGGCGGCGTCGCGTGCGCGTTCGCGGCGGCCGCGCGACAGCACCTGCACGTCGAGCGACGCGGCTCGGCCGTGTCCGCCGCGATCGACGGCGGCGAGCCGCGGGCGTGCCCCGGCACGATCGCCGAGGGCGCGCGCGTGTCGATCGGGCTGCGCGGCAACGCCGGCGTCCCGAGCTCGAGCGCGACGCACTTCTCCGTCAGCCGCCGCTGAGGCTCCCCCGCAGGTGCGCGGAAACAGGGCGAGATCGGGCGCGTCTTGACTTCCCCTCAATTTACTAAAAAATAAATAAGCAACGGGCCCCGCGCGGGCCGTGGAGGAGCTCTCATGGCGCGTTCCCTCGCCGTCTCGGTCGCACGAGCCGTGTTCGACACCACCCTGGGTCCCGGGGGTCTGCTGCGCAGGCGCACGAAAGAGAGGCCCGAGCGAGACGCGAGCGCCGACGAGAGCGGTGTGGTGGCGCTCGCCGACACACCCTCCGAACGCGAGCTCGCCGCCGAGGCGCCTCGAACCGACGCGGACGCCGCCGCCCCGTCGTCGCCGCCCGAGAGCGGCGTGAGCGCGGCCGACGACGACACCTCGCGCACGCGCGTCGAGGCCGTGCCCGACGCGCGCATGCCGGCGATGCCCTCGCCCGAGGAGAGCGTGCTCGCGGTCGCGCACGAGCTCTCGTACACGTGGAAGTACGGCTCGACCCGCCCCGACCTGCACACGCTCTACGAGAAGTCCAAGGACCTCATGTGGAACGCGCGCACGCGCCTCGCGTGGGACACCGACGTCGACCCGCAGGCCGAGATCGTCAGCGACGCGTTCAACCCGATCTACGGCACCGACATCTGGCGTCGCCTCGACAAGAAGCGCGAGGTCCCGCGCCTGAGGCAGCACCTCGCCAGCTACATGATCTCGAACTTCTTGCACGGCGAGCAGGGCGCGCTCCTGGCCACGTCGCAGATCGTCGCGACGGCCCCGACCGCCGACGCCAAGCTGTACGCCGCCGCGCAGGTGTTCGACGAGGCGCGCCACGTCGAGGCGTACGACCGCTACCTCAACGAGAAGATCGAGCTCGTCTACCCGCCGAGCCCGTACCTCAAGTCGCTGCTCGACACGGTGCTCACCGACTCGCGCTGGGACATGAAGTACCTGGGCATGCAGATCCTCGTCGAGGGCGTGGCGCTCGGCGCGTTCGGGCTCATCCACAACACGGCCAAGGAGCCGCTCATCAAGGAGATCACGCACCTCATCATGCAGGACGAGGCGCGGCACGTGGCGTTCGGCGTGCTCTCGCTCAAGGGCGTCTACGACCACATGCCCGAGTCGGAGCTGCGCGACCGCGAGGACTTCATCATCGAGAGCTCCAAGCAGCTGCGCGACAGGTTCCTCGCGCAAGAGGTCTGGGAGGCCGCCGGTCTGCCCAAGAAGGAGTGCGAGGAGGCCGCGGAGCGCTCGGAGATGATGCAGATGTTCCGCCGGCTGCTCTTCAGCAAGATCGTCCCCAACGTCAAACGCCTCGGCCTCATGACGCCGCGCGTGCGCCGAGGCTTCGAGGAGCTCGACGTCATCGAGTACGAGGACTGGGACGCCAGCGCCTGAGCGCGCCCGATCGCGCGCGCCGTCCGCGCTGCACACCTCACCGCACACCATCCCGTTTTGATGCGGTACGTGAGTCGTGCACAATGGACCCACCTTGAAGATCGGCCTCACCTCCACGCGAAGGCTCGACCCGGAGCCGCTGTCGTCGGTGTTCGCACGCGCGGCCCGCGCGGGCGAGCGACGTGTCGCCGCAAAGCGCAGCGGCGTGAGGCCGGGCCAGACGGCGGAGCGCGGCGCACCCAAGCGTGAGCGCAACGCTGCCGAGACGCGCCGACGCATCCTCGAGGCGGCCACCGCCGAGCTCGCGGCCAAGGGCTACGACGGCGCGCGGCTCGGCACGATCGCGCGCGCCGCGGGCGTGCAGCAGGCGCTCATCCATCACTACTTCGGCGACAAGGAGGGCCTGCACGCCGAGGTGGTGCGCGCCGGGTTCGCCGCCATGACCGAGGGCGTGTGGACGCTCCTCAGCCGCATGGACGCGCCGACCAAAGGCCGCAAGCGGCGCACGGTCAAGGAGCTCGAGGCGGTCGCCGAGGGCTTCGTCGATCTCATCCTGCGTTTCTTCGCCGAGAACCGCGCGTTCATCGCGATCTTGCACCACGACGCGGTGCGCTCCGATCAGCCTGCCGCCACCATCTTCAGCGACACCGTGGGCCCGGTGTTCGAGGCGATCATCGAGCGCATCGACGAGATGAAGCGCCGCGGCGAGATCCGCAAGGACGTCGACGCGCGACACCTCGTGCTCTCTTGCGTGGCCATGGCCGCCTTCCCTTTCCAAGAGGAGGCGTTCGTCGGCGCGATCTGGAAGGAGCCCATCGGGGGCGCCTTCGTCGCCGCGCGCAAGGCTCACATCGTCGAGACGATCCTCGCCATGGTGCTGCCCAAGCGCTGACCCTCGCCGTCGGCCGAGAGCGCGCGTGCCACGCCCCGCGCGATCGTGCGTGGCGCGGCGGGCCCCTCGTACACGAAGCCCGTGTACATCTGCAGCAGGTCCGCGCCGGCGCGCAGCATCGTGAGCGCCTGCTCGGTCGACGAGATGCCGCCCACGCCGATCACGGTGAAGCCCTCCCCGAGGCGCGCGCGCACGTTGCGCACCACCGACACGGATCGCGCGAAGAGCGGCGCGCCGCTGAGACCACCCGCGCCGATGCGCTCGACCGCGTCGGCGGGCGTCTCGAGGCCCGCACGCGAGGTGGTGGTGTTGGTCGCGACGACGCCGGCGAGCCGCTCGCCGCGCACGACGTCGCACACCTCGTCGACCGCCGCGTCGGT